>NZ_JBIUCF010000092.1:0-30724 GCF_044593615.1 Nonomuraea sp. NPDC051941
CGCGGACAGGATGGCCAGCCGCTCGCCGGTGTCGCCGCGCTCGTACAGGTTGCGGATCACCGCGTGGTGACCGTGCAGCGCGCCGAGCAGCGCGCGCCGCGCACCTGGGCCGCCCCGCCGTTCGGCCTGCGGGAAGAGCCGGTGGATCGCGTAAGGGTCAGCCTCGACCTGCCGGACGGCCTGCGCCAGCCACTCCCGTGACGGCTCCTTCATATGCCCTCCTCAAGAAGTCGATCGAGCGGCGGGCGACCTGCGGGGCCGCATGGCTGTGCCGGGCCAGCTCCACGGCCACCAGACCCGAGTAGCCGCGCAGAGCGGCGAGCACCGGCACGAAGTCGATCTCACCCTCGCCGAACTCCAGATGCTCATGGACCGCGCGGCGCATGTCCTCGATCTGCACGTGCACGATGTACGGCAGCGCCCGCCGGACGCAGGCCGGCAGATCGTCCCGCTCCACGCAGTGGCAGTGCCCGATGTCGAGGGTGAGGCCGAACCGGGGATGGTCGCCGAGCATCCGGCGCAGCCGCTCGTAACCGTCCAGGTCGGCGACGAGCATCCCGGGTTCGGGTTCGAATCCCAATGTGACACCCACCTGGTCGGCCTCGTCGAGCAGCCGTGCGCACTGGTGGGCCAGCCGCGTGTACGCCTCCGCCTCCGGCATGCCGTCGGGCCGGACCCCGCTCCACAGATGCACCACGGGAGCGCCCAGATCGGCGGCGACCCGCATCGCGGTGGTCAGGAACTCCACTCTGCGCTCGGCGTCGTCGCTGATGAGGGTCGGATGGTGTTTGCGCAGGGGATCGAGGGTGTAACGCCCGCCCGTCTCGACCACGGCATCGAGGCGGAGGCGTTCAAGGAGTCCGGCGATTCGCGACACCTCCGCGGCCAGGCCGGGGGAGTGGGGGTCGAGATGACCGTGGTCGAGCGTGATCGCCGCACCCGTATACCCCAGATCGGCCAGGACCGCGAGTGCCTCGGGGAGCCGGTGGTCGGCGAAGCCGTTGGTGCAGTAGGCCCACTTCACGATGTCGCCAGCCGGGATGAGAGCCATCTTCCCAGGGGCAGCGAGCACAGCAGCGCGCCTGCCGTCGCGAACCGCCCGCCACCGGCGACCGCCGCCGCCTGGAGCGGTATCAGGCCGAGGATGCTGAGGCGGACGGCCTGCCGCACGTTGTCGGGGTCGGGACGGGTCCGTAACCCGGCCTGGACCGGGAGGGTGAAGGCGAGATAGCCGGCGATGAGGACGCCCGCTCCGGCCCGGGCGGCGGCTCGGTTGCGCACGCAGGAGGCGGCAGCGAGCCCGGCCGCCGTGGTGCTCGCCACGAGCGCGCGCTCGGCGGTCCCGCGTGCTGCCCCGGTGACCTCGGCCCGGCCCAGGACGCTGATCCCGTAGGTGTGCGCGCCTATCGCCAGTGCCGCCGGCACGGCGGGCCCGACCTGCTCGCCGGCGCCCAGGAGCACGTCGAGCACGCGGCAGGCCGCCATCGACGCCGGTCCCGCCGCCGTCCGTTTGAGGCCCAGGTCGTAGGCCCACACCGCACCGGCCAGCAGACCGGCGACGGTGAGAGCGCGACGGCCGCCGGTGGCGGCGGCGACGGCCAGGCCCGCGCCGGTCAGGGCGGCCGCGAGCCCGAGTGCGGCGCCCGGGCGGACCCGGCCTGACGGGATCGGGCGTTCTGGACGCTCGACGGCGTCCGCCTCACGGTCTGCCCAGTCGTTGAGCGCCATTCCCGACCAGTACATGAGCACCGACGCCAGAGCCAGGCCGGGTGCCGGACGCCGTCCCGCGGCGGCGGCCCCCGCCATGGTGTCCCCCGGCACCGACAGTGCGGCCGGTGCGCGTACCAGCTCGAGCAGCGCCCTCATGACAGCTCCTCGGCGAAGGCGCGCAGCCGGGCGTACTGGACGGCCAGCGCGTGCTCGTCCGTTCCCAGCGGGCTCTTGAAGAAGTAGCCGAGCTCGGGCAGGACGCCACACCGCCCTTTCTCATGCGCACGGGCGACCAGCCGGGCCAGGTCCAGGACGAGCGGAGCAGCCAGCGCCGAATCGCAGCCCTGCCAGGTGAACTGCAGCGCCATCCGCACGCCGAGGAATCCGTCGAAGGTCACATAGTCCCAGGCGGTCTTCCACTCTCCGAGATCCGGGACGTAGTCGATGTGCGTCTCACCCTCGACGGGTCCTCCCAGGACCTTCGCGACGACCTGGTCCTTGGAGAGCTGCTTGCTGGACCTGGCGGCCGGATCGGCGAGCGTCGCCCCATCCCCTCCGCCGAGCAGGTTGAGCCCTGACCAGGAGCGCACGCGTAACGCCCGATCGGCGAACATGGGCGCCAGGGCGCTCTTGACCAGGGTCTCGCCGGTCTTGCCGTCACGTCCCGCGTACGGCACGCCCCGCCGGGCGGCGAGTTCCGCCAGCGCCGGCAGGGTCGGCCCGGTGGAAGGGGTGAACTCCACGTAGCCGCACCCGGCCTGGAACGCCGCATAGGCGTACAGCGAACTCGGCGGCAGGACATCGTCCCCCGTCGCAAGCCGCTCCTCCAGATCGGCCAACCTCTCGAACTCCGGGCGCGAATCCACCGGAGGCTCGGTCGACGACACGTTGACGACGACCACCCGGGCCAGCCCGTGCCGAGCCCGGAAGCCGGTGATGTCGTCGACCAGCCGGGTCGCCGCCCGGCCGCCGTCGCCGGAGACATAGCCCGGCCGGATCTCGGCGTCGGCGGCGTCCAGATCGGACGCGAGTAGCCCCGGGAGGTCCGGTGACATGACCCTCGCTCTGCCCAGCTGTTCGGCGCGCTTGCGTAAGGAGGTCTCGGTGATGTCATGGCCGCCGAAGACCAGGTCGGCCAGCGGAACCAGGTGCCCGGGAAAGCCGGGGGACTCGCTCACGCATCCTTGCGGGGTCGCTGCTCCCGCCCTGATGGCCGCGGCGCCCACGATGGCGGTGGTCGCCACGGATCCTCGTGCCCCGATAAGCCACACACCGAGCTTGTCCATGAAAGCTCCATCGTGTCGGGACTACCCCGCATGCGGAAGGCATCCGGTAGGTAAGTCTCCGCGATGGTAAGAGCTATTTTTGTCGATGGTCAACCATAAGCAGGCTAATCGGCGTCCTTATCGTCCGCCGCTTACGGCCATCACCGCCTGGTCCGCTGCCGCACCGGCGATGCGTGCGCGGTAGTCGAGCTCGCTCGCCACGGCCTCCCGGTTATGTCGTACGGGTGCGAGCTTTTGCTTGACCATCGATATAAGCCCGCTTAACATCCGGCAGCATGAGGGAAATGAGCCCGAAATTTGCCGATGGCCCCAGGCTCACCCTCATGGCGGGGGAGACGGGGAGGTGGGCGGGGTGCTGAGCATGCGTGGCATCGGCAAGAGCTTCCTGGGCGTGCGGGTGCTGTCCGGAGTGGACCTGGACGTGACGGCCGGCGAGGTCCACGCCGTAGTCGGCGAGAACGGCGCCGGAAAGTCCACCCTGATGAAGATCATTTGCGGCGTTCACCCGCCGGACGAGGGCACGATCGAGATCGACGGTCATCCCCTCTCCTTCGGCCATCCGCTCGAGGCGCAGCGCTCCGGTATCGCGATCATCTACCAGGAGTTCAACCTGTTGCCCGAGCGCACCGTCGCCGAGAACGTCTTCCTCGGGCGCGAGCCCGTCAGGCGCGGCCTGGTCGATCGGGCCGCCATGGAGCAGGCGACCGCGCGGCTCCTCGACGAGCTCGGCGAGCACTCCTTCGGCCCCCGCGACGCCGTCAAGCGCCTGTCGGTGGCCCAGCAGCAGGTCGTCGAGATCGTCAAGGCGTTATCGGTGAACGCCCGGCTCGTCGTCATGGACGAGCCCAGCGCGGCGCTCGCCGAGCACGAGGTCGAGTTGCTCTACCGGCTGATCGGGCGGCTGAGGGAACGCGGCGTCGCCGTCGTGTACATCTCCCACCGATTACGCGAGGTGTTCGACCTCGCCGACCGGGTCACCGTGCTCAAGGACGGCTCGCGCGTCACCACACTCCCGATCGGCGAGGTGACCCCCGACGAGCTGATCCGCCTGATGGTGGGCCGCGACCTCGGCACCTACTTCCCGCCCCGCTCGACCGGCGCCGGCGAGGTACGGCTCAGCCTGCGCGGAGCGGGCAACCACAAGCTCCGCGACATCGATCTGGACCTGCGTGCCGGGGAGATCGTCGGCATCGCGGGCCTGCAGGGATCCGGCAGATCGGAACTCGCCAAAGCGATCTTCGGCGCGGAGCCGTTCACCACGGGCGAGATGACCCCGTCGCGCCCCCGTTCGGTCCGGGAAGGCGTGGCCATGGGCATCGGGCTGGTGACCGAGGACCGCAAGGCCGAAGGGCTCGCGCTGCGCCAGTCCGTGCGCGACAACGCCCTGCTCGTCGCCCGCGCGGTGGGCGCCAAGGGCCGCAACGGCCTCCGCGACCTGCTCGAACGGGTACGCCTCTCGCCTCCGCGCCAGGAACAGGAGGTCCGCTACCTGTCCGGAGGCAACCAGCAAAAGGTCGTGCTCGCCAAATGGATGACCATGGCGCCGCGCGTGCTGCTGTTCGACGAACCGACCCGGGGCGTCGACGTCGGCGCCAAGGCCGCCATCCACGACCTGATGCGCGAACTCGCGAATGACGGCATGGCCATCATGATGATCTCGTCCGAGCTGCCCGAGCTCATCGGCATGAGCGATCGCATCGTCGTCCTGCGCGACGGCCGCATCGCGGGCACGCTGCCGGCCGGCCCCTCGGAGGAGGCCGTCATGCACCTGGCTGCGGGAGAGGGGCCTGAATGAACCTGCTCGTGCCCGCCCGCCGCGGCGAGGCGCAAGGCGGCCTGGCGGCCCGGTTACGTGAGCCCACGCAGGTGGTGTTTCTGGCGCTGCTCGGCCTGGTCGCGGTCGGCTGGGTCCTCGTCGCGCTCGACGGCGGTCAGTTCCTGACCATGGAAAGCGTCGTCGGGATCCAGCAGCGCTCGGCGGCCCTCGGCATCGTGGCGGTCGGTCAGACGCTGGCGATCCTGGCCGGCTCGCTCGATTTGTCCGTGGCGTACCTGATCAGCCTGACCTCGCTGGTCGCGGCAGAGATCATGGCGGGCCGGGACGGGAACATCCTGCCGGCGGTCGCCGCGGTGCTGGCCGTCAGCGCGCTGGTGGGGCTGGTCAACGGGCTGATCATCACCAGGCTCCAGGTGCACGCCTTCATCGCCACGCTCGGCGTCGCTCTGATCATCAAGGGCGTCGTCGACCACCTGTACGACGGTCCGGCGGGCAAGGTGCCCGAGTCGTTCCAGATCCTCGGCTACTCCCGCATCGGGCCGATCCCCGTCTCCGCCCTGCTCTGGGCGGGCGTGGCCGTCGTGGCGTGGTTCCTGCTGAGCAGGACCCGGCTGGGCTACCGGATCCACGCGGTCGGCGGGAACGAGGAGGTCGCCCGCCTGTCCGGGATCCGTACGGGCAGGGTCATCGTGATCACCCACGTGCTCTGCTCCGTCTGCGCCGGCATCGCGGGCCTGCTGCTGGCCGCCAGGCTCGGGGCGGGGGCGCCCACCGTGGGCACCGACGGGGGCTACGACCTGGAGTCCATCGCCGCGGTCGTGCTCGGCGGGACCGCGCTGGCCGGCGGCAAGGGCGGGGTCGCCGGAACCGTGGGCGGGGTCCTGCTGCTGGCCGTCCTGGACAGCATCTTCAACCAGCTCGAAATCAACTCCTTCGTCAAGGACGTGGTCCGCGGCGTGGTCATCGTCATCGCGGTGGCCGCCTACGCCCGGCGCGGAACAAGGCGGTCGGCATGAAACGGGCACTTCCCATCCTCGCGGTCCTCGTGGTGCTGCTGGCCGCGATCGCGGTCGCCAACCCCTACTTCCTGGAGCCCGCCGGGCTCCTGGCGTTCCTCAAACGGGCCGCGCCGCTGGTGATCCTCGCCGCGGGACAGTATTTCGTCATCGTCTCCGGCGAGTTCGACCTGTCGGTCGGCTCGCTGGTGACGGCCGAAGTGGTGATCGCCGCGCGGCTCATCGACGGCGACGAGTCCGCCACCTGGCCGGTCCTGGGCCTCCTGATCGTCGTCGGCCTGTTCGTCGGACTGGTCAATGGCGTGGTCACCACCAAGCTGCGGGTGCCGTCGTTCATCGTGACGCTCGGCATGCTGCTCGTCCTCAGCGGGGCGGTCTTCCTCTGGACCGGCGGCGCGCCGCGTGGCGCGCTGTCGGAGGGCTTCCGGATGTTCGGCCGTGGCGGCCTCGGGCCGCTGCCGTGGTCGGTGCTGATCCTGCTGGCCGTGGGCGCGGCGGCGATCTGGCTCATGCGTGCCGATTTCGGCAAGACCCTCATCGCCACCGGCGACAACGAGCGTGCTGCCGCACTGTCCGGGGTCCGGGTCGACCGGGCCAAGATCTTCGCCTTCATGCTCTCCGGTCTGGCCGCCGCCGTCGGGGCGATCCTGCTCGGCGGTTTCGCCGGGGTCTCGGCGCAGGTCGGCCAGGGACTCGAGTTCTCCGCCATCACCGCGGTCGTCCTCGGCGGCGTGGCGCTCGGCGGCGGGCGCGGCTCCGTACTCGCCGCCATGGCCGGCGCCTTCACGCTGGAGGCGCTGTTCACCCTGCTCAACCTGTACGGAATCTCGGGGGCACTGGAGTTCACCGTGCAGGGCGTCATCATCATCGCCGCGGTCGCGGCGGGAGCCATCCGGCTTCCCCGGAAGTTCACCCCCCGAAGAGGAGACGCACATGCCGCGTCATAAGGCCGCAGTCGCGGTGTTCGCCGCGCTCGTCCTCGCCGGCTGCACCACCGACAAGCCGACGTCCACCACCCAGTCCGCGGCGCCCGCCACGAGCGCTCAGGGTTCGGGCACGGGCGCGCAGTCGAAGTTCTTCGTGCAGGCGGACTTCGACGCCCAGCTGGCGATGCGCTCCCAGACGCCGCAGGGTCCCATGGACAAGCCCTGGGAGCAGGCCATCGCCCCGAAGATGGTCGACACGGCGACGTACAAGAAGGACGGGCCGTACCACCTGTGCTTCTCCAACGCCGCGGTCAACAACCCCTGGCGCCAGGTCGGCTGGAAGACGATGCAGGCAGAGGCCGGCCTGCACAAGGAGATCGAGAAGTTCACGGCCCTCGACGCCGAGGGCAAGGACGACAAGCAGATCTCCGACATCGCCGAGCTGCAGGCCAAGGGCTGCGACGCGCTGATCGTCTCGCCGAACACCACGGCCACGCTCACCCCCGCCGTGACGGCCGCCTGCGGGAAGGTGCCCGTCATCGTGTTCGATCGGGGCGTGCAGACGGACTGCCCGGTGACGTTCATCAAGCCCATCGGCGGCTACGCCTTCGGCGCCGACGCCGCGGAGTTCCTGGTCGAGAAGGTGCCGGCGGGCGGGAAGGTGCTGGCGCTGCGCATCCTGCCCGGCGTGGACGTGCTGGAGACCCGCTGGTCGGCGGCGAAGGTGGTCTTCGACAAGAGCCGGCTCCAGGTGGCGGGGGTGGAGTTCACCGACGGCGACGCCGCCAAGACCAAGAGCATCGTCAGCGACTACATCCAGCGGTACGGCAAGATCGACGGCGTCTGGATGGACGCGGGCGCCACGGCGGTGGCGGCGATCGAGGCGTTCGAGGACGCGGGCGTGCCGGTGCCGCCGATCAACGGCGAGGACCAGCAGGACTTCCTGCAGAAGTGGAAGGACGCCAAGCTCACCGCCGTCGCGCCCACGTACCCGACCTACCAGTGGCGCACCCCGATCATCGCCGCGCTGAAGATCCTCAAGGGCGAGGAAGTGCCCAAGATGTGGAACCTCCCGCAACCGAAGGTCACAGGCGAGAACCTGTCGGCCTACCTCAAGCCCAACATGCCGCCGCTGCACTACGCGCTCTGCGGCTGCGAGACCCTGCCCGGGTTCCCCGAGAACTGGGGCGGGAAGAAGAACTGATCGACACCGACCGCGAAGAGGGGCGCATGTACTCCATCGGCGTGAACACCTGGGTCTGGGTCTCCCCGCTGACCGACGACGACCTGGCGCGCCTCGCGCCCCGCATCGCCGGGTGGGGCTTCGACGTCATCGAACTGCCCGTCGAGCAGCCCGGCGACTGGAACCCGGACAAGGCCGCCGCGGTGCTGGCCGAGCACGGGCTGGCCGCGTCCGTGGTGCTGGTCATGCCGCCGGGGCGCGAGCTCGTGGCAGCCTCCCCACAGACGATTCGCGACACCCAGGACTATCTGCGGCACTGCGTCGACGTGGCGGTGACCGTCGGCTCCCCGGTGATCGGGGGACCGGCGTACGCATCGGTCGGCCGTACGTGGCGGCTGTCACCGGACGAGCGCCGGGCGGTCTATGCCGAGTTGCGTGAGCAGCTGCGGCCCGTCCTGGACCACGCGGCCGAGCGCGGGGTGAAGCTCGCGGTCGAGCCGCTCAACCGGTACGAGACCAGCCTCGTCAACACCGTCGAGCAGGCCCTCGACGCGCTGCCCGAGGACTGCCACCTGGCACTCGACACCTACCACATGAACATCGAGGAGAAAGACCCCGCCCAGGCGGTGCGGGTCGCGGCGGACCGGATCGCGCACGTGCAGGTGTGCGGCACCGATCGCGGCACGCCGGGGGCCGACCGCTTCGACTGGCCCGGCTTCACCCGGGCCCTGCGCGACGTCGGCTATCAAGGGCCGCTCGTCATCGAGTCCTTCACCGCGCACAACCAGACCATCGCCACCGCGGCCTCCATCTGGCGGTCCCTCGCGCGAAGCCAGGACGCGCTCGCCGTGGACGGCCTCGCCTACCTGCGCACTCTCTGATCAAGGTGGTGCCTGAAAGTTTCAGACTTATTGACGGCCTTTTCTAGTATCGGTGAGACAGAGGGCACCGACGACGCCGCCTACACCTGCAGATATCCAGTAAAAGCAGCAGGACCCCGGCCCGGCGGAAGCGAAAAGGTGGTCTTGGATTCGCTGGATAAGCATGCTTGACGCTTAAGATTGGCCCGACCTATTTTCGTTCCGAATCGATTCGATATCTGTCCGCATGGTCAGGCCCCGCCGCCCGGATCGATGGGTGGGCCACTGCTGCTTCCCACCCTTCAACTCCGACCGTAGCCGGTAACCCCCCAGGAGATCCTTCATGCGAACATCACGCCTGCTTCCCGCCCTCGTCGCAGCCTTATTAGGGCTGTGGCTGTCCGCGGTGCCGCTGGTGGCGCACGCGGCCGCTCCGCAGTTCAAGGTGCTGCTGTTCACCAAGACCGCGAGCGGCGCCTACCGGCACGACTCCATCCCCGCCGGTGTCGCGATGTTCCAGCAGATGGCGGCCGACAACAACTTCCAGCTCGACCAGAGCGAGGACTCCGCCGTCTTCACGACCGCGACCCTGAACACCTACGACGCGGTGATCATGTTCCAGACCAGCGGTATGGTGTGGGACAACGACGCCCAGCGTCAGGCCTTCCAGGCATACGTACGAAGCGGCCACGGCGTCGTCGCGATCCACAACGCCACCGACATGAACATCGAGGCGCAGTTTCCCTGGTGGGACCAGGTTGCCCTGGCCGGCGCGCACATGACCGCGCATTCGGCGATCCTGCAGGGCACCGCCAAGGTGGCCGACAAGGTACACCCCTCCACGAAGGGGCTGCCGGATCGGTGGGTGCGCTCGGAGGAGTGGTACAACTTCGACAAGAACCTGCGGGGCTCGGTGCACGTGCTGGTGAGCGCGGACGAGACCACCTATGACGCGGGGCCGAACAAGATGGGTGCCGACCACCCGATCTCCTGGTGTCACAACCCGGAGGGCGGCCGGGTGTGGGCCACCGCGATGGGCCACCAGGCGTCCTCCTATTCGGAGTCGCCGTTCAAGCAGCACCTGCTGGGCGGGGTGAAGTGGGCGGCGGGCGCGGCGCCGGGCGACTGCGGCGGCACCGTCGCGGCCCGGTTCCAGAAGGTGACCCTCGACGGCGCACCGGACCAGCCGATGGAACTCGACGTGGCCGGCGACGGCAGGGTCTTCTACATTTCACGCTCGGGCAAGGTGAATCTGATCCCCGCCAACGGCGGGGGCACGCGCGTCATCGCCACCCTGTCGGTGTACGACGGCGGCGAGGACGGTGGCGTCGGGCTGGCGCTGGATCCGAACTTCGCCACCAACGGCTGGATCTACGTCAACTACTCGCCGTCCAACGGCGGTGAGGTGAACCGGGTGTCGAGGTTCACCTTCAACGGCACCAGCCTCGACCTGGCGAGCGAGAAGAAGATCATCGAGGTTCCGGCGTACCGCAACGTCGACGAGCCCGGCCACACCGGCGGCTACCTCGCGTTCGGGCCGGGCGGGAACCTGTACATCGGCCCGGGTGACGACACCAATCCCAACGGGTCCAGCGGCTACGCCCCGATCGACGAGCGGCCGGGCCGGGAGCATTACGACGCCCAGCGGTCCGCGGCCAACACCAACGACCTGCGCGGCAAGATCCTGCGCATCCACCCCGAGGCCGACGGCACGTACACGGTTCCGTCCGGCAACCTCTTCGCGCCCGGCACCGCCAAGACGCGGCCGGAGATCTACGCGATGGGCTTCCGCAACGCGTTCCGCTTCTCGGTCGACAAGGTCACGGGCTGGATCTCGGCGGGTGACTACGGCCCCGACGCCGGCGCCGCGAACCCCAGCCGCGGTCCCGAGGGCACCGTCGAGTGGAACCTGATCAAGCAGCCGGGCTTCTACGGCTGGCCGTACTGCGTCGGCAACAACATCCCGTTCAACGACTACAACTTCGCCACCAACACCTCCGGCGCGAAGTTCAACTGCTCGGCACCGGTCAACGACTCGCCCAACAACACCGGCCTGACCAATCTGCCCGCGGCCAAGCCCGCGACCGTCTGGTACAACTACCACGCCTCGGCCGAGTTCCCCGAGATCGACTGCTGCGGCGGTGCCGCCCCGATGGGCGGCCCCTTCTACCGCTACGACGCCGCCGGCGGCTCCGACCGCAAGTTCCCCGAGTATTTCGACGGCACGCCGTTCCTCTACGAATGGAGCCGCAACTTCGTCAAGGAGTTCCGCCTGGACTCCTCGGGCAACCTCCTGAAGATCAACCCCTTCGTGGCACAGCTCGCCCCGCATGCGCCGATCGACATGAAGTTCGGCCCGGACGGCGCCCTGTACATGGCCGACTGGGGCAACGGCTTCGGCCACTCGAACACCGATGACAGCGTCTACCGGGTCGACTACGTTGCCGGAAACCGGGCGCCCCTGGCCAAGGCGAGCGCCAACCCCGACTCGGGCGCGGCGCCGCTGACGGTGGCGTTCTCCTCGGCCGGCTCGTCCGACCCCGACGGCGACGCGATCACCTACGCGTGGGACTTCGGTGACGGCGGGACCTCCACCAGCGCCAACCCGTCCCACACCTACAACGCCAACGGCACGTACACGGCCAAGCTGACCGTAAGGGACTCCGGCGGGAAGACGGGCAGCGTCACATTGCCCATCGCCGTCGGCAACACCCGTCCCAAGGTCGTCTTCTCGGCTCCGCCCGACGGCGGGTTCATCGACTTCGGCGACCAGGTGGCCTACACGGTGAACGTCACCGACCCCGAGGACGGCGCCGTCGACTGCACCAAGGTCAACGTGATCACCGCGCTCGGCCATGACCAGCACGCCCACGACACCGGCCAGTACACCGGTTGCTCCGGCACGGTCACGACCACCGCGTCCGGCCATGACGAGGCCGCCAACGTCTACTACGCCCTGTCCGCCGACTACACCGACAAGGGCGGCCTGAAGGGCAGCGCCGGCATCACCCTGCAGCCCAAGCACAAGCAGGCCGAGCACTTCACCGGCTCGTCCGGAATCCGGATCGTCGACGAGCCCGGAGCCGAAGGCGGCAGGCGCATCGGCGACATCTCCAACAACGACTGGATCTCCTTCAGCCCGATCAACCTGTCCGGGATTGACACGGTGTCCTTCCGCGTCTCGGCACCGTCCAACACCGGGGCGTCCATCGAGTTGCACGCCGACTCGCCGACGGGGGCCCTCATCGCCTCCAGCCCCGTCCCGGCCACCGGGGGATGGAACACCTACGTGTCCCTGCCCGCGGTGCAGGTCACCGATCCCGGTGGCACCCACAATGTCTACGTCGTGTTCAAGGCGCCGTCCGCGAACTCGTTCGACGCGGACTCGTTCACCTTCAACGGCAAGGGCGTCGGGCAGGGCGACGGCTCGCCCCCTGGCAGCACCAGCGCACTGCGGGGTGTGGGATCGAACCGGTGCCTCAACGGCGCCTCGCAGACGAACGGCACCCAGGTGCAGATCTGGGACTGCAACGGGCAGCCCGGCCAGCAGTGGACGTCGACCGCCGCGGGTGAGCTGCGGGCGTACGGCAACAAGTGCCTGGACGTGAACGGGGGCGGGACGGCGGACGGCACCGCCTTGATCATCTGGGACTGCAACGGGCGGGACAACCAGAAATGGCGGTTCAACGCCGATGGCAGCATCACCGCCGTCGGAGCGAACAAGTGCGTGGACGTCAGCGGCGCCGGCACCGCCAACGGCACCAAGGTGCAGATCTGGGCGTGCAACGGCCAGAACAACCAGAAGTGGACCCGCGTCTGAACGCCATGTGACGTCCGGACCCTGGAGCCGGCCCGCCCTCCTGCGGCGGCTCCAGCGGTCTGGACGGCCGCTCATTTCAGGCGGTCGAGCCGAAGCGGAACGCCGCGAGCCGAACGTCGCCGTGCACGTTCACCTGCAGGTCATGGACGCCGTCCGGCGACGTCGTCAGGTCGCCGGCTACGGTCATCCATGCGTAGCGGCTCCCGGTGGCCGGCACCGACATCTCCGCCAGCAGCCGATCACCTGCCAGGAACTCCAGCTTCCCTGGACACACACCGGCGACCTCGGCTTCGACCCGGACCGCGCCGGACAGTTCGACGGAGCGGAACAGCAGGGTGGCGGGCTGCTCGCGCTTCGCGGGAGCGACCGCGTCGCCGGTGGTACGGGTGGCGTCGACCAGGGTGATGGCCGCGTGGTCGTCGAAGTCGACGGCCGACGTGCGCCTGTCGACGACGATGCGCGGCCCGGGGGCGGGACCGCTCACTGTGATCGGCGCCGTCAGGGTGATGTCACCGGCGGAGCGGCCCACCAGCACCTCATAGGCGCCGGGGTCAACGGTGAAGGCCCCGCCGGCCACGTCCCAGTGGGCGAGGTGCTCGGCTGACAGCCGGAACGTGAGATCCAGCCTGTCGCCCGGAGACAGCGCGACCTTGCGGAAGTCGGCGAGCCGGAGCGAAGGGGCCTCGTAGCGGGCGTTCAACGCCCGGACGTAGAGCTGCACCACCTCGGATCCCTGCCGGGTTCCGGTGTTGGTCAGCGTGAGCGAGACCTCAACCGTACCGTCCTGGGTCAAAGTTCCCGAGGACAGCCGCAGGTCGCCGTAGACAAACTCCGTGTAGGAGAGCCCGTGGCCGAAGGGGTACAGCGGAGCGGCCCGGTGGTACTGGTAGGTCCAGCCCGCCTTGATGATGTCGTAGTCCAGGGAGTGTGGAAGCTCGTCGTCGCCGCGATACCAGGTCTGCGGCAACCGCCCGCCAGGTTCGGCCTCGCCCAGCAGGACGGCGGCCAGCGCCCGGCCGGTTTCCTGCCCGCCGTGGGACGTCCACACCACGGCGGGCAGGTGCTCATCGGCCCAGGCCAGGGCGTAGGGGTAGCTGCTCATGGTGACGAGCACGGTTTCGGGGCGCACCTCGGCGACCGCGCGCAGCAGCGCTTCCTGCCCCTCGGGCAGCGCGAGGTCCCGGCGATCCTCCGTCTCGCGGCCGTTGATCAGCGGGTGGTTGCCGAGCACCACGACGGCGACGTCTGCGTCCTCGGCCGCGGACCGGGCCGCTGCCGTACCGTCATGGAGCAGTTCCCGGTCCCAGCACTCGGCGTCGGCGGGAGTTTCGGCGGTGACGCTGACCCGCCCGTCAGCGGGGTCGACGACGGCGTACCGGCCGGTGCGAACGTTGCGCAGCACCACGCCATCGGCGACCGCTTCAAGGTAGAAAGTTTCGTTGATGTGCCAGGTCTTGAGCACCTCCCGATCTGCGGCGAGCGAGCCGTCTGCCTGGAGGCTGAGGTAGCGGCCATTGGCGGCGTCACGCAGCGTGGACGCCCCGCCGCCCCAGTCGACGACGTCGAAGGAGGACTTGCCCAGCAGTTCACCGGTGGAGCGTGAGCGCAGGGCGATCCGGTCGGCGCCTTCCACGCGGACGACCTCGCCGAGCGCCGCCTCCAGCCCGGCGGCGACGCTGATCTGGTACGGCATGGTGCCGCTGTACCAGTCCTCGAACAACGTGTCCGCGAGCGGTCCGATGACGGCGACTCGCGGGTTGCGCTCCAGGGGCAGCAGGCCGTCGTTCTTGAGCAGCACCACCGACTCGGTCGCGGCGCGCAGGGCGAGAGCCCGGTGTTCGGCGCAGTCGATCACTTCGGGGCCGATGGCGGCGTACGGGTCGAGGTCCGGATCGAACTCCCCGAGCCGGAAGCGCAGCGAAAGTTGCCGTCGCACCGCGCGGTCGATGTCGTCCTCGTCGATCAGCCCTCGATCCAGCGCCTCGCGCAGCCTGCCGACCGGAGTCCCGCTGTCCTCGCCGTGGTCGGTGAAACTGTCGATCCCGGCCTTGAGCGCGGCGGCATGGGATTCGGCGTGATCGTCGAAGTAATGCTCCAGGTCGACCAGGTTGGACGGAGCCTCCGCGTCGCTGACCACGAACAGCTCGTGTCCGGTCGGCTCGGCCCAGCGCCGCAGCTCCGTCTCGATGAGCGGGCTGACGTGGCAGGGACGGCCGTTGACCAGGTTGTACGCGGCCATCGCGCCGGTGGCCAGGCCCGAGGCGACCACGGGCCGGAACGCCGCCAGATCGTATTCGTGCAGCACCCGGGGACGAACGCCGGAGGAGGTGACGCATCGGTCGTCCTCGTTGTTGTACGCGAGGAAGTGTTTGAGCACCGGGGCCGCACGAAGGAAGGTCGGATGATCGCCGGCCAGGCCCTGGCAATAGGCCACGCCGAGCCGTGCGGTGTGCAGCGGATCCTCGGAGTAGCCCTCCTCGTTGCGCCCCCAGCGCGGGTCGCGCAACGGGTTCACCACGGGAGCCCACGCCTGCAGGCTGTTGGCGCCGGAGCCGATCACGGGCGGGCGGTGGCGGTGGAAGGCGCGCAGCTCGACCGAGACGGCCTCGGCGACCAGCCGCACCAACTCCTCGTCCCACGTCGCACCCAGGCCCACTGCCTGCGGAAATACCGTCGCCACCCCCAGCCACGCCACGCCGTGCAGGGCTTCGGACCCGGTGCGGAACGAGGCGATGTCCAGACGCGGTACGGCAGGCGCGTACTGGTGCAGCATCGCGATTCTTTCGTCGAATGTTAACCGGGCGAGTAGGTCGTCGACGCGCTTGCGCATCGGCAGAGCGTGGTCCCTGAAGGGAAACGCGTCGGCTGCGGACGGAGACGGGGAACTCACGTGTCAGACCTCTAAGCAGGCTCGATGGGAGGGCGGTCAGCGAAGCGCATCGACGCTGTCACGAGCCTGCTGGAGTGTCAATGCTTCACAGGAGAGAAACTTTCGTTTAACAACTTCCCTTGTGCTGTCGGAAACATGTCATTAGTCTCGCGGCAACATAGAAGCGCTTCGACGACTTCGAAGGGTAACCCCCCCATGACCCCCGAGTTGAACCGCAGAGCCTTCATCGGCGCCGCGGCGATGGTTCCCCTCCTCGCCGCCTGCAGCAACGCGCCCCAGCGGAAGATCGGCACGAACACCAAGACCGGGCTCCAGGCGGCGCTTCCGTCGTACGTGCCGAGCGCCTCCGTCAAGGCCGACATCCCGTCCGTGCCAGGGCCGCCCGGAGCGGCGACCGACCCCGCCTTTCTGGCCTACCCGTCCCCGTCCACTGCGGTCAGGACCGTCTCGGCAGTGCCGGGCAAGGGCGGTAGCTACACCGCCGTCACTCCGCTCTGGGGGACGGCGCCGAAGCCGGGGAACTCCTTCTACGAGGCCATGAACAAGGCCCTGGGCGTCACCCTCACCATGAAGCCGGCGGACGGCAACAACTACAACACCATCGTCCCGCCGATGACGGCCGCCAAGCGCCTACCCGACTGGATCCAGCTGCCGACCTGGTGGAACACCAACTTCAACATCGGCGGGCTGGTCGGGACCCAGCTCGCCGACCTGACCCCCTACCTGGCCGGCGACAAGATCAAGAAGTATCCCAACCTCGCCGCCATCCCCACCGGCGCCTGGCAGGCCGGCGCGTGGGGCGACAAGCTGTACGGCATCCCCTCCTTCTCCAGCAACTTCGTCGTCAACGGGTGCATCTACTACCGGCGGGACGTCCTGGAGGCGCGGGGAATCACCGCTGACCAGGTGAAGTCCGCTGATGACATGATGAACCTGGGCAAGGAGCTGACCGACGCCAAGCGCGGCGTGTGGGCCTTCGACGACGTCTTCACCTACATCTTCCCCGCCTGGGACATCCCGTACAACTGGAAGGTCGAGGGTGGCAAGCTGGTCCACAAGTACGAGCTGCCGCAGTTCCTCGAGGCGCTCGACTGGCACTACCGCCTGGCGAAGGCCGGCTACCTCCACCCGGACACGATCGCAGGCCAGAATGCCAACGGCACCACCCGCTTCTACTCGGGCAAGGTGCTGATCCAGGGCGGCGGCACCGGCGGCTGGAACCTCACCGACCACGAGTCGGGCACCGCCGCCGACAAGAACTACCGGCGCGCCGCGTTCAACTACTTCACCCACGACGGCGCGGGCAAGCCGCAGACCTTCCTGGGCGCCTCCACGAGCATCTTCAGCTATCTCAACGCCGGCCTGAAGCCCGAGCAGATCGAGGAATTGCTCGCGGTCGCCAACTATCTGGCCGCCCCGTTCGGGTCCGCCGAGTACACGATGGTCAACTTCGGGGTGGAGGGCGTCCACTACACGATGAAGGACGGGGTGCCGACCGCGAACGAGGACGGCAAGAAGTTCGTTCAGCCGCAGACCTTCCCGTTCCTGGCCTCGCCGCCCGCCGTGATCAGCAACCCCGGCGTAGACCAGATCACAAAGGACTACGCCGCCTGGCAGGCCACAAATGTTAACGCTCTCTACAAGCCGGTGTTCTGGAACATGAACATCAACATGCCCCAGCAACTGACCATGGCCAACGCGCCGCAGTCCCTCGACGACGCCATCAAGGACTGCTACCACGGCAAGAAGAAGGTCTCCGAGGTCCAGGCGGTCATCGACACCTGGAAGAAGAGCAGCCTGGACCGGCTCAAGGGGTGGATGACCGAGAACGTGCTGAACAAGTACGGCACGGGCCAGTGAACGAGGGCCTGACCTGGTGGGGCAGGCTGCGCCGCGACCGGTCACTGTTGATCATGGTGGCGCCCGCGGTCGTCCTGCTCCTGATCTTCAACTACGCCCCGATGGTCGGGGTCATCACCGCCTTCCAGTACTACGACCCGCTGGTGGGGATCTGGAGCAGTGACTGGGCAGGACTCGACCAATTCCGCCAGCTCTTCACCGACCCGCTGTTCTGGGGCGCGCTGAAGAACACGCTCTACCTGAGTTTCGTCCAGCTCGTCCTGTTCTTCCCCGTCCCGATCGCGCTGGCGATCCTCCTCAACTCGGTGCTCAGCGAGCGGGTGCGCAACTTCGTCCAGTCGGTCGTCTACCTGCCGCACTTCTTCTCGTGGGTGCTGGTCATCACGATCTTCCAGCAGATGCTGGGCGGCGCGGGCGCGCTCAACCAGTTCCTGCGCTCGCATGACCTCCAGACCTGGGACGTGATGACCAACCCTGACACTTTCGCGCTCCTGGTCACCTTCCAGGGGGTGTGGAAGGAGGCCGGCTGGGGGATCATCGTCTTCCTGGCCGCGCTGGCCGCCATCAACCCCGGCCTCTATGAGGCGGCGGCCGCGGACGGCGCCGGGCCCTTCCGGCGGATATGGCACATCACCCTGCCGGGCCTGCGGGGAGTCATCGTGCTGATGCTGGTGCTCCGGCTCGGCGGAGCGCTCTCCGTCGGGTTCGAGCAGTTCCTCATCCAGCGGGACGCGGTCGGCCACGAGAGCGCGGAGGTGCTCGACACCTACGCCTTTTATTACGGCGTCGCCACGGCCAACTACAGCTTCGGCGCGGCGGCCGGGCTCTTCAAGAGCGTGATCTCGCTCCTGCTCATCTGGGGCGCCAACAGGTTGGCGCACTCCTTCGGCGAGGACGGGTTGTACCGGAAATGACCAAGGTATTCACCATCGGAGGCGCCAGGCGCGCGGCGCGGGCACCGCGAGCGCGGCGGGCGACACGCCCGAGCTGGCAGGAACCGCCGACTGTAGCCGGTCAGTCGGCCAAGGGCATCACCCTCGGCGGTGTGCTGCTGGTCGTGCTGGTCCCCCTGTGGATCATCGTGGTGACCAGCCTGTCCACCCGCGGCGCCATCGGCCGGGCCGGCGGCCTGGTGATCTGGCCGGATGGCCTGACCTTCCAGGCATATGAGGAGATGCTGACCGACTCGACCGTACGTACCGCGCTGCTGGTGAGCCTCGGCATCACCGTCGTCGGCACGGCCCTGTCCATGGTGGTGTCGGTCCTGTGCGCGTACGGCCTGTCGCGGCCGCGTTCGTTCGCGCACCGCTTCATCCTGGTGCTGCTGCTCGTCACGATGTTCGTGGGCGGCGGCCTCATCCCGACCTTCCTGGTGGTGACCGGGCTCGGCGGCTACGGCCAGTGGTGGGCGCTGATCCTCCCGAGCGCGGTCTCGGTCTTCAACATCCTGGTGCTCCGCTCCTTCTACTCCAGCACTGCGGGCGAGCTGATCGACGCGGCGCGGATGGACGGCGCGTCGGACTGGCGGATCCTCCTGTCCGTCGTCCTGCCCACCTCACGGGCGGTGACCGCGGTGATCGCGCTCTTCTACGCCGTCGGCTACTGGAACTCCTTCTTCAACGTCATGCTCTACATGCCGACAGAGAGCGAGAAGTGGCCGCTGCAGTACGTCCTGCTGACCTACGTCAACCGCGGAGTCGGCATGCCCGGCATGGTCAACGCCGGCTTCGGCATGGCACACGCGCAGACCGCCCCCCTGTCGCTGCAGATGGCCGTGGTGGTCCTCACCCTGGTGCCGCTCGTGATCGTCTACCCGTTCGTTCAGAAGCACTTCCGCACCGGCGTCCTGACCGGCGCCATCAAGGGCTGAACCGATGGTGACCATCGCCGATGTGGCCAAAGCGGCGGGCGTCTCCCCGAGCACCGTCAGCTACACGCTCAGCGGCAAGCGCCGCGTCTCCGCCGAGACCCGGCGGCGCGTCGAGCGGTGCGTGATCGAGCTCGGGTACCACCCGCACGCAGGCGCCCGGGCACTGGCGGGCAAGCGCTCGCACATCCTCGCCCTGGCAGTGCCGCTCCGCAGTGACGTGTACGTGCCGATCATGATGGAGATCGCCACCTCGGTCACCGTGGCCGCCCGCAAGCACAGTTACGACGTCCTGCTGATCACCAATGACGAGGGCCCCGACGGTATCCGCCGCCTCGCCGCCGGCGGCCTGGCCGACGGCGTCATCCTCATGGACGTCGAGCTGGACGACAAACGCATCCCGACGCTGGGGGACCTGCGTACCCAGGCGGCGCTCATCGGCCTGCCCGACGATCCCCGAGGGCTGTCCTGCGTCGACCACGACTTCTCCGCCGCCGGCGCGCTGTGCGCGGATCATCTGGCCGACCAGGGCCACCGCGACATCGCCTTCATCGGCTACGGCTCCGGCATCTACCGGCGGCACGCAGGATACGCCGAGCGCACCCTGGCGGGGTTCCGCGCGCGTGCGGAGGAACGCGGTCTGCGCTTCCTGCACCGTCCATGCGAGGGCACCTATGAGAGCACGGCCGGTGCGCTCGGACGGATCCTGTCGGACAGGCCCGACACCACCGGCTTCGTGGTGCAGAACGAGGGAGCCATCGGGCCGCTGCTCGACCTCCTGCGCACCAGCGGGCGGACGGTTCCCGAGGACGCGTCGGTGATCGCCCTGTGCCCCGAACATCTGCCCGAACGGTACGCGCCCGCCCTCACAGCGGTAACCGGCCCCGCGAAGGAGCTCGGCCGGATCGCCGTCGAGCAGGTCATGTCACGGATCACCGCGTCCACGCGCGGCGAGCAGCCCACCGACGAACTGGTGCTGCTCGCCCCCACCCTGACCATCCGCGAGAGCACGGGACCGGCCCCGCAGCACAGCCTTCCCCGGTGACCCCACCCCAGTCGCCTCAGACCAGAGGAAGCAGGAGCACTCCATGTCCCCGTACTCGCGACGGCGGCCGGCTCCCGATCCAGGAGGAGCAGGCATGACCACCCGTCACCTGATCGACCGCCTCGGCGGGCTCGCCTTCGGGGGCGACTACAACCCCGAACAATGGGACGAACCGGTCTGGAAGGAGGACGACGAGCTGATGCGCCGCGCCAGGGTCAACCTGGCGACCGTCGGCGTCTTCTCCTGGGCTCTGCTGGAGCCGGAGGAGGGCCGCTACGACTTCTCCTGGCTCGACGCCCATCTCGACCGGCTCCACGCCAACGGCGTCGCCGTGGATCTGGCCACCCCCACCGCCTCTCCGCCGCCGTGGTTCACCCTGGCTCACCCGGACGCCATGCCGGTCGCACCGGACGGCGCCCGGCTCACCCACGGGAGCCGCGACACCTACTGCCTGGCCGCCCCCGCCTACCGCGATGCCACGGTGCGCATCGCCACGGCCCTCGCGGAGCGTTACGGCGGCCACCCGGCGGTCGCGATGTGGCACGTGCACAACGAGTACGCCACGCTCTGCTGGTGCGACCACACCGCCGCCGCATTCCGTGACTGGTTGCACGCCCGCCACGGTTCACTGGAGGCACTCAACGAGGCGTGGGGCACAGCGTTCTGGAGCCAGCGCTACGCCGCCTGGGACCAGGTGCTGCCTCCGAGGTCCACCCAGTGGCACCGGAACCCCGGCCAGGCGCTGGACTTCCGGCGCTTCTGGTCCGACACCGTCCTCGCCGCGTACCGGGAGCAGCGCGACGCGATCCGCGCGCACAGCGACCGGCCGGTGACGACCAACATGATGCTCCCCGGCTACCAGAACCTGGACCTGTGGGCGCTGGGCCGGGAGGTCGACCTGGTCAGCATCGACCACTATCCGAGCGCGCCGGGTCTGGACGCCGCCGCGGACACCGCCTTCGGCGCCGACCGCGCCCGCTCGTTCGCGGGCGGACGCCCCTGGCTGCTGATGGAGCAGGGCACCAGCACCGTCTACGACCGCGACCGGATTCTGGGCAAGGAGCCAAGCGAGATCCTGCGTCACACGCTCGGCCACATCGCCCGCGGCTCGGAGGGCGCCCTGTTCTTCCAGTGGCGGCAGTCGCGTGCCGGGGCCGAGCAGTGGCACTCGGCGATGCTTCCGCACGCGGGAGCGGACAGCAGGATCTTCCGCGAGGTCCAGGCGGTGGGCGAAGCCGTCGCACGTCTCGGCGAGCTCGCGGGGTCAACGGTCACCGCGCAGGTGGCCGTGCTGCATGACTCCGATGCCTGGTGGGCGCTGGAGGTCGACGGCCTGCCGTCGGCGGACCTCGACTACCACGGGACGCTGCGCCGTGCCCATCGGGCGCTGTGGGACGCCGGAGTCACGGTCGATTTCGCCCACCCCGGCCATGACCTCAGCCGTTACCGGCTCGTCGTCGCTCCGGCGCTGTTCCTGCTCTCCGACGCCGGTGCCGCGAACCTGCTCCGCTACGTCGCGGACGGCGGGACGCTGCTCGTCCAGTACTTCAACGGGTTCGTCGACGACCGGCTCCATGCCCGCCTGGGCGGGTACCCCGCCATGCCGTTGCGCGAAGCGCTGGGCATACGCGTCGAGGAACCTCGGCCCCTCCGGCGGGACGAGCGGATCGTCCTGTCGGACGGCACACACGGCACCGTCTGGAGCGAGTCTCTGCGCACTGAGGGCGCCGAGGCTTCCGTCACCTACACCCACGGCATGCTCGCGGGAAAACCCGCGCTCACCCGGCATCGTTTCGGCGCCGGCCGGGGCTGCTACCTCTCCACCCACCTCGATGATCCCGGCTACGCCGCCCTGATCGCCCGGCTTCTCGACGAGGCCGGCGTCGGCCCCGAGTCGCCCGGCCTGCGTCCCGGGGTCGAAACGGTCACCCGGCAAGCTCCGGACGGCCGCCGGTGGCAGTTCGTCCTCAACCACCGCGCCGACGCCGTTCGCCTGCCCGAGCCCGCCCTCGACCTGCTGACGGGCAGGCCCGCGGACGAGCTGCCACCGGGCGGCTGCGCCGTACTGCTCAGGTACTGAACCTGAACCCCGGACACGAGGAAGAGCCCGTGACGAACGAACGCCAGGGAATCACCTGGGGGCATGGCGCCCTACGACTCGAGATCGGCATCGGCCCGGACGGCGACATCCGCCTGACCCACCTCGGCCCGCCCGGCGAGACGGCTGAAGCCGAGCGCCACCGGGCGGCGCTGCCCCTGATCGAGGTGACCGCGACAGGGCACGGCCGCCACTGGTCGAGCCACCGGCTCATCGACACCACCATCGGCGCGCGGATGCGTCATCGGCGGCACCACGCCCTCCGCGAGGACGGCTGGCACGTGCTCACCGTCGAACTCCACGACCCGGAAACCGGTCTCGCCGCGGACGTGGTCTACCGGTCGCCGGATGGTCTGCCCGTGCTCCGCAGCGAGGTGGTCCTCCGTAACGAGGGAAAGAGCACGCTGCTCCTGGAGTCGGTCACCTCCCTCGCGGTGGGCGGACTCACCGGTGCCCTGGAGAGCGCGGACCTGCTGTGGGCGGACAACGACTGGCTCGCCGAATACCGGTGGCAGCGCAGGCCCCTGCGTCTCACCTCTCCCCGTCTCAGCGGCCGTGTCCGCCACGGCAGCGGCAAGGGGGCCTTCACCCAGGCCGGGCAGGGCGTGTGGTCGAGCTGCGGCAGCCTCCCGATGGGCGGCCTGGCCGACCGCCAGACCGGGCGCACGTGGCTGTGGCAGATCGAGCACAACGGAGGCGGCTGGCGCTGGGAGTGCGGAGTGCGTGAGGACACGGCGTACGTGGCACTGTCCGGCCCCAGCGACACCCACCACGGCTGGCGCCACCCGCTGGCTCCTGGTGACGTCTTCCGCACCGTGCCCGTCGCGCTCGCCGTAGGCGGCGACGACGGACCCGACGGAGCGTTCGCCGCGCTGACCGGCTACCGCCGAGCGGTCCGCCGGCCGCACCCGGACCACCGGCGGCTGCCCGTCATCTTCAACGACTACATGAACTGCCTGATGGGGGACCCCACGACGGCCAAATTACTCCCCCTGATCGACGAAGCCGCGCAGACCGGGGTGGAGTACTTCGTCATCGATGCGGGCTGGTACGACGACAACGACGGCGGCTGGTGGGTCGGCGTCGGCGCCTGGGAGCCGTCCGCCTCCCGGTTCCCGGGAGAACGAGGCATCCACGAGGTCCTGGACCGTATCCGGGAACGCGGCATGATCCCCGGCCTGTGGCTCGAGCCAGAAGTGATCGGCGTCAGCAGTCCTCTCGCGCAGTCCCTGCCCGACGAGGCGTTCTTCCGCCGCGACGGCATCCGCGTCACCGATAATCTCCGGCACCACCTGGACCTGCGCCATCCCGCCGCCCGTGCCCACCTCGACCAGGTCGTGGACCGCCTGGTCGGCGAGCTGGGCATCGGCTACCTCAAGCTGGACCACAACATCGACCCGGGTTCCGGCACGAGCAGCCGTCCCGGCGAGGCCCCTGCCGCCGGACTGCTCGGTCACAATCGTGCCCATCTCGACTGGCTCGACGGCATCCTGGACCGGCACCCGCACCTGGTGGTGGAGAACTGCGCCTCCGGAGGCATGCGCTCGGACTACGCCCTGCTGTCCCGGCTCCAGCTGCAGTCCACCAGCGATCAGCAGAACCTCCAGCTCTACGCACCCATCGCGGCCTCCGCGCCGACCGCCGTCCCTCCCGAGCAGGGCGCCGTCTGGGCCTATCCGCAGCCAGAGGATTCCCTGGACGAGGTGGCCTTCACCATGGCCAACGCGCTCCTCGGCCGGATCCATCTGTCCGGCCGCGTTCCGGAACTCGACCCTGACGCCCGCGCCCTCGTCCACGAGGCCGTCGCCGTGTACAAGGCCATCCGAGCCGACCTGCCGCAGGCCGTACCCGCCTGGCCGCTCGGCCTCCCGGCCTGGGACGACCCGTGGATCGCGCTGGCCCTGCACACTCCCGCGGCCACCTATCTCACCGTCTGGCGACGCCCCGGCGCCGTGGACACCACGACCATCCGCCTGCCGTACCCGATCGACGCGGCGGCTCGCGCGGAGCTGCTCTATCCCTCGATCAGCAAGGTGACGACAGCGTGGGATCCCCGCGCAGCCGAGCTCACCCTGACCTTGCCCACCGCTCCGTCAGCGGTGCTGCTCCGCCTCGCCCGCCCCGAGGCGGACGCTCCTTGAACCGACGAGCACCGAGACCTGTCGGGAGCGCGTCCCACCGATGAAAGGACCCCACGGGGTGTCAGACCATACTCAGACGACTCCCACCCTCGCTGATCCTGTGATCCCCGGGTTTCACCCCGATCCCAGCGTCTGCCGCGTCGGCGACGACTACTACCTCGTCTGCTCCAGCTTCGAGTACTTCCCCGGCGTGCCCGTCTTCCACAGTCGCGACCTCGTGCACTGGACGCAGATCGGCAACGCCCTCGAGCGGCCGAGCCAGTTGCACCTGTCCGCCGACACCCTCTCGTCGGGCGGGGTCTACGCGCCCACGCTCCGCCACCACGACGGCCGGTTCTGGCTGATCGTCACCGTGGTGAGCGACGGCGGCGGCAACATGCTGTTCACCGCCACCGATCCCGCCGGACCGTGGTCCGACCCGATCCGGCTGCCCGGCGTCCCCAGCATCGACCCCGATCTCGCGTGGGACGATGACGGCACGTGCTGGTGCACGTTCGCCGGGGTCGGGCAGGTTCGCATCGACCCGCGGACAGGAGAGACGTTCGGGCCGCCGCACAAGGTCTGGTCCGGCACCCCGGGCGCCGCAGCCCCGGAGGCGCCGCACCTCTACCGGATCGGCGAGTACTGGTACCTGCTCATCGCCGAGGGCGGCACCGAGCGGGGCCACGGCGTCTCGATCGCCCGCGGGACCGCGCCCGACGGGCCGTTCGAGCCGTGCCCGGCCAACCCGATCCTGACCCACCGGAGCACCACGCATCCGATCCAGAACACCGGCCACGCTGATCTCGTACAGGCTCCCGACGGAACCTGGTGGATGGTCCTGCTCGGCGTACGGCCCCGCGGCGGCACTCCCGGCTGGCACGTTCTGGGCCGCGAGACCTTTCTCGCCCCGGTGACCTGGGTGGACGGCTGGCCTGTCGTCGGCGAGCTCTCGCCGGGCACTCCGGCCGGATCCGCCGTGGCGGGCAGGGACGACTTCGACCTCGCCGAACTCCAGGCGTACTGGATCTCGGTGCGGAGCCGCCCGGCGGACCTCTGCACCACGAAGGAGCGGGCCGGTTGGCTGACGCTCCGCGCCCGTGGCGCCTCGCTGGACGACGCGGACGTGACCTTCCTCGGGCGCCGTCAGCAGCACCTGGAGTGGCGCGCACGGACCCTGATCGACCCCTCGCAGGGGCGCGGCGGCCTCGCGATCCGGCTCGACGAGCGACACCACTACGAGATCGAGGCGGGGGACGGCCAGGTGCAGGTCATCGCCCGCATCGGCTCGGTACGAGCCGTGGTGGCCGAACATCCGGTCCCCGCCGGTCCGCTGGTGCTCGGTGTCCGGACGGACGAATCGCAGCCGCCCCACGACGCGCGCTCCGGGCCCGACGCTCTCTCGTTCGGCGTGGAGACCGAGGACGGCGGCTTCACCGCGCTCGCCATCCTCGACGGCCGCTACCTCTCCACCGAGGTGGCGGGCGGCTTCACCGGCCGGGTGATCGGCATGTACGCCGCCGCCGGCACTGTCCACTTCGACTGGTTCGACTACGAGCCTCCGTCCTTTGCCTGATCGCACCGTGACCAGAAGTGTCCACACAAAGGAAGGGAAGAAATGAAGGAGAATCAGCAGACAGCGCGCCACCGCTTACGAGGGCTCAGGCGCGCGGCCGGCCTGGTGATCGCGCTGATCACTGTTCTGGGCCTGGCGAGCGTCCCCGCCGTCGCCGCGACCTACGACACGGCGTCGAGCCGCACTCGCGCCGACAGCGCGATGGACGTCGTGGCGGCGATGCAGCCCGGCTGGAACCTGGGCAACACGCTGGACGCGATCCCCGACGAGACCTCGTGGGGCAACCCCCAGGCCACCAAGGCCCTGTTCCAAGCCATCCGATCCCAGGGGTTCCGCAGCGTCCGCATCCCCATCACCTGGACCGACCATCAGGCCGGCACCGCGCCGTACACCATCGACGCGGCATGGATGGCGCGCGCCAAGCAGGTGGTCGACATGGCGCTGGCCTCGGACCTCCACGTCCTCATCAACGTCCACCACGATTCGTGGCAGTGGATCGCCAACATGGGCACGGACCACGACCAGGTGCTCGCCCGCTTCAACGCCACCTGGACCCAGATCGCCGCCGCGTTCCGGGACGCGCCGCGCAAGGTGCTCTTCGAGAGCGTCAACGAGCCGCAGTTCTCCAGCGGCACCGACGAGCAGAAGGGCCAGATGCTCGCCGAGCTCAACCGCTCGTTCCACGGCATCGTCCGCGGCTCCGGCGGCGGTAACTCGACCCGGCTGCTCGTGCTGCCGACGATGGGTACGACGCCGTCTCAGGAGCTCATGGACAAGCTGGTCGCCGAGATGACCGCGCTGGGCGACAACAATCTGGTCGCGACCATTCACTACTACGGCTTCTGGCCGTTCAGCGTGAACATCGCCGGATACACCCGCTTCGACTCCCAGTCCGAACAGGACCTCGTCGACGCCTTCGACAGGGCCTACAAGTCCTTCGTCTCCCGTGGCGTCCCGGTGATCCTCGGCGAGTACGGCCTGCTCAGCTTCGACGTGGACGTGAACGCCGTCCAGCGGGGCGAGAAGCTGAAGTTCTTCGAAGCGCTGGGCCACCACGCGCGAGCCAAGAAGCTCACCACGATGTGGTGGGACAACGGCCAGCACCTCAACCGGGAGACCCTGCGGTGGAAGGACCCCGAGCTGTTCGCCCAGATCAAGTCGAGCTGGACCACGCGTTCGGGCACGGCTTCCGCTGATTCGATCTATGTGCCGAAGTCGAGTGCGATCGCGGCCCAGTCGCTCACCCTGAACCTGAACGGGACCACGTTCCGGGGGCTCTGGCAGGGCAACACCATGCTGGCCCCGGGCAGGGACTACACCGTCTCCGGCGACAAGCTCACGCTCACGGCGGCGGCACTCACGCGGCTGGCCGGCGACCGGTCGTATGGCGTCAGGGCAACGATCCAGGCCAGGTTCTCCCAGGGAATCCCCTGGCAGATCAACGTGATCAGCTATGACACCCCGGTGCTGTCGAACGCGACCGGCACGGCGCAGTCCCTGGCCGTCCCCACCCAGTTCCGGGGTGACCAACTGGCCACGATGGAGGCCAAGTACGCCGACGGCAGCAACGCCGGACCGCACGACTGGACCTCCTACAAGGAGTTCGGCAGGGCCTTCTCTCCCGACTCCGCCAACAACACCATCCGCCTCACCTCGGACTTCCTCGGTTCCCTGCGCGAGAACGCGCCAGTGTCGCTCACCTTCCACTTCTGGAGCGGCGCCGTCGTCACGTACCGGGTGACCAAGTCCGGCGACTCGGTCACCGGCACCACCTCCTGACCGGATGCCACCGCTCCGCGTGCCGGATCGCCGGCACGCGGGGCGGTGCGCTTTTCAGGAGGTCACGGTGAGGATGAAGGCGAAGTCGGCGGCCCTCACGTCGCAGCGCGAAAGTTTCTCGCGAAACCGTGCTATCGAACATCTCGCGCGGGAAGCCCTGCCATACCAGCGATGACAGCCATGCACTGGCTCTGCATGCCGGCCGCTGCGACGCTCGCCCGCATGGGCGCGAGGCGAAACCACCGTTTGCCATCAGTGACGGAGTCCTGGCAGCAGGAAAGTTTTCGTCGGACTTGCTCTATAGTTTCCTTGGTGTAAGTGATGATTCGTGGCCTGCCGCCCCGCGTGGGCAGGACGCATCGCCTACGGTCCGGCCGCCCCTGGCGCCCGGTGCGAGAATGGCCGGGGACAAGCCGGGGCGGACCCGCCGCTGATGAGGAAGGGTGAACGTGACGGACAACCGACCGGGCGGACCAGCGGCCGACGAGCAGAGCGCGGGAGGTGACGGACCGGCGTCGGTCACCATCGCGTACATCGCCGAGTCCGCGGGCGTCTCGATCCCCACTGTGTCGAAAGTGCTCAACGGACGTTCGGGAGTCTCGGAGCAGACTCGTGCCCGTGTCGAAGAGCTGATCAACCGGCACGGATACCGCAGGCCCTCGGCCAACCGGAGCAATGTCGTGGAACTCGTGTTCCGCGAGCTTGAGCACATGTGGGCCGTGGAGATCATCCGCGGTGTGGAGCAGGTGGCGCGAAAGAGCCGCGTCGGGGTCATGGTTTCGGAGTTCGGCCTCCACGGCACGCCTACGATGTCCATCGACGATACGGTCGGCCGGCGGCCTAGCTGCGTCTTGTCAGTGGCCCAGCTCTCGCCGTCCGAGCGTGACAAGTTGAAGGCGAAAGGCATCCCGTTCGTCGTCTTCGACCCGATCGAAGAGTTGCCGGACGGTGTCCCCTTCGTGGGCGCCACCAACTGGAGGGGTGGCCAGACGGCGACCCGGCACCTGCTCGGACTGGGGCACCGCCGCATCGCCATGATCAGCGGTCCGGATCATGCCTTCTGCCGCGCCAGAGTGGCCGGATACCTCTCCGCGCTGGCTGAAGCCGACGTGCCCGCGGATCCCGAACTCCTGGTCAGGACCCTTCTCACCCGCGATGACGGCTGCGCCGCGGCGCGCGAGCTCCTGTCCAGGCCTGACCGGCCGACCGCGATCTTCACCGCGAACGACATGCAGGCGCTCGGCGTCTACCAAGCCGCTCGCGAGCTCGGGCTGTCCATCCCCGGGGACCTGAGCGTGGTGGGCTTCGACGATGTTCCGGTCGTGGCCTGGGTCGATCCGCCTCTGACCACGGTCCACCAGCCGCTGAGCGAGATGGCGGTCGCCGCCACCGAACTGGCGCTGGCCATCGGCCGCGGGGAGTCGGTCCCCCAAGCGGGGCTGGAGATCGCGACAACTCTCACGGTCCGCGAGAGCACAGCACCGCCGAGGGACTGAGCTGGATGCCGCGCTCCGGCTCAGGCGGGCGGGAGTGTGGGAGGTCCGGTGCTCTCGCGTACGACGAGTTCGGTGGCCAGCTCGACGCGGCTCTGCGGCAGTTGCTCGCCATGGGCCAGTGTCAGCAGCATCGAGGTCGCCGCGGCGGCCATCTCGGTGAGGGGCTGGCGGATGGTGGTCAGCGGTGGAACGGCCCACCGCACCGACGGCATGTCGTCGAAGCCGATCACGCTGAGATCATCCGGGATGCGCAGGCCGAGCTGATGGGCCGCGTGGTAGACACCGATGGCCTGGCCGTCGTTCGTGGCGAAGATCGCGGTTGGCCGGTCGGGCAGGCGCAGCATGCGGTGCGCTTGGGCCAGACCGCCCTCGATGAAGAAGTCCCCCCGGCCGATCAGCTCCGGGTCGACGGGCACGCCGGCCATGTCGAGGGCGGTGCGGTAGCCGTCGAGACGGGCCCGGCTGGACAGCGCGGAGTCGGGCCCCGTGATGATGGCGATACGGCGATGCCCGAGCTCCAGGAGGTGGTGGGTGGCCGTGAGCCCGCCGTTCCAGTTGCCGGCGCCGACCGATGGGATGTTCCGCGCGGGAGTGTCGGCCGGATCCAGCAGGACCAGCGGGATCTCGCGGCGGGCGAGTTGTTCGTGCTGGGTCTCGGTCAGGCCGGAGAACACCGCGATCACGCCGCTCGGGCGGCGCCGCAGTACGCTCTCCAGCCAGACGTCTCCGGCGGTGTGGTCACGGTGCAGGTCCGATATCCCCACCATGAGGTCGTGCTGACGGGCGACCTCCGCCACGCCTTTGGTGATCTCGACGGGATAGTCGCCCTCCAGAGCGTGGAAGACGAGCTCCACCAGGGCCGTCGGCATGGAGCGGCGGCGCTGGCGGCGGTAGCCGTGCCGGCGGATGAGCTCCTCCACGGCGGCACGGGTTTCGGACGACACCTCGGAACGGCCGTTCACGACCTTGGAGACCGTCGCGGTGGAAACTCCGGCCAGCTCGGCGAGCTGAGCGAGGGTGAGAGGAGACGACTCCGTGGGCATGGCGGCAGTTTAGCCACGGAGTGCGGGGATACGGGCAGCCGTTGACGGAGGGGCGGCCCGGATCGCCGGGCCGCCCCGAAACGGTGTTCCGAGCCGGAGGGCCGTCTCGCGGAAGGGCGCGAGCAGGGCGGCCCTGCCACGCCGGCTCCGAGCCGGACCCGTGTCACGTCATCAGCGTTGCAGTGTCAGCAGACCGGGCCGGTAGGGCAGGAGGCCGTAGTCGCCGCCGGAGTTGGGGTTGCGTCCCTGGTAGAGCAGCTGCAGGTTGCAGGGATCAACGGTCATGGTCTGATCGGGGTTGCTGCGGACCAGATCGCCGTGGCTGATGTCGTTGGTCCAGGTGGCGCCGCTGTTGGCCTTGCCGGCGAAGGG
>NZ_JBIUCF010000093.1:0-30637 GCF_044593615.1 Nonomuraea sp. NPDC051941
GGCAGATGTACGGGCGGGCCGGCTTCGCACTCCTGCGTCATCGCATCCTGCTCGGCTAACCACGTTCCGTCACCACCGAAAGTGGGCCAGAGCCACTGACTGGACACACCCTATTTCCGAGCGGGGCAGGCCGCAGAACGGAGAGCCGACCAGCCAGCGATCAGGTGAGTGAGAGGCATCCCGTACTGGCGCACGGTCCAGCCGGCCGGCGCGCGAGCAGCGCTCTCTTGCCGATCAGGAGCTCCGGCAGCGACACGTCCTTGATGTTCCCCAACGACGTTTCGCCACGATGGGCACAGACCCAAATGTCGCCATCGGAGTTCACGAACACGCCTTCCTGGCCCGTCACGCACGACCGGATCATCGAGATCCGGCCGGAAATCAGGAAATGTCGCAATCTCTCAAAGTAGACCCGGCTCTTGAAGACGTCAGCCGACTCGTCGATGACGCGCAGCAGCTCAGTGCGTTCAGCGGAGGTCAAGGTGCTCATGCTCAGTGGATGTCGGGATGGTACCGCCACCATGAGCAGTTCGACCTGCCATTTCCGTTCCCGCGCCCGGCGGACGAGCTCCTCGACCTCTCTCCAGTTGAGACTGGTCACCACCATGATGATCTGCAGCGGCACTCCCGCCGCGTCGAGACGCTCGATGCCCGCCAGGGTCGCCTTCGTGCCACCGCGAACCCGATCGGCTGCGTCGGGACTCATATGATCGATGCTCACGTCTGCGCCACAGCCCAACCGCGACAGTGCCTCGGCGATCTCATCGGTCACGCGAACCGCGTTGGTGAAGACGCGTACGGCGTCGACGTGCCGACGCGCCACTGCCGCCAGTTCCACCAGGTCCGGGCGGAGCAGGGGCTCGCCACCCGTGAGCGCCACGCTCCTGACGGGCAGTTGCAGCGCGCACCGGCGCAGCCAGCGGTCGTAGTCGGGAGCCGTGAGCCGGTTGGGCGTGTAGCTGTACTCCCCCGTCTCGAAATAGCAGTAGGTGCAGGTGAGATTGCACTGGTCGGCCACCATCCACATCTGATGGGTGAACATCACCGCTCCTTGTCGAGGGAGGAGTCGCGGGAGAGAGGCAGGTCGAAGTGGAGGCGCTCGCGGCGTCGGCCGCCGATCAGCCCACTGTCGCCGAAACCCGCGTGGAGCCGCCCATGGCTCTTTTCGAACAACGTGGCGGGCGGTAGCCAGGGTGCCGCCTTGTTGAGGCCGATGCCGAGCTCCACCATCGGGGAACCGACCTCGGGTAACGACCCGGCGTCACCCTCCCAGGAGAGCCTTCCGCGAGACACCCGGGCGCGCACGTTCCTGCCGCGGGCCACGGTCAACTCGACGGCTCCATGGAACGACTCGGGCGCAGCCACGACCCATACCTCTCCGTATGGCAGTTGCAGCACGGGAACGTCGAGGAGCGCGGAGGTGAAATCATCCCTCACCTCGAACGGCCGGCTGACCTCTAGAACACTCGCGTTCCCCGAGCGCACCACGAGCTGTGCGCTGTCCTGAAGGACCGCGCGCAGTTCCGCGCCGGCCGCGGCCACGGTTCCCACGTCGACCGAAAGCGCGCCCAAGTAGGCGTTCCGCAGCGGGTCTGCGGCGACCGTACGGGTCATTCCGTGCGGGAAGTCGACGAAGACCACTTTGACCCCGGAATCCAGTAGGCGGTAAAGGGCCAGGAGGTCAGCGCCGGGACGAGCCGGGCCGAAGGGATCGTGATAGATGAGCACGTCCGCGGCGTAGGCCCGACCGTCGACGAGCAGGTGTCCATGATCGTCCGGAGTGGGGGGCGCCCAGCAGCGGTCCTGCGGGGCCAGCCGGACGTCGCCGGCCTCCACACCCATCTCCCGAAGCATTCGTAGGAGGCCGGTCCAGAGGGGATCGTTGCCGCGCCGCATGAGCAGAGCCGTCGCCGCGCGCGGATCCAGCCGCGTGACGGCCTCCGCGATAGCGGCGATCGCCTTCTCCTCTAAAGGCACCACGGACACCTCAACCCTGCCGCGTGGGGAACAGCCGGGCATCGGCCGGATCGGAAAGGCCGCACAGGACGGTGATGAGCCGCTCCCAGAACACCTGGAGGACGGCGCCCTCATACTCGGCCACTCGATATCCGCCGAGGTGCAACCAAGCGCCGCTCAAACCGTTCTGGAGAGATATCCAGGTCGGACACCACTGGCGCGAAATGCCGTGGTCCTCCCGTAGTGTGGTGCTGTCGGTGAGATCAAGGAGTCTGGCCACAGTCACGGAGTCACCGCCGCACACCGCCAGCCGGGTCCGGCCCTCCGGCAGCTGGATCGTCTCCGGTCGTGCCCCCACAGCGCGCAACCGCCCTATCAGCACGGCATGGGCAGGGGCGGGCCAGCTCGACGGGGGATCGAAGAACACCGGCGCCCGTTCCGCGGTGGCGAAGCGGCCGAACGCCGCGACCGGCACGCCGCTGCCCGCTGCCTCCGCCAGCCGGCAGATCAGCCCGGTACCGAGGTCGGCCAGTTGGTCGGGGACGGCAGTCGCATCCGCCACCAGGAGCCGTTCCTCCTGGCCGGTGTCCCTCTCGGCGCCATCGTCGGTGGGACCTTCAAAAGTGGGCGGGACGAATGCGAAGAAGCGGTCCAGGCCGCCCCCGAGGGCTTCCGCGACGGCCGCGTCACCCGGGACGACAGGCAGACTAACCTCAGGGAGGTGCCGCCTTCGGAGCTCGATGTGGCATGCCAGCCTGATGTCGCTGGCCAGTTCAAGGTGCGGGACTGGGTTGGCGATGAAGCGTGGGCGCACAGTGCGGCCGATCTCGCGCCCGCCGCGCCCTTCGATCCTGGTCACATGCAAGGAGTTCCGTGGGCCGGCACGGCCCTGGACCAGGATGGGAGACTCTGGCCGGAGCCCGAGGTCACGTAGCAGGCCGGAGTCGACCCCGATCAGGCGCAGCCAACCGGTGGCCATCGCGAGATAGAACCAGCCTTTGTCCCTGACCAGCCAACCGGCGTGGGTACGTGCCGCTCTGGCGTTCATGGCAGAGCTGCGGGGTCGATGTCCACGGCTTCCCTGACCAGCGCGACCACCTGAGCCCCGGTGAACTCGGCTGGCTCGACGGCGAGTGCACGGACGATGTCGTGCAGAGCGCGGGCGTCCGCATGGAAGGCGGAAAGCCACCACCGGGTGCCGACCGCAAGCAGGTCGTGATAGCTCTCCAGGGAGAGTCCTGCACGTTCAGCAGGCCCGACGCTGAGCAACTGCTGGAGACGATGTGCCGCGTCCTGCCTGAAGTAGGACCGTGTGATCAGATCGTAGGCCGCGTTCCCCCAGCGTTCCCTGACGTAAAGTGCCTGGAGCGCTTCCGGCAGGCACTCCTGCGGCCAGAGGAACCCTGCACCCGTGAAACGGACGCGGTTGCCGAACCACTGATGGGAAAGTTCGTGCGGCAGGAACTGGCCGAACAACGTGGCGTGGAAGTCGAGCAGGCCGGGATGGACGGCGATGACGCCCGGGTAGCTGTAGGCGTAGGCGCCAGGCACCGCCACGTCCACGATGCTCACGTCGTCGATCGGCCCTAGCCACCCTGTCAGCGTCTGGAGAATACGCGTGATCTCGCGACCGGCCCGGCGATCGGCCGCGACGACCTCGCCCTGCCGTACCTCGACATGGAGGCGCGGTTCGTCGTCCGGCGGCCAGGCCACGACGAGCGGGATCCCGTGGTGCGGATCCGTGCCGCAAACGAGACCGCCCCCGCCGGTCGCCCAGGCCGTGGTGATGGCGACGTGGAAGTCGCCGACGGCCGGTCGGGCGAGCCATGGCTGATCCGGCAGCAGGCCGGCCCGTGCGCCGACCGGAACGGCGTAGGCGATGCGTACTCTGCTCACATCATGCGAGCCGAGCAGGGTGAGCCGGTCATCCTCGTGCCGCCACGCGAGTGGCGAGCCGTCCTCATCGCGGCACTCCACCATCTGGCAGCCGGAGGCCAGCGACACCACGAGCGCGTCACCGGGGTCGCGTTCGATGTGCGTCTCGATGTGGAGGACATCGCGGTCATGGCGCAGGCTCGCCGACACCAGCGCGCGGAGCTGTGCTCTCACGACAGGCTCTCCTCGGTCTCGGCCAGTACGGCGACGCGCTGGCGAAGGGCGAGGAGCGGCAGCAGGGCAAGCGCCGTAATGACGGTCGCTGCGAGCCAGACCTCTCGGAAGCCGAACACCGAGATCAGCCCGCCGGCACCGAGCGTGCCAACGATACCGACCAGGGTCTGGATGCTCGACCTGGCGGAAGTCCAGCTCGTCCGCTTCTCCGCAGGGACGAGATCGTGCAGCCAACTGCCGAAGGCGATCAGGTCGAGCCCGAGCCCGATCTCGTAGCAGATGAGCCCGACCGCCCACAGGGACCAGTGGGGAGCCAGACTCATTATCAGGTATCCAACGATGCATGTCAGCAAGCCCACCGCGGATACCACAGGCAGGCCCCACCGGCGGTTGAGCGGCGCGGCGAGCCAGATCCCCAGCGCCATCGCCGCAATCGAACCGGCCAGGACCACGCCGATGCTGCTCTTTGGCATACCGAGTTCTTCGGTGGCGAACAGCTGGTAGCTCAGCAGGAAACTCGTGAAGCCGACATGGACCAGCGCGCTCTTGTAGATGACAAGCCTCATCGCAGGATCGCGAGCGACCAACCGGGCGTTGGTCCACACCTCGGCGGGGATATTGGCGAGCTTGCCCTGCGGATCACGGTTGTCCGTTCCCGTCAGGAGCAACACCAGCGCCGTGACGAACGCCAGCGCGGCGGCCGTGAGGAGCACCGGCTGGGGACCGTAACTCAGCAGGGGGCCTCCAAGGAGGAGCGCCGCCAGCGCTCCGGCGACCATGGAGATGCTGGCAGCCTTCGACAGGACCGCCGTGCGCCTGTCCCCGGCGCCGATGCTTTCCAGCCGGTCAACGACCCAGGCGGCGGGGGCCCCGGAAATCAGTGCCATGCCCGCTGCCCATAGCGCCATGGCCGCGATGAATCCGAGCGAGCCTGTGGAGAAGCCGTACATCAGAAGGCCGACGCCGACGAGGGCCGCGCCGGCCGCTGCAGTGCGTTTGCGGCCCCACTGATCGGCGAGGTTGCCGGCGGGGAAGTCCACCACGGCCAGCATCACGGACCCCAGGGTCAGAACGGTGGCTATTTCCTCCGGGCCCAGCCCCTGCTCGTCCATGCGCAGGATGTAGCCCGTACCGAAGAGCTTGTCCACGACACTGATCAGTACGCTGAAAAGGCCGAAGGAACGGACCAGCCGACGCACCTGTGGGCTATTCACCGCTCAGCCCCTTCCCGAACAGGTCGACGACGCCGTTCTGCGCCACCATGGCCTCCATCTCTCTTTCGCCGAGCTCGACAGCAAGCTTGCGCAGCGCCAGATAGCCGACTATCGGCGCCGTTGCCCGCCAGGGTTCGAAGTAGGAGTGCATGACGAGGGAGGCGGCGTCGGCCGAGCCGCAAACACCCATCGTGGTCAGGCTTTCCACCACTTCTGTGAACGGCCTGCCGCGTGCGTGGACGAGTAGTGCGGCAAGCGCCTGGCCGCAGTACTTCGCCATCCTCGCGTGGAATCGAGCGTTCACCGAGGGGTCGGCAGCGAGACTGGCGTACAGCCCCTCGCACCAGCGTCCCCAGCCCTCAACGAACGCCGGGTTGCTGTGCCGGAGGCAGAGTCGGTGGCTGCGGTGTGCACGCACCTGAGCCGTCTGCTGCCAGTGATGGCCGGGGAAACACTCGTGGACCAGATCCAATTCGAGATCGGCCCGGTTCGAGTAGACGCCGGGGCGGATGAAGACGACCGCCGGTCCACCGCCCCGTGACGCGGCGCTTTGGTAGCTCGCCGAGGTGACCCAGGGCACCGTGTCATCGGACACGTCCAAGCGTAAGGAGACAAGGCATTCCTTGCCGTCGAACCTCGGCAAGAAGATCCCGGCGAGCCGTGCGACCAGTTGGTCGATCTCGCTCACAGACCTGGCTATCCGGCCGGGGACCGCCGCCGGCGTGCGAGCGACCTCCCGCCTCGACCGGTCGAGCTGGCACCGCAGGACATGCTCGAGCTCTTCAGGACCGCACGCGATGCCGGTACGGGCCCGCAGCCCCACCTCCCAGATCTGCGCTCCCATGGGGCGCAGCGGATGTCCATTCCCGATGGCCTGTGACAGCCACGCCGAGAATCTGTCGATGCTCGCACCCGCTCGCGCCATCTCATCCGCGCATCCTCCGCCAGCGGATTCGCCCATCTGCTGCAGCAGACGATGGCTGGCGGCTAGATGGCGTACGGCTCGCCGGAGGTCGACCTGGCCGGCCTCCCTGCGGTTCAGGTTCCGCATCCCCGCGCCGAAGAGGTCGGGCAGGTTCGCCAGGAAGGCGCGGATCCATTCCGGCGGCAGTGGCCGATCGCGGAGGCCGCCCGTGGCTGCCTGCGCGAGAATCCCGTAGCACTGCCGATCCACCCAGAACTGTGGATCCTTGTGCCAGCTCAGCGCGGTGTCGAGCTCGAAGCGGTGGTCGTCAAGGCACCAGCGCAGGAGGCGCACCTCATGGTCGTCGGCTGCGTCAGCTACCTGATCTACCTGATCGCTCATTGACTGGTACGCCCCGCTCAGCGCGGCGGGGTCGACCGGCGTGGGTGGGATGGTGAACTCGTCCCAGGCGAACGCGTACCCCGGATGGTGCGTGACGGCGACGGTGAGATACCGCTGCACGAGATCGGCCCAGGTCATACGCGACCATCCTCAGCTCTTGGCCGGAAGCCCGGTGACCGCGCATTGCCCGGACCCCGTCTTCGGCATGATCATCACATCGCGCATGGGGACGCCGAGGAGCAGGGCCACGAACCGTTCCCACCCGATCGAGGTGTTGTGCAGCGGTGGCGCGCCGAACCGGAGAGCTTCGAGATAGTACCCGTACATCTCCTCCGGATCCGACACTCCCGCGTGGGCGAAGTTTTTCAGCAACTGCCCGGGCTCCACCTCGTTCTGGCTGCCACTGAGCAATTCGACGCCGTTGACGACCAGGTCGTACGAATCGGAGAGTTCTCCGGCGGGCCCGAGTCGCTGGCCGAAGAGGCATTTGCTGTGGTGCGAGCGCGCCTCGTGCTCCTCTTCGGACAGGAACGGCTGGCGCCGGATCCACAGAGGACCAAACGCGGGCGGCTGCTCGCCGGTGATGAGCGGGTAGAGGGCCTGCGCGAGCTTGCGGACGAAGGCCTCTGCCCGCTCTCCCTCCGCACAACCCACCAACGCCACCGGCGCGGACAGGGGCAGACCGGGGATCACATCGCCGAGAGTGACTGCTCCGTCGGAGTTGTACTGGAAAACCGTTTCCGTGCCGAGGTGCCGGTCTGCCATGCTCCGGAGCGCATGGGCGATGTCCGCAGTGCAGCGAGGGACGATGAGCGCCCGAATCCGCTGACCGGGGCGGCCGAAGGGCCCCCCGTCCAGCACGGGCGTGGGGAACGCGCCGTAGCGGTAGTCGGGAGTGTCCGAGCCGAACCGGCGCAGGCACGCATCGTAGTCGAGCACGGGAAACGGCCCCCGCCCCCAGGAGGGAAGGCCAAGGGCGCTGTTCACCGCCTCGAACAGACCCTCCAGAAGGCGCATCTGCTCCTCAACGCAGGTGAACGTGACCGCGAGGTTGAGCTGGGTGAATTCGTACGCCTTCAGCGGCGACGCGCTCGGTTCCGCACGGAAGCACCGGCTGAACTGGAAGGCACGGTCCACCCCGCCGATCGCGCACAGCATCGCCGGTAATGTGGGCGACTGCAGCAGCCAACTCCCCGATTCGGGGTCGGCGGGGTCGGTCACCCGCAGTTCCGACTCACCGTACTCCCTGCTCGCACGCCACAACTGCGGGGTGTTCGCCTCGACGAAGTAATGATCCGTCAGGTAGCTCCTGGCAACCGTGACCGCCCGATCGGCCGTTCTGAGCAGTTCGACCGCCTCGCCGCTCCGGAACCTGAGGTAGGAGTACGGCGAATCGCCGCTGGCCACGTTCTGCGGCAGGGTGGCCGTCATGGGCCAGACGCGTGCCGACGTCCCGACGAACCCATCTGCCGACTTGGTCACCTGCAGTTCGACGGCGTCGCCGGTCCGGACACCGGCGAGCTCGGCCCACGACTCGACGGCGATGGACCCCGTCGAGTCGGTCACCTGCACGGCGTCCGCGCTACGGTCGGTCACCCAACCGCACACGCGGATCCTGCTGCCGATTGGCTTCGCCGCCGCCGCGGTGGCCATGGTGCGGGGAATCATTGTGGCGCGCCGATCGAAGGCCGGGTGAGCACGAAGGGCACCATGGTCTTGAAGAACTTGCAGCGGTCGGGGTTGAGACCGCCGCCGTTGAGGAGCCGCTCCAGCGTGCACGGTCCGCCGCACACCATGCCGGCGATGCAGCCGTCACAGTCGTCCACGCTTGCGGTGTCGTAGTGCCAGTCGGCCACGCGCTCCTTGGGGATCTGATGCACGCTCGGGGTGGTGACACGTTCGTCCTGGTGCCACACGATGCAGAACGACAGCGACCCGTCCGCTGCGACGTATCCGCCCCAATGCGCGTCGGCGCCCGTGGGGTTGCCTTCAAAACAGCGGTCGGGCTGCGGCCTGCGCTGGTTGATGAGCTCCACCAGGAACGCGCCCAGCGACTGGAACTCAACCCCGCGACTGTTGCAGAACAGCCATGACTCCTGCACGGAACGGGACAGCGCGAGGCCGTCCACTTCCCATCCGTCCACCGTCGGCTGCGGAGCGTTCACCGCCACGCTCTTCGCGTCGATCTCCTCGACCACGAAGCGGACGATTTTCGGCAGGATCTCCACCGTCTCCGGCAGCAGCGTGATGAGAAATTGTGGCTCGCCGCCGGCGGCCCGTATCTCCTTCACCGCCTTGATCACCAGGTCGTAGCTGCCGCGGCCGTTGTGGAACACGCGATGGCGATCGTTGATCTCCTTCCAGCCATCCAGGCTGATGGTGAGACTGACCTCGTGCTCAACCAGCCACCGGGCGCGTTCACTTGTCATCAGCGTGCCGTTGGTCGTCATCTCGTGGGTGAACCCTGCGATACGCCCCGCTGCGACGGCCTCCTCCAATGCACGGGTGGTGTCCTGGATCAGGTCCCACCTCAGCATCGGCTCCCCGCCGAAATACTGCACAGTCGGCCAGCCGTTGGGATTCTGCTGAATGAGCCATTCCACGTGCTCGAGAAAGCGCTCCGTCGGTGCGGCCTCCTTGGGCAGGTCCTTGTAGATGACCTCTTCGACGAAGCAGTAATCACATTTCAGGTTGCACCGCTCGGTCAGTGACATGCGGAGAAACTTGAAACTGCCACTGCGCGTTTTCCGCTGCGTCACGCGGATGTCGGTGAGCTTGTCGAGCAGGCGGCGCTCCTCAACGCGGTCGACGGGAACCAGCAAGCCGGCGTCGACGAGCACCTGTTCCGTCGCGTCGGCGGTGCCACCGGCCGCACGCGGCTGCTCGAACGAACGCCACACCTCTGCGTCCTCCTCGCCGCCCTCGAGGACCTCGAGCGTGATGCTGTTGAAGAATGTGACGCCCGTCTCGTGCGGCAGTACGTGCCCGTATTTCGACTGCTTGTAGATAGTCAAGTCATTCACCTCGTGTCGCCACGACCACCTGCGGGCCGTCATACGCTGACTTCCGTTGTCCGGTGGCGTAATTACCCACCAATTCGTACAGCCGCAACTTGGCGACCTTGAGCAGTAACAGCATTTCCGCCGGGTACACGTAGCGCATGGTCATTTCCGTGAACAGTGCGGGGCCGAGCACTCCGTCGGGTCCTATCCGCCGGTGCGTCATGCGGAGTTTCTCCCGCTGGGTGAGCGGCTCCACCAGCACGGTCTGCTCCGCCACGTAATCGGCGCCCTCAGGGGTCCGGAATCGATGGGACTGAACGGAGCCCGATCCAGCGGCGAGGAGACGGAGATCCGGAGTGAAGATGTCGATGACCAGAACCCCGTCATCGGTGAGGTGGCGGCGCATGGCTCGCAACGTCGCCAGTTGGTCGCGTTGTGTCAGGTTGTAGAGGAACACGTTCCCCGGCATCGTGACGAGCGGAAAGCGCCGGCCGAGGTCGAGGGTGCGCATGTCGCCCGTTTCCAGGGTGAGCCGCTGCTGCACGTCGGCGGGCTCTGTCGTCATCCGGCCGCGTACGGCGCCGAGCATGCTCTCGGAGAGATCGATCCCGACGACTTCGTGGCCGTCCCTGACAAGGGGGAGGGCGAACAGGCCGGTCGCCACGCCGATCTGGAGAACCGGACCGCCGTACTTGGCCGCCAGCGAACGAAGGTGCTCGATCGCCGGGTTGCCTGCCCCGTCGGCGAGCAACGGAGAGTGGTCGTACAAGGCGGCCAGTTCGTCCCCGTACCAGTTTCGTCTGTGATCATTCACAGCATGCCCCTGCCTTGACCGCGGAGTGATCGGCAGGTGCCAGGACCTCTTCAATGTCGCCCAGCCGGAGGATTCCCAGCAACGTGAGCTCCAGATGATCGGCAGTCGCATGGACCAGACCTTCGGCGACCATCCACTCGATCTCGGGTGCGAAGACATCGTGCGGCGACGGGCCGAACCGGTCTTCGAACGCCTTGAGCGAGTACCGCCGTTCGCGGATGCCGTAGGAAAGGTGACGAACCATCCGCGCCCGCTGGTTCATGTGGTCAGCCATCGTGGCGGTCTGGGCGCGGGCGTCGGCCAAGGCCATGTATCTGTTGACGTTGCGATCGTTCTCGTAGACCACATCGTCCAGCTGGCTCACCGCCGCCTGACCCACCCCCAGCCAGTCCTGCCCTCTCATCTGCCACAACCCGTACTGGTGGTGATGCTCGGGGCCACGGCTGTAGTGGAAGCTCGTGTATCTCTCGAACCCGCTGGCGCGCAGCAGCGAGTCCGCCACCTGGAGTTGCTCGTGCCGCTCCCGGAACTCCGTGCTGGACTGCCTGCCGGTCTCGATGAGCGAGTTGAGGCGCGTTCGCGGATAGACCCACAACGGGTACAGCGCGATGTGGTCGACCCCGAAGTCGAGGGCCGCCCGCACATCCGTTGCGATCACATCGGTTCCGCCACCGGGCAACCCGTAGATCAGATCAATGCCGACAGAAGGGAGGCCGGCCTGCTTCGCCTGGGTGATGGCGCGGATCGCGTCGCCGCGCTCATGCCGGCGTCCGATGGCCTCCAGCACCTCGTTGTTGAAGGTCTGCACGCCCATGTTGAACTTGATGTTGCCGGCGGCCTTGAGGACCGCCAACTTGTCCGGGGTCACAGACGTGGGAAAGCCCTCGACCAGTATTTCGGCATCCGGAGCGTCCCGGAGGAAATGCCGCATCCGGGTCAACACACCATCCAGCTGAGTGGGATCCAACATGGTGGGTGTCCCGCCGCCGAGTTGAGCGGTCGCGAACGGAGCGGTGCCGAAGGTGCCGTCCTGGGCGTAGAAATCCAGTTCCGTGTTCAGCGCTCTGGTATACCGGTCGATCAGCTCGGGAGTCACGCTCTTCCCGACGACGGTCACAAAATCGCAGAAATAGCATCGCGTCACGCAGAACGGCACATGAACATAAAGCGCCAGTGGGTCGGATCCGCGGCGAACCTTACACACCTGGTCTACCTGCTGTTCAGCGCTCGGCATTTTCGGCTGGAATCTCACGGGAAACGGCAGGGAAACCTTGGGCGATCCCCTGCCCGTGCTTACGTCGGCCATTGGCGCAGATCCTTGAGAATCGTCACTCTAGGTAGGCGGTGCCCCCCGGCTCTTACACCGGAGAGCACCGCATTTCACTGTGTCACGACTATGCGACTAGTCGTCGTCCCGATCCCGTGGAACTTCAGCGATAGCGCTGATCAGCTCCTGCTCGAAATCGCCGAAATCGGCAAAATCGGAGTCCATAATGGGGTAGTGACCCGACCTGGAGCACGAATTGCCTCCGGGGGCCGACATCGTAATAGCCTTGGACTTCAGCATTTGACACCTCCTTCATTTCTTGGCCTTATAGCCCGATCGTACGACCCATCCCGCCGGCGAACCGGCAATTACTTCGGCAAGATGCGGAATTTCCGCCCTATCGCGAATCGAGCAGGGAACGATGCCAGTCTGGGCGGGCATTTCCCCCCGACATCACGGCCGCGGCAGGAGCTCGATCCCGGCTTCGTCGGCGGAGCAGGGCCGCACAGGCGACGGCGCCGCTGGGCTCGGCGAGGATGCGGCCGGACTCGGCGAGAGTACGCGCGGCTTGAACGATCTCGGCTTCCGAGACCGTCTCCATGGCATCGGCATGCCTCCGTACCAGTGGCCAGGCGTAGTGCCCCAGGCTGGGCACCCGCAACCCGTCCGCGACGGTCCTGTAGGTGTCGGCGACAGGCCAGGCGGTCAGCTCCCCCCGCCGGTAACTCTCGCAGGCGTCCGCCGCCAGTTCCGGCTCGACACCGACGACTCTGATCGCCCTCCCAAGCCCTTTGAGCGCGACCGCCGTGCCCGCCAAGAGGCTGCCCGTACCCGTGGGCAGGTAGACGGTGCTCAGTTCCCGGCACTGCTCGGCCAGTTCCAGACCCACGGTGCCCTGACCGGCGATGACGTCGGGCATGTCGCAGCCGATCAGTGCGAGGCCGCGGCGATCGCGAATGTCCGCGGCGACGGCGTCCAGGGATGCAGGGTCGGTGATGACCAATTCCGCCTCGAGCGCTCTGAGCGCGTCGACCTTCACCTGCGGCGCGCTGTGCGGGACCACGACGACCGCCGCAACGCCCAGGAGCGCGGCAGAGTGAGCCACCGCACGTCCATGGTTGCCTGAGGATGTGGCAACCACTCCAGGCAGCGCCCGCGCGTCGGAGAGCTTCAACATCGCGAAGAGAGCTCCGCGGATCTTGAAGGAGCCCGTAGGTTGCCCTTGTTCCGCCTTGATCCAGACCTGGCCATCACCGTCTGTCCTCAGCCGGTGCACCGGGGTACGGGGGAGGTGCGGCTCCAGCCGTTCGGCCGCTTCGACAACATCGTCGAGGACTACGACATCCGTGGCGTCCGGGGATGGTTCCATGAGGCTCTCGCTGTCCCCTTTCACGGTACGGGGGCCAGCAGGACGCGACGCACCAGGTTCAGCAGGACGATCTCCGGCGAGGAGGCGCGATTCTCCATGCGTATGGTGCCGATCGCGGCCATCGCGTCGATCAGGTCGATGGCGGCGGAGACGGAGAGCTCCAGCTCGACCGCGATGTTCTCGACGGACCATCGCGAGCCGCTCCGCGCCAGCCGACGTGCGTGTTCGCGCTGAGAGCCGGTGAGGAGATCGCAGCTGTTCCCGATCACCTCCCAGACAGGATCGAACTCGCAGGGCACCGTCTGGTCCGACGTACCATCCGTGGCCGTAATCATGTCGTGGAGCAGCAATTCCGGGCTGAGCTCCGCGCAGCGGGCAGCTGCGAGTTCCAGAGCCAGCGGGATGCCGTCCAGAAGGCAGCACAGCTCGGCCACGCCCTCCAGGTCCGCCATGGGGACACTGGGGCCGGTTTGTCCCTGGTACATGCGCTCGAGGAACAGCCGGACGGACTCGGTCTCCCCGAGCTGGGCGGGAGCGTCCCAGATGTCCCTCGATGGGACGGCGAGCGCTGCAAGCCGAAGCGACAGCGCCCCCCTGGCCCGCCATGGAGCGGCCGTCGTGGCCAGCAGCCGCAGCCGAGGACAGGCGCGGAGGAGACCGAAGGCGAAGGCCTCTGCGGAGTCGCCGCCCTGCAGCCCGTCCAGAACGATCAACGCGTCGTTGCCGCCGATCAGCTGAGCGAGTTTGGCGCATGATCCGGCGTCACCCCGGATCGCGTCCAGGGAGATAGCTGTGGCGGCCGACATGATGGGGCCCGCGTCCGTGCTCTCGCCCAGAGGGACCCAGAGGACGGGCCAGCCGTTCTGCTCGCGCAGGCGCAGCGTGACCTCCATGGCCAGCCGGCTTTTTCCCACGCCACCAAGGCCACTGATCACGGCCAGGCGGCTGTCTCCGGCCGTCAAGGTGCGGGTGATGGTGTCTCTGTCATCGAGGCGACCGACGAACGAGCTGAACGGATACGGCGGGCGGAGATCAAAGCCGACGGTGGGCTTGGCACATTCTGCCGCGTCGTTCAGCAGGGCACACGAGATCTTGTCCAGCTTGAGCGTATCGGCGAGCATGCTGAGGGTCTGCCGCCGCGGCTTTCTAATGGACCCGGATTCGATATTGCGAATAGTGCGAATGCTTACTGTGGAGAGATCTGCCAGATGCTGCTGACTCAGTCCGAGCTGCTCCCGATGGGCTCTCAAGAGTTCGCCGAGTTCCAGGGGCCTTGCCCCAGGCTTGGCGACAGCCTTCACCACGGTCACCAGCACCATCCAGGTCGCCGAGGGTGTATTCGCGCCGACCATCTGGGGAATAACACAGTACGTCCCGTTCGAGTTGGTCGATGCGGTACTGGAGGAGACCAGCAGGACCGAGCGGCGGCTGCGCGGGTGGTGGTCTGACCTCGGCTGCGCGAGCAGTCGATGCGGTTGCCGCGGCCGGCCTTGGCCGCGGCGTAGTTGACCTGCCCGGCGTTCCCTCCGACGCCGGTGCCGGAGGAGACGTTTACGTTCTTCCGGTGGACTCGGACGCCGCGGGCGCGCTCGTGCTTGGCGCGGGCGCTCATGACCGGCCGTACGGCTCGCAGGATGCGGAAAGGCGACCTCAGGTGGACGTCCAGAATCAGGTCCCACTGCTCGTCGGTCAACTTCTGGATCACGCTGTCCCAGGTATGGCCCGCGTTGTTGACCACGATGTCCACCCCGTCATACGAGTCGACGGCCGCCTGCACGAAGCGCTCGGTGAAACCGTTGTCGGTCACGCTGCCGATGACAGCGACCGCGTCGCCGCCCGCAGACTCGATCAGCCGCGTCGTCTCCTCGGCCCGTTCTGGGTCCAGGCCGTTGACCCCGAGGCGCGCGCTCTGGTCGGCGAGCTTGAGCGCGATGGCCCGGCCGATTCCGCGCCCGGCCCCGCTGACCAGCGCGACCTTTCCGTCGAGTGTGCTCACAGGGAGATCCTTTCCGAGATGATGCAAGGGTGCTCGCCCGCGTGGGGTAGGAATGGCCAGTGGGTCATATTGCGGTGGCGGACCGGCGCGCGGTCAGGCCGTGACCAGGCAGGTGCCGGAACAGGTTGAGAACGCGGAACCGCGTCGACTCCCGCCCTCATGCCTCAGCACGCCGTGGACGAGCAGTCGCCTGGCCAGAGCCCAGCAGGTCGCGATGGGGATGCCCGCCAGTTCGGCCGCCTCTATGATCTAGATGCTTGCCCGCACGGTGGGCACGCGCTCCATGAGCGTCCTCTCCGCCCCTGACAATGAGCCGATGACCTCGTGCAGGACTAGGCCCAGGCTGGGCAGGCCGCCGTCGGGTGTGGGCTACCCGACCACGATGAACAGATCGGCGCGTACCTGCTCGAGAAGGTCCTGCGGCTCGCAGACCAACAACCACTAGGGCCGCCATCTCGACGGCCGCGGGCACGCCGCCCAGCCGCCGGCAGATTTCCGCGACCGCCTCCGCATTGGCCGCAGTCAACGTGAACTCCGGCCTGACCAAGCGAATTTGGCTCACCAGCATCTGCAGGGAGGGAAGCTCCAGGAGCCGGGACGGGGAGTGGCCGTGCCCGGCCTCCGGCCCGGTCAACGGTGGCAGAGGGCTCGTCTGCTCCCCCGGGATGCCGCCGGACGTTCTCACGGTGCGGAGTTTGCGTAACCCGCGTGCTTTCTGCAGTAACGAAATCAGCTGATCGGCAGGTGCCTCGAAATGGAGATCGCGGGCCGGTCGCCGATCAGCATGCTGAGCCGGTAGTGCCACCGTGAGAATCATGATGGTTCGCCGGAACCTCATTCCTTCTCCCATCTACGAGCCACCAAGGATTGAGTGATGTTGCTGATTCCTGCGGTGGATCGTACGGAGCGCTGCGATGCAGGACTATCCGGTAGGCGAACGGCCTGCGGCGCGATCCGGACACCGGATGATCGTTTCCGGAACGGGGCGCGCGTCACAGGCGTGCCATCGGGCGTCCAACCCGTGATCTCACGGCCGTCTGTGAGCTCACTCGCCACCATGGCGGAGCTTCCGCGCGTTCCGCCGCGTTGACGCAGGTCCAACGGAGGTCGGAGATGGCGCCTCAATTATCGCCACAGCGAGGGCCGGCGCGCTCGGGGCTCCTGGCGTGAACCTCTGAGGGGCCACGGTCTGGCGAGCGTCTTCCACTTCCGCCTCCACGTGGTGCCCCGCGGGTGTGGGGGATCGGCAGGCATATTCAGGGCAGCCAGATCTTCGACCACTGGCGCGACCCCGACCGGTTGATGGTGGAGCACTTCGCTGACGGGGACCTGCTCGACTGCACGGCGGAGCCCGGCTGGGCGCCCATGTCGGCCTCGGGGCTGGCGCAGTGGGGCCCGCCGGTCACGCGCGACTTCCTCGGCACCAACCCGTCCCCAGCCCTGCTGCGCGGTGTCGTGACGGCGCTGGCGAAGAGAACGAGATCGATGTCCCGCGGCTGCTGGGACCGATGAAGGCGATGAGAGCATGAGCGTCAACGTGCTGCGAACCGACAAGCTCAAGCGCCTGATCAGCCAGGGCATTCTCGTCGAGACCGAGCCAGGATTGTCCGCTCAGCCACGCCCTCAGCCCAGCTGATAACGCCCTGACCAGCCCACCGTCCCCAAGGCAAAGGACGAAAGGGGCATCAACTCGCGCGCCCACTGAGGGCGCCGGGCTGGCCCCCGACCGTCCCGTGGAGTGACCGGACGTACGGGTACTGCGGTGCCCGTACGTCCGCAAATCTCCAAGAAGGCCCCATTTCTCTGTTGAAACCGCCCAAGGCCGATCCGTATCGTTTGCCCAGCCCCCAGACTGTGTCCATGCGTGGGGTGGCGCTCGCGGGATTGACGGTGGCGACGTTGGTCGCCGCGTGCGGCGGCGCGGGCTCGTACACAACCGTCGTGGGCAAGATCAGGAACGCCGGCCGGGTCGTCGTCGGCACCAAGTGGGACCAGCCGAGCCTGGGCCTGAAGACCGGGGAGGGCCCTCCCGAGGGCTTCGACGCGGACGTGGCCAAGTACATCGTCGACCACATCGCCAAGGGCCGGCAGGTGCAGATCACGTGGCGGGAGTCAGCCTCGTCCGCCCGCGAGGCCCTGCTCCAGAACGGCAGCGTGGACCTCATCGTCGCCACCTACAGCATCACCCCTTCGCGCCGGCCCATGGTGACATTCGGCGGGCCCTATATCGCCACCCCGCAGGACACGATGGTCCGCGCGAGCGACACCAGCATCAAGAAGGCGACCGACCTGCGGGGCAAGCGGCTCTGCCTGGCGGAGGGCTCGAACTCCTACCGCCGGATCGTCGACCCCCCGCCCAACGGCAATCTGAACCTCCCCATGCAACTGGTGCCCGCGGCCAACTACTCCGACTGCGTACGCAAGCTGGCCGACGGCCGGCTCGACGCGATCAGCACCCTGGACCTGATTCTGGCGGGGTTCGCCGAGCAGGAGCCGGGCCGTTTCAGGCTGCTGAACGACCCCGTCAGCACCGAGGACTGGGGAGTCGGGATCAAGAAGGGCGACACCGCCACCTGCGAGGCCGTCAACCAGGCGATCGCCGCGATGTGGCACGACGGCACGGCCACGCGGCTGCTGCACAGGTGGTTCGGCAAGTCGGGGTTCAAGCTGCCGTCGTCCCTGCCGAAGCCCGTAGGGTGCTCCTGAACTGTGGGGACCGCCCCACGCCGTTGCCGATCTTCCGGCAGGATGCGGGTTGCCTTTGGGTCTGGCCCACTTTCCGTGATCAGCCGTCCTTCCAAGATCACAATCATGTCGGGCCGGATGCTGTGGGGCTCAATAACTCGAATCACTACCAGCGCAGAGCCCTTCGTCCGGTTGCGCGAAGGGGTGAGGGCGGCGAGCGGCCAGCCCGGGCCGGTTGGATCATGTTTCGTGGGCATGTCCACGGTGTACCAGGGGTCGCGTTTGTCATGTACACCTCAAGGGCTACCCTTGGTCACCCGACCTGGTCGAGCCCGCGCGGGTCCTACCAGCCGAGAACGCTTCGCCCCTGACCCCGTCACGCTCGGCGGCGGCCGCATCTTCGCCGCCTTCAACCAGCAGGTACGCCAGTGCGTTCCTTGCCATGCGACCATCGAGCAAACTGTGCCGACACCGCTGTTTTGCGGTTGACCTTCCACGACAAGGTCCTTCTTGCAAGGCAATTCAGGACAACCTATACCATGGTGAACTGGAACTCGTGTGAACCCGCGCCAGAATGCCCGCCTCCACAAGTTCGTCGAGCTGAGATTCCATGACATCTCGAGTAACACATACGGCCACCACGTCGATTTTCGATGACGTGGAGTCAAGGCTATTTTTCGGAATGAGCTTCAAATAGTACGGCCCGCCAAGTAAATAAACTTCACCTGCTTCACCCGCTTCGCCTCGGTGAACAGCGTGAATGGCGACTCCTAGGGAGCCGAGCACCGAGATCGGTGAATCAGTCCAGCCGGCACTCGGAAAATCAACTCCGTCGATCGCCACCCATATCCGCCCTGCGACGAAAAGCGGACTTCGCGAGCGTACATCGAGTTCCCCGACTGGCATCATCAGCTCGAACAAATAAGCTCCTTTTCCGGAATCTCACACATAACACCAAATATGCTAGATGTGCGCACAAATTGGAACTTCACGCACACATCCGGCACCAGCGTTCCGCTATTTGCTCTGAATTAGCTCGTAGGCCAAGGGGCGAGGGGGTAAATGGATCGCATCACCCCCCTCCCTCGGGAATTCGTGAATCTACTGCGCCTGCGGTGGTCGGTCGTCCGTGCTAAGGTCACCGGCCATGGTTGGCTTAGAAACGATCAGTAGCTGGCGGACGAAGATCTTCGTCTGGATCGGGCTCCCCGCCATCGCCATTATCGGGCTGGTCTTCAGTGCGGCCGATGTGGTTCCCGCATGGCAGGCCAACGCCGGGAACGGCACGCTCGGTACTTTCACCCCGGTCCACGAGGATTGCGGCCGGCGTTCTTGCTCCTGGTACGGCGACTTCACCGCCACGGAGGGCGGCGCCAAGCGGGCCGACGTCATTCTTTATGACGAGCCCGACGGAATGGCGGAGGGTAAGGCCGTGCCCGCGCGTGACACGGGTGCCCGTAATGGCGTGTTCTCCACGACGGGCGGGTACACCTGGCTGCTCACGACGGGTCTCGTCGCGGCGGGCGCGATCGCGGCAGTGGCCTGGATCGTCATGGTGGTACGCCTGATCAGCAGGCGGCGTACCCGCGTGCCCGAGCCGGCGTGATGAGGCGGCGGGCGCCATCCACGGCTGGAGTGCCGCCCCGCCGAGGTGGTCTACCGGGGCGCCCGGCCTATGAATAGTCGTCCTCGTCGTACTGCTCCAGGTGCAGCAGGGTGCGAATCTTTCCCACCGCTGGTTTTCCGTCGTAACGGATGGCGTTCAGCACCTCTTGGACGAGTGCGTCGGCGGTACGGGCACGGGCGGCCCCGAGCCAGTGGCGTTGCGCCTTCAGCGATTCGGCCTTGAGCCGGCCCATGGGACCGCGCAGTGCCCTGGGCCAGGCGGTATCGGTCAACTGCCGGATCTGTGTCTGGTTCGTGGTGGCGACCTGCGCCGCCCGGCGGCGTAGCACCGAGACGGACTGGCCGCCGTTGATCGCCTGTTCGAGTCGTTCGAGGGCGATGTTGTACGGGCGCACGATGCCCAGATAACGCCGGGCCGCCTGATCGTTGGTCAACGGCGTCCGGCTCGGCGTCGCCCGTGGCGAGGGGGTCGCCCGTGGCGAAGGGGTCGCCCGTGGCGAGGGGGTCGCGGTCGTGGATGAAGGGGGCGCGACTGCGACGTGCTGGGTCGTGTCCACGGGCTCGCCCGAGCACCCGGCGATCATGGTGGCGAGGACTAACGTTCCGGCAATGATGCGCACAAGTCCGCCATTGATCCACTCCGTCACCGGCATGTCAAGCGGCCGGTTCATCGACCGGTTCATCGACCGGCCATGCCTTCCGCTTCGACGCGGCGGAGGCGGTCCCGGGCGGAGATGCGTTCGATCTTCACGATCTTGTCGTGGGCGAACGTGAAGGCCGCGGCGCCCTGCGCCTGCCGAAAGTCACGTCCATGCACGTCAGGCAGACCATGCATCGCATCCGAGGTCCGTTGCGAGCCATCCTGCCTGTGGACGCAGATGACCAGGCGATGGCTGCTCGGTGGTTGCTCGCACACGTTCGATCCGCCGTAAAGTTCGAGTTCACCACGCAAGCCTGGCCCCAGACAGCCGCGCCGAGATGGGGGACAAATGGCACATAGCGCCGATGGTCAAGAACGCATGGTTGCTCGGCGGTTGCTCTTGTGTACGGACCGTGTATCGCGGTAGATCGTTCAGGCGGCCATCGTCAACTCAGATCCCGGTGATGAGCAGCAAAGGATCCGCTGCTTCTCGCGGGGATCCTTTCGGCTCTGTTTACAGCACGGGCTAGGGAGCGGTTGGCTGCATCACCTGCACGACAGCGCTGAGGACAAAGACGCAGGCCCGCCGAAGAAACGACGGGCCTGCCGGGTTCGGTGGTTCAGGTTGTGGCGTCGCCGGCGTGGGTCGACAGAGTGATCAGCCGGGAGGTCTGGGCGCCTGCGGCTGCGGTGTTGACGAGGGCGGCGGTGGATTCCGCGGCGGCGCGGGCCACCTCTGGGTAGACGCCGGTGTAGGTGTCACGGATGAAGGTGGACGAGACATGGCCGAGGGGCGTTCGGCTTCGGGGAGTTCGACGACCGCGGCCGGTCACCGTGGGATTGAGGTCCTGGCGGGTGCCGGACCTTGCGCCGCACCTCCTCCACCGGTGACAGACGACGGGGCTCCGCCGGACGCGCCCCGGCCCGTCGTGCCGCTCTCCATGTCGCCGTTGGTCAGCAGGTTCCCGCCGGCAGCAGTGCCGCCGGCGAACTGCCACCAGTTGACGTTGAAGAGATTGCCGCTCCCGCCGGTGTACTTGAAGTACAGGTCATGGGTGCCCGTCGCGCCGTTCACCGGGCAGGTGACGGTCGTCCACGTCTGCCAGCCGCCGGTTCCCGGCACGGTGCAGGTTCCCACCAGCGTGCCGTTGACACCGTCGAGGTGGAGCTCGATCCGGCCGCCGCTGGTCGCGGAGGCCACCCGCGCGGTGAAGGACGTCGCGCCGGAGCCGAAGGCGACGCCCTTGACCTTGATGTGGTCGCCGTTCTCGATCCAGCCGACGTTCATGCCGCCCTCGCTGGAGCGCTCGGTCTCCACGCCTGACTCCCCGGCGATCGTCTCGGCCTCCTGGCGGACGTAGGGGTTCAGCGTGCCCACCTGGGGTGCTCCGGTCGTGGTCATGTTGATCGTGGGGATGGTGCCGTCGGCGTTGTAGGTGAATTTCTCCACGGCGACCGAGCGGGTGAAGCCGCCGCCGCCCGGCAGGGCGCCGTTGTGGTAGAAGAAGTACGACCCGCCGTTGAAGTCGATGATTCCGGGGTGGTTGGTGAAGCTGCTGCCCTGCGTGGGCATGACCGTCCCGCGGTAGGTCCAGGGCCCGGTGGGGCCGGGGGCCGTCGAGTAACCGATGAACTCTGAGCAGCATTTCGCCGCGAAGACGTTGTAGTACAGGCCGTTGCGCTTGTAGACCCAGGGTCCCTCTTCGTACAGGGTCGGTCGGCTCGTGTTGCCGGTGCGGGTGCCGAAGCCCGCGGTGGTGAGGGGGATCTGTGTGGGGCTGCCCGAGTACGAGATCATGTCCGGGTTGAGCCTGACGTACCACAGGTTGGGATTGCCCCAATACAGATAGGCCTGCCCGTTGTCATCGATGAAGACGGTGGGGTCGATCTCACCGTTCCTGACCAGCGGGCGCCCGATGGCGTCGGTGAAAGGCCCGGTGGGGCTGTTCGAGACCCCGACGCCGATGGCCATCTGACCGCTCGCCCGGTCTTTCACCGGTACGTACCAGTAGAACTTGCCGTTTCTGTAGACGGCCTGGCCGGCCCACGCGTCCGCGCTCGCCCAGCTGAAGGTGGCGACGCTCATCGGCGAGCCGTGGTCGGTCCAGTTCACCATGTCCGCGGACGACCAGACCCGCCACTCCTTCATGGTGAAGTACGTCGAGCCGTCCTCGTCGTGTCCCGTATAGAGATACACCCGGCCGTTGTGCACCAGCGGAGCGGGGTCGGCAGTGTAGATGGTCTGGACGATCGGGTTGTCCGCCCTGGCCGTGCCAGGGATCATCGTCACGAGGCAGAGCAACGCCATGATCACAAGCGCGCCGCGCCCGGGTAGGACTTCGAACCGAAGTTTCATGATCACCTTCCGGATTGCGGACCGCGGTGCGTCAGGTACGGGTCCAGCGCTGGTTTGCGCCGCCGTGGCAGGTGTAGAGCTGGAGCCGGGTGCCGTTCGCGGTGCCCTGCCCCACGGCGTCCAGGCACAGCCCGGACTGCACGCCGGTGATGGAACCGTCGGAGTTCACGCGCCACTTCTGGTTGTCTCCGCCCCAGCAGGAGTAGATCTGGATCCTGGCACCGTTGCCGGTCCCGGCCGCGTCGAGGCACTTGTTGCCATAGACCCTGATCTCGCCGGCCGAAGTGGCGGTCCATTGCTGATTGTTGCGCCCGTTGCAGTCCCACAACTGCACTGCGGTGCCATCCGCGGTGGCAGCGTTCGGAACGTCCAGGCAACGTCCGGAACCCACTCCCCTGATCGGCCCGATGCCGTCGCCGGGCACGGTGGGAGTCGACGTCGGAGTGGACGAGCCGCCGTCCAGCCCGAAGAAGCGGATGGCGTAGACGGCCATCCCGGCGTGCGGCAGATCGTGGCCGGCGCCGGTGATGGTGTACGCCTCGACCTGCCCGGAGCCGAAGACTCGCCGAGTCCATCCGGATTGCGGGCTGTCAGTGGAGGCCGGAGTCTGGGTCAGTCCGTGCACGTTGGTCCACTGGTCGACCTCTTCCTGCAGCATCGTGTACGGCAGCACGGAGTCGGCGGTGCCGTGCCAGGCCATCACGCGCGGCCGGGGCCCGGTGTAGCCGGGGTAGGCGTTCCTGACCAGGTCCCCCCACTGCTGCGGCGTCTTGTCCCCGCATCCGGCGGGCCCGAGGCAGCCGTAAGGAACTCCGGAGAACGGCGCGCCGGCCTTGAACACGTCCGGATACGTAGCGAGCAGGTTGTTGGTCTCCATCGCGCCGGAGGAGAAGCCGGTGGCGAACACTCGCTCCGGGTCACCGTTGTAGCGCTGCAGCACGTAGGCCGTCATGGAGACGATCGACACCGGATCGCTGCCGCCACCGTGGCGCAGGGCCTCGTTCGACCACACGTCGAAGCAGTTCGACATGCCGTTGGCGCTCTTGTTCGCCTGCGGGTAGATGACGATGAAACCGTACCGGTCGGCGAGTGAGGCGAACTCGGTGCCCTGGTGGAAGCCCGGGGCCCAGCCGTTGCAGCCGTGCATCGCCACCAGCACGCCGGGCCGGGAGGCCACTCTGTCGGGGACGTAGAGGTACATCCGCAGGCCACCGGGGTTGGCTCCGAAGTTCGTCACTTCGGTCAGGGCCGCCGCCGACGCTCGCGGCGCAACGGTGAGGAACATGGACAGTGCGGCGGCCACGACAGCGATCAGAGCCGCTACGCCGGCTCCGATGGTGGCGTACGCCTTAGGACGCGGTTTCATTCGCTGCCCTTCTCTTCAACTATGGGGCTGCCGTCTTGGCGGAGACACGTCGGACGGCCCCTACCTCCGAGTCGCCGACGCTCGCGAGCCGACTGCGCCGATACGGGACGGGGAGCGGCCACGGAGCGTCCGGCGGCCTGGTGTGTGGTGCCTGCACGGATCTCTCTCGGCTGCGGTCGTCAGCGCCCGCTCGGCCAATGCCAGTTGTTAGCGCTAACAAGCAGCTTGCTCGTCGAACTCCTCCTCGGAGGGCCGGTGGGAGGTGGTGGCGTCACGGAGCAAATACGAGACAGAAAGGTAATGTCAAGAGCCTCCGGTCGGCAGCGGATCAAAGGAGACGGAGGTCGAGCGCGCTCACCTGGCGTTTCCCGGACAAGGCCGCAGTCGATCGACGCGTGCGTCGCCATGAAACTTTCATCTGAGGTCTCGCACGGCCGGTCAGGCCGAAACTTTCAGGTCCACCTGATCGACCGTAGTACCACTACAAGGGGGCATAAGTGTCGGACGGCGTCGCCGAAAATTTTCACCGTTTCATTGACAAGTTTCGGTGCGATTCCCACACTGAGTTCCCGAGGCGATTTCCCTGTCAGATCGGTGGTGCGCGACAGGGGGCGCTGTAACAACGCCCTTGTGGTGCGGAGCCATGCCCGGCGCGGCAGCCGCGCAGAGCGGCCGTTACTTCGGCACCGCCATCGCCGCGGGCAGCACCGAGAACTGCGGGTTCCCGGTGTTCGCGAACCGCCCAGGGACGAAACCTAACTAAGATCAATTAGGGTGCCGGCCGCGCCGACAGCGCAGCCATAGGCCGGCAGCATGTTGCCGATGAGCGGCGACCTGAGCGCAGCGCCAGGCCAAGGCGATCATCCGCGCCTCGACTCCAGGTCAGCAACTTAATTCGCGATCTGTCGCAAGTTACCTATTGCCAATGCGTAACTTCTGTGAAACTTTCACATGCACGAGCAGTGCGGCGTGATCTTCCTGGAGGCAAAACTCCAGGCGGGAAGGCATTCCGACGGCAACGCCCAGGTCGGCGAGGGCGCCCCTCGTTGACGGCGGGCCTGACCGTCGGATGTACTCCGCGACAACGCGCTCAACGGAGTAGGCCAAGGAACGACTGTTAGCGCTAACAGGTTGCCCTCTGCGATTCAGTAACGGAGGCCTGGATGTCCCCCCATGACGACACAGGAGCCATGACGGCTACGGTTCGCTCACCGGCGATGTGTTAGCGCTAACACATCGCCCAAGAACTGCCTTCGAGGGCCTGACCTGGTGAACACGTGACCGGCGGACGCCGGTCACCGCCCCCCACCTCCAAGGAGCCCCCATGTCCTTGAGCCGTCGCCGGCTCTTACAGGCCGCGGGCGCGACCGTCGCGTTCTCGGCCGCCGGCCAGGTAATCGGCACGTCCTCCGCTCTGGCCGCACTCCCCTGGGCCAGATCCGACATCGGCGTCTCGGCCTACGAGTTCGACCTCGGCCAGGTCCGGCTGACCACCGGCCGGTGGCTGGACAACCAGAACCGCACTCTGAACTACCTGCGTTTCGTCGATGTCGACCGGCTGCTGTACGTCTTCCGGGCCAACCATCGCCTGTCCACCAACGGCGCGGCGGCCAACGGCGGCTGGGACGCCCCCAGCTTCCCGTTCCGGTCCCACATGCAGGGCCATTTCCTGACGGCGTGGGCACAGGCCTACGCGGTGCTCGGCGACACCACCTGCCGGGACAAGGCCAACTACATGGTGGCGGAACTGGCGAAATGCCAGGCCAACAACGGCGCTGCCGGATTCACCAGCGGCTACCTGTCCGGTTTTCCCGAGTCGGACATCACGGCCGTGGAGAACCGCACCCTGACCAATGGCAACGTGCCGTACTACTGCATCCACAAGACCCTGGCCGGGCTGCTGGACGTGTGGCGGCTGATCGGCAACACCCAGGCCCGGACCGTGCTGCTGGGCCTGGCCGCGTGGGTGGACACCCGCACGTCGCGGCTTAGCTCGAGCCAGATGCAGGCCATGCTCGGCACCGAGTTCGGCGGCATGAACGCCGTGCTGACGGACGTGTACCAGATGACCGGCGACTCCCGCTGGCTGACCACGGCCCAGCGGTTCGACCACGCGGCCGTGTTCAACCCGCTGGCCGCCGGCCAGGACCAGCTCAACGGGTTGCACGCCAACACGCAGGTGCCCAAGTGGATCGGGGCGGCCCGCGAGTACAAGGCCACGGGCACGACCCGCTACCGCGACATCGCCGCCAACGCCTGGTCCATCACCATCGGCGCGCACACGTACGCGAACGGCTCCAACAGCCAGGCCGAGCATTTCCGCGCCCCCAACGCGATCGCCGCCCACCTGACCAGAGACACCGGCGAGGCGTGCAACACCTACAACATGCTCAAGCTCACCCGGGAGCTGTGGCTGCTGTCGCCGACCCGGGCCGACTACTTCGACTACTACGAGAACGCCCTGCTCAACCACCTGGTCGGGCAGCAGAACCCGGCTGACGCACGCGGGCACGTCACCTACTTCACCCCGCTCAACCCGGGCGGACGCCGGGGCGTCGGCCCGGCCTGGGGCGGCGGCACCTGGAGCACGGACTACAACTCCTTCTGGTGCTGCCAGGGCACCGGCATCGAGACCAACACCAAGCTGATGGACTCGATCTACTTCCACAACGGCACCACGCTGTTCGTGAACCTGTTCGCGCCCTCCACGCTCAACTGGAGCCAACGCGGCATCACGGTCACCCAGACGACTTCCTACCCGGTCGACGACACCACGTCGCTGCAGGTCACCGGCAACGTGAGCGGATCGTGGGCGATGCGCATCCGCATCCCGGCCTGGACCCAGGGCGCGACGGTCAGCGTCAACGGAGTCCAGCAGACCATCGCCACCACGCCAGGCACCTACGCCGACCTCACCCGCTCGTGGACGTCGGGCGACACCGTGACCGTGCGACTGCCCATGCGGGTGGTCACGAAGGCCGCCAACGACAACCCCGGCATGCAAGCCGTCACCTACGGACCGGTCGTGTTGTCGGGCAACTACGGCAACACCAGCCTTTCGTCGGCCCCGGCCCTGACGTCCTCATCGATCACCCGGACCAGCACCTCGTCCCTGGCCTTCACGGCCACGGCCAACGGGGCGTCGGTGCAGTTGGGGCCGTTCTACGACGCCCATGACCACAACTACGTCGTCTACTGGAACACCGGTGGTCAGGGCGGTGCGGGGGCGGCGAGCTTCCGGCTGCTCAACGCGGCCGGCGGGCTGGCCCTCGGCATCCAGAACATGTCCACCGCCGACGGCGGCCTGGCCCTCCAGTGGACCGACAACGGCACCGCCGACCACGACTGGGTCCCGGTCGTCGACGGTGATGGCCTGCGGTTCCGCAACGTGCACAGTGGCAAGGTGCTCGGCGTCGAGAACATGTCGACCGCCGACAACGCCCGAGTGCTCCAGTGGGGTGACACCGGCACGGCCGACCACCGCTGGACGATCAGCGACGTCGGCGACGGCTCCGTCAAGATCCGTAATGTCCACAGCTCCAAGCTGCTCGGCATCCAGAACGGCTCGACCGCCAACGGGGCCCCGGTGGTCCAGGACTCCGACAACGGCGGCGCGGACAACCAGTGGCGATTCGTGCCGAACGGTGCGCGGCGTATCCAGAACGTGGGCACCGGGATGGTGCTCGGCGTCACCGGCATGTCCACGGCCGACGGCGCGCTCGTCGTCCAGTGGGGCGACACCGGCACCGCCGACCATCTGTGGACGGCGATCGTCGACACCGGCGGCTACCTGCGGCTGCGCAACTCCAACAGCCAGAAGGTGCTGGGTGTGGAGAACAGCGGCACCGCCTCCGGCTCGCGCGTCACGCAGTGGGCCGACAGCGGCACCGACGACCACCGCTGGCGGCTGCGCTACGGGTCGGGTGCCGCCTTCCGCGTCCAGTGCGCCAACGGCGGCCGGGTCCTCGGGCTCGGTGGGACGTCCCAGGGCGCGCAGGTCGTGCTCGCCGACGACAACGGCTCGAACAACAACCTCTGGAGGTTCCTGTGAGGCGCGTGCTCGCGGTGCTCTCGTCTCTGCTTCTCGTGGGCGTGCTCCTCACGCCCACGGCGTCGGCCGCCACGGTCGACACCAACGCGTGGTACGTCCTGGTCAACCGCAACAGCGGCAAGGCCCTGGACGTCTACAACGCATCCACCGCCGACGGCGGCCGGATCACCCAGTGGACCCGTAACAACCAGAACCAGCAGCAATGGCAGTTCGTCGACTCCGGCGGCGGCTACTACCGCCTCAAGTCCCGTAACAGCGGCAAGGTCCTGGACGTCAGCAACTCCTCCACCGCCAACGGCGGCGCCATCGTCCAGTGGGCCGACCACAACGGCACCAACCAGCAGTGGCGCCTGGCCGACTCGGCGGGCGGCTACGTACGCCTGATCAACCGCAACAGCGCCAAGGCCCTGGAGGTCCAGAACGCCTCCACCGCCGACAACGCCAGCATCGTCCAGTACGACGACTGGGGCGGCGACAACCAGCAGTGGCAACTCGTCCCGATCGGCAGCGACCCGAACCCGGGCGGCGACTACACCAACCCGGTCGTCTGGCAGGACTTCGCCGACGGCGACATCATCCGGGTCGGCGACGCCTACTACTACTCGGCCTCGACGATGCACTACTCGCCGGGCGCGCCGATCCTGCGCTCCTACAACCTGGTCGACTGGGAGTACGCCGGACATTCGGTCCCGCGGCTCGACTTCAACTCCGCCGCCTACGACCTCAACGGCGGCCGGGCGTACGTGAAGGGCATCTGGGCCTCGACCCTGAACTACCGGCCCAGCAACAGCACCTACTACTGGATCGGCTGCGTCGAGTTCAACCGGACCTACGTCTACACCGCCTCAGCCGTCGACGGCACGTGGACCAAGCGCTCGCAGATCAACAACTGCTACTACGACGCCGGCCTGCTGATCGACACCAACGACACCATGTACGTCGCCTACGGCAACAGCACCATCAGCGTGGCCCAGCTCTCGGCCGACGGGCTCAGCCAGGTGCGCTCCCAGCAGGTGTTCCAGACCCCGAGCAACGTCGGCACCCTGGAGGGCTCCCGCTTCTACAAGCGCAACGGCTACTACTACATCTGGCTGACCCGCCCCGCCAACGGCCAGTACGTGCTCCGCTCCACGTCGCCATGGGGCCCGTACGAGATGCGCCAGGTCCTGCTCAACATGCCCGGGCCCATCTCCGGCGGCGGCGTGCCCCACCAGGGCGGGCTCGTCCAGACCCAGAACGGCGCCTGGTACTACATGTCGTTCGTCGACGCCTACCCCGGCGGCCGGGTGCCGGCGCTCGCGCCGATCACCTGGACCGACGACTGGCCGACCGTCCAGACCGTCAACGGCGGGTGGGCCGTCAACTACCCGAAGCCGGACATCCAGACCAGCCGGACCGTGGCCTCCATGATCGGCCCCGACACCTTCACCTCGGGCAGCCTCGGCCACCGCTGGGAGTGGAACCACAACCCTGACACCAGCCGTTTCTCCACCGGCAACGGCCTGCGCCTGCAGACCGCGACGGTCACCAACGACCTCTACAACGCCCGGAACACTTTGACCCACCGCATCCAGGGCCCGTCGTCGACGGCGACGATCGAGCTCGACTACTCGCAGCTGGCCAACGGCGACCGCGCCGGGCTGGCGATGCTGCGCGACCAGTCGGCCTGGATCGGCGTCAAACGCGACAACGGCGTCAACCGGGTCGTGATGACCAACGGGCTGACCATGAACAGCTCCTGGCAGACCACCGGCACCGGCACCGAGGCGGCCGGCGCCAACATCTCAGGCGGCCGGATCTGGTTGCGGGTCAACGCCGACATCAGGCCCGGCTCCGGCAGGCAGGCCCGCTTCTCCTACAGCACCGACGGCAGCAACTTCGTCAGCCTCGGCCCGGCCTTCACCCTGAACAACGCCTGGCAGTTCTTCATGGGCTACCGCTTCGGGATCTTCAACTACGCCACGCAGTCCCTCGGCGGCGCGGTCACCGTACGCCGCTTCGACCTCACCACCCCCTGACGCACACGTCGACACGGGAAGGCACCAACCAGCAATGGCAACTCGCCCAAGTCGGATAAATCGGAGCACATCATGAAATTCAGATCCCTATCCGTTCTCGCGACGGTGGTCACCTTACTGGCGAGCCTGTTCGTCGCCCTTCAGGCTCAGTCCGCCAGCGCGGCCACCGTCGACACCAACGCCTGGTACGTCCTGGTCAACCGCAACAGCGGCAAGGCCCTGGACGTCTACAACCTCTCGACCGCCGACGGCGGCCGCATCACCCAGTGGACCCGCAACAACGGCAACCAGCAGCAATGGCAGTTCGTCGACTCCGGCGGCGGCTACTACCGCATCAAGTCCCGCCACTCCGGCAAGGTGCTCGACGTCTACAACTTCTCCACCGCCAACGGCGGCGCGATCGTGCAATGGGCCGACGGCAACGGCACCAACCAGCAGTGGCGACTGGCCGACAGCTCGGACGGCTATGTGAGGTTCATCTCGCGCCACAGCAACAAGGCCCTGGAGGTCCAGGGCGCCTCCACCGCCGACGGCGCCAACATCGTCCAGTACGACGACTGGGGCGGCAACAACCAGCAGTGGCAGCTCGTCCGGGTGGACGGCGGCGGCAACCCCGGTCAGTGCGATCTTCCGTCGACGTACCGCTGGACATCGACCGGCGCGCTGGCGAACCCGAAGTCGGGGTGGGTCTCGCTCAAGGACTTCACCGTCGCCCCCTACAACGGCAGGCATCTCGTCTACGCCACGACGCACGACACGGGGACGAAGTGGGGTTCGATGAACTTCGGCCTCTTCACCAACTGGTCCGACATGGCCTCGGCCAGCCAGAACACGATGTCCTCCTCCACGGTCGCGCCCACGC
>NZ_JBIUCF010000094.1:0-30591 GCF_044593615.1 Nonomuraea sp. NPDC051941
AGCTCCAAAAAAAAACAAAAAAAACAAAAACACCCCCCCCCCCACACCCACCCCCCCCCCCCCCCCCCCCCCCCCCCCCCCCCCCCCCCCCCCCCCCCCGGAAGGAGTCAGTTGGTCTTCGGCTTGTTCATCGCCAGGATCGTGAGGTCGTCGCGGATCTCACGGATCTCGGTGCCGACTACGGGGGTCTCCCGGATGTCGAGCGATTCCACATCGGCGAACAAGTCGGCCAGATCCCGTTCGAGCAGCTCAATCGCATTCATTTGGCTCCCCTTTCTTGGCTAACCCGTGGCGGACGCCGCGGGTCGTCTGTAAGCGGACGAGGCGTAACTCCCTTCATGGCCGGCAAGCGCGGAGCCGTCGGGCAGAACGACAGCTCCGAGAGCGTCGTGCGCCCTGTCCAGCCAGTGGAGGAAGGCCAGCCCGTCCTCGCCGAGTTCGGTCCGGGCGCCATCGCCGTGCAGGCCTCGCCTGAACTCACGCGCCCGCGCCCATGCGACCGCGGTTCTGTGCAGAATCTCCGGGTCCGGTTCGGCATAAGAGCGACGGCGGGTCAGCAACGCCAGGTAGAGCAGGGTTTGGTGCACGTACACGTGGTAGGCGCTGATGGCGCGATCGGCGCTGAACTGGCGGACTCTCAGTTCGTCCCCGCTCCAGGGGATGGGAATGGTGTGACTCTCCGCGTCCACGTAGCCTGGCCGGAAGATCGTGCGGGCAAGCCCGATGTCGAAGAGCTTCTGGTGGAGCGATTCATGCAAGATCGACTCGGCGGCATCGTAGACATTCCGCAGCGCGGACACATTGACGAAAATCAGCTTGGGCGTCTGGGCGAAGTGCCCGCTGATGATCGCTCCGGTGAGCGGCACGAGACCGTAGGCGCACCGCAGGACGTCGGGAGCGACCACCGGCAGAGCTTCGGCGAGCAGGTCCATCGCGTGGTCAGCGGCCCGCTCCAGGTCGTCTCCGACCTCAACGGCTTCCACCAGAAGGTTTTCGCCGTCCGCGACGGTTTGCGCGTTCCAGCGGGACAGGACCTCCTCGCCGGCGCACGTGCCCCGCATGGCGCGGCATACGCGAGGACGGAGATGCCTGGACCGCGACTCGTCGGCGGTGAGCTGCCCGCCGCTGCCGCTTGCGATGGTCAGGAAATCGTTGATGGCCGCGTGAGCGGCTTCCTTCCGCCCGGCTTGGAATTCGCGGAGCGCGAGATCCAGAGCACCCCGGCGCAGGGCCTCAAGCTGAGGGGCTGCACAGGCGTTGAGCGCCTCCCGATCGATCTGCATCACATCGGCGCACAGTCTGCCAAGCCCTCGGTAATAAACGTCGGCCGTCTGGTCGGCGTTGTCGCCATCGCCGAACATTCCTGTGCCCAGGTGGCTCTCCACCTCCGAAACCGTTGTCTCCGCCTCAACGGCCGATTGACGCACTGGGGTCGACGACACGGTATTACCCTTCCAGGGAAATCAGATCGTGGGCCGCGAGTTGGCGTAGTTGCTCGTTCACCAGAGTAATGCACTGATCGATGTTCACTGCGGGCATGATGTGAGAAACGCGCTGCGCCGTCGCCGCCACGGTCTGGCCGTCGCAGATCTCCAGCAAATAGAGCTTGAATCTGTCGACGATCAGTGTCGCGACGGGTTTGCGAACGAATATGAAGGCGCCCGTCAGATCGGCGAAGCGTTCCAACTCCCAGCCCATGGTCCGGCGAATAACAGAATCGGCCATGTGATTCCCGAAGGTCGCGGTTCGTCTCCGACTACTGACCATAGCAATGTCGTCGATTGGCTGACAAGAGGATTTTCTGTTATCCACTTAGACTTGTTAGTTGCCCATGCCGGGTTTGGATTGGACGCTCCTATTTTCAGGGGATCGTAAATATTGTGCGATATTGCTTATGGTTTGACCCGGATCTTTTGCGATCTGGCAGGCCTGAATCGATCGTGATGTGCGGTGGGGCTCGCACCCGCGCCCACTCCGGCGGCCCCGCGCCCTCCTCGCCGTGCCGGCCGTCGTGCTCCGCCACCGGATCAGCGATGCCGACCGACCCAAGTGATGAGTTGTCGCGCTCGTACCCGTCACACCTACGACGGGACACGACGAGGCGGAAGGATGACGTGATGAGTGCGGACACGCGGCTGGAGGAGCTGGGCGTGAGCGGGCTGGGTGTGAGCGGGCTGGGCGAGGTCGACGAGCCGGCGTTCTCGGGGCTGGCGGAGCGGCACCGGCGGGAGCTGCACGTGCACTGCTACCGGATGCTCGGGTCGTTCGAGGACGCCGAGGACACCGTGCAGGAGACGTTCCTCCGTGCCTGGCGGCGGCGGGAGACCTTCGAGGGGCGGTCGACGTTCCGGGCCTGGCTGTACCGGATCGCCACCAACGCCTGCCTGGATCTGCTCGCCAAGTGCCGCCCGGAGCCTGCGGCCGGCGGCGAGGTGCCGTGGCTGCAGCCCTACCCGGACCGGCTGCTCGACGAGCTGCCCGCGGGTGACGCGGACGAACCGGAGACCGTCGCCGTCGCGCGGGAGACGATCGAGCTGGCGTACCTGGTCGCAGTCCAGCACCTCGCGCCGCGCCCGCGGGCCGTGCTGATCCTGCGGGACGTGCTCGGCTGGCCGGCGAAGGACGTCGCGGAGCTCCTCGGGGACTCCGTCAACTCCGTGAACAGCGCGCTGCAGCGGGCCCGCGCCGGCATGCGGGAGCACCTGCCCGCCGAGCGGCAGGACTGGACCGGCGGTGAGGAGGACGCCGGGACGCGCGAGCTGGTGCGCCGCTATACCGACGCCAGCGTGGCCACGGACATCGACGGGCTCGCCGCGCTGCTGCGGGACGACGTCCGCTGCTCGATGCCGCCCACGCCGGGCCTGTACGTCGGCCGCGACGCGGTGGTGAACGACTGGGTCGAGAGCGGCTTCGAGGGCATGAAGCACCTGCGCGCCGTCCTCACCTCCGTGAACCGGCAGCCCGCCGTCGCCTTCTACCTCTGGCGGAAGCGGGAGGGCGCGTACCTGCCGCTGACGATCGACGTCCTGCGCGTCACCGGCGGGGCGATCACCGAGATCGTCACGTTCCACGACGACCGGTTCCCGCGGCTCGGGCTGCCGGAGCGCCTGCCGGCGGACGGCACGGAGTAGTCCCGGTGTGGACGCTCGCGCTGCGCGGCGGCGCGCGTGTCGCGGTGGTCGCGGAGGAGTGGTACGACGCGTTCGGCGTCGTCACCCGCGGGCGGGTGCAGCTGGAGCTGCGCGACGGCGAGCCCGGGCCGGTCCTCGGACGCGGCGCCGGGTTCTGGCTCCGCGGCACCGGCGTCCGCGCCCTGCGGAACCCCGGCCGTCGCACGGCGAGGGTGCGCATCGTCATCCCCGGGACCAGGACCGTCACGCCAGTTACCGAATGATGGAGGAACGGCATGAACAGCATGAATGACACCGGGGACGTCGCAGGCCCGGCATCGGGCCAGACCAGCCACACCCACCGACTCCGCGGGCTCGCCGGCACCGGCTTCTTCTCGGTCGTGGGCGTCGTCATTGCCGTTGCTCTGTTTCGTTGGAGCGCTCGTCCCGCCGAGCGGTTCGTGTGGACGGCAGTGTCGCTGACCGCGATCTCGTTGATCCCGCAACGGGACAACGCGCGGCGCGAGCGCCTTGGCGGACGTGGGACGACAAGAAGAGGAGGTATCGCCTCCGGTGGCTGCAGCCGGGGCAGAGCTCCAAGACGTACTTCAAGGACGCTGACGCGTTCATGATCGACCATCACTGCGCCGTCAAATGGGGGTTCCGCCGCATATCGAGCCCGGTTGCCCCCTAGCCTGAGTCCAAGCGGTGGCGGTCTCGAGGCTGACTGCCCAGCGTTCGTTCTCAACGGTCGGCTTCTCCCGGGACGGGATCTTCAGTCCCTTGCCGATGTGCCGGTTTCGGCGGCACCACTCACGGTTTGGCTGTTCCGTTGAGGGCCTTGCGGAGCAGGGTGGCCAGTTGGTCCTGTTCGCGGGAGCTCAGATTGGCGGTGGCGGACCGGGCGAACTCGAAGGACTCCTCGAAGGCGGCGTAGAGGGCGGTTCCGTCGGGGGTTCGGACGATCTGCCGGGAGCGGCGGTCGTCGGGGTGGGGGTGCCGGCGGACGAGATCGCGCGCCTCGAGCCTGCTGATGATCTGGGTGATGTTGGATGCGTCGCAGCCGAGTTCGTCGGCCAGTTCCCGCATCCCGATCTGCCGGGTGAGCCGCCCGAGCACACAGGCCTGCGCCACGCTCAGCCCGTGCTCCAGGGCGGCGGTTTCGTAGGCGCGGTCGTAGGCATCGACGAAGTCGAACATCGCCCGTTCGGCATCGGTCGAGGGGGTGACGGGCCCCGTGGGTACGGCCATGGGGCCACTCTACCAAGAACTTGATGCAATCAAGTATGTATGTCAGGGTAGATGCTTGAGTGAATCAAGTATCTACCGGAAGGGCATTCCGATGACGGTCACCAGCAGGGGACGGGCCCGGGCGTGGCACCTGACACGACGACCGCAAGCGCAGGCGTCAGCAGACGACTTCGCGCTGGTCGAAGCCCAGATTCCCGAATTGGGGCCCGACCAGGTCCTGGTACGCAACACACACCTGTCGGTGGACCCGTACATGCGTGGCCGGATGGACGACCGCCCGTCCTACATCCCTCCGTTCCCGCTGAACGCGCCGCTGGAAGGGGGAGCCGTCGGTGTGGTCGTCGAGTCCCGCGCGGACGGCGTCAAGCCGGGCCAGGTGGTCGAGCACTTCCTGGGGCTGCGCGAGGCCACCGTGATCGATGCGGCCGGGGTCGTCCCGATCGACACCGGCGATCTGCCCGCCGAAACCTATCTCGGTGTGCTCGGCGTGACGGGCCTGACCGCATGGCTGGGCATCACCCAGGTGGCGTCGGTGCGATCCGGCGACACGGTGTTCGTCACGGGAGCGGCCGGGGCGGTCGGGAGCATCGCCGGTCAGATCGCCAGGCTGCGGGGAGCCAAGCGGGTGATCGGCAGCGCGGGATCGTCCGCCAAGGTACGCCATCTGGTGGACGACCTCGGTTTCGACACCGCCTTCGACTATCACGACGGTGCGGCCGGTGAGCACCTTGCACAGGCCGCGCCGGACGGCATCGACGTGGTCTTCGACAACGTCGGCGGTGCCCAGCTGGAGGCCGCGATCGACCAGCTGCGGGTTGGCGCCCGGCTGGCCCTGTGCGGGATGGCCAGCCAGTACGACGGCCGGGAGCCGCACGGCCTGCGGAACCTGTACCAGCTGGTCACCAAACGGGCGACCGCGCGCGGCTTCCTGGTCACCGACCACCAGGACCAGATGCCCGCCTTCCGCGCCGAGGTGGGTTCCTGGGTGCGCTCGGGTGAGATCGTCCACCGGCAGACGGTGCTGGACGGCATCGAGCGAGTGCCCGAAGCCCTGCTGGGCCTGCTGCACGGCGGAGCACCCACGATCGGTAAGGCCGTCGTCCGGATCGAGGAGCAGGCATGACCCGTGCAGTGCTGGTGACCGGAGCCCGAGGCAAGACAGGACGCGAGGTGACCGCCCGGCTACGCCGCTCCGGGATCCTCGTCCGCGCCGGGTCGACGCAGCCCGCCAGGATGCCGGCCACCGGGACCGATCCGGTCCGGTTCGACTGGCATGACCAGGCGACCTGGCGCGAGGCGGCCACAGCCGTGGACGCGATCTACCTGATGCGCCCCGACCTCCCCGCCGCCCCCGAACTCGTCGCCGGCCTGATCGAGGTGAACCCGGACGCGCACGTCGTCCTCCTGTCCGAGCAGGGAGCCGAAACCCTCTCGCCGGACCACTGGGCGCGCCGGGTCGAGGACGCGGTCGTCACCCGGGCCGCTTCCTGGACACTGCTCCGTCCGTCCTGGTTCCACCAGGTCCTGACCGACCCTCGGTTCTACCGCGACGCCATACGGGACGACCACGTCCTGAGCCTGCCCTCGGGGGGTGCCCCGATCGCGTGGGTGGACGCACGCGACATCGCGGACGTCGCCGTGGCCGTCCTCAGCGCGCCGGAGGAGCACCACGACCAGGCGTACACGATCACCGGTCCGGAGCCGGTGCCGGTCGCGTCCGTCGCGCAGGAGCTCTCCGCGCGGCTCGGCCATCAGATCCGCGCCGAGGACCCCGCCCCGCAGGCGACCCTCCACGGCCTCGACCCCTGGACAGCGGGCATTCTCGACGACCTCTACCGCCGTGTCCGACACGGCGGCTTCGGCGAGGTCGCGGGGGCCGTGAAGCAGATCACCGGACGTGAGCCCACGTCGATACGCGAGTTCATCGATGCCCACCTCGACGAATGGAGGACAAGCCCGATGCCGGTCCCATAGTCGCGTGCTGGCCGGGACTGGTGATCCGTCAGGCATTTCAGCGCGACCCAGCTCTTGGAATTGGGGAACGTGTCGATGCTGAGCCGTGTCAGGAGGCATGACCTACGGCACCAAGAACTCGGCGCCTGACAACGGGCTCGTCGTGATCAGGCGGCCTCAGGGGACACGACAACGGCCCCCCTCGCGCCGCGAGACGAAGGGAAGGCCGTTGAGGCGCAGGGGGCCGGCGCGTCCCTGCACCGCGGGCCTGGTCAGGCGCGCCGGTCTCGCGGGGTCTGGGCCGCTGGCCGCCCAAGGTCGCGGTCCGTGTCGGCCGCACCGTCTACTGACAAGGCCGATCGCAAGCCGCCATCAGCCGGCATGAAAGCGATCCGCCATACACAAGGCGTGCCCCACTCGACCACTGGTGCGAGGAGACTCCCATGCGTCGCGCGAAATTCACCGCTCTGATCGGCGCCGCGATTCTGGCGGCAGGACTCGTTCCTCTCACGGCGACGCCCGCCAACGCCATGCCCGCCGGATGGTTCCATCTCCGGGGCACCACGAAGGACAAGACCGCTCCCTTCGCCCTGCGCGCCATGGACGTGCAATGGGCCCCCGACGGCAAGATCACTGGATTGGTCCGGTTGAACGCGAGCACGTTCGCCAAGGATTCGCAGCTATGGAAGGTGAGATTTCCCAGAACCGGAAAAATTGGCGAGGTCAAACTCGAGAACAAACTGACGGGACGATGCATCCTGTTCGGCGGCGGGCGCATGCAGGACGGCGGAGGCACCGCGGCGGGCCTGGGGCCGTGCAGTGGCAACACCGTCTGGATGGCCATCCCGATGGGCCCCAACAAGTACGCCTTCCGCTCCCGCGCCAACGCCCCGGCCCACCCGATGTGTCTGAGCAAGAGCACGACGGGAAATCCGGAGTTCCTCAGACTCAAGGACTGCAGCGACAATCGCTTCACGCCCGAGATGGTCTGGGAGACGTACATACAGGGCTGACTGCCGTATCTCTCCGGCCGTCACCGAGACGACTACAGCAGACTGCTCCAGTACGACCAGAACCGGATCCCGATCAACGTGAGGATGGCCAGGTACCAGACCGTAAGAGTCACCGTGTGATATTCAGTCAGCTTGCGCCTCGGCCCGCTCGACGCGCCACTGAGGTTGTGCAAGCTGACGTACCAGAAGATCGGCATGGTCACCGCCCAGACAACCATGCAGTACGGGCAGAGCGCGCCGATGACGTAGAGGCTCTGGAAGATCAACCAGTGGATGAAAACCGCCCCGGCGGTCACGCCCGCCTGCAGCCCGAGCCAGAACCAGCGGCGTGGACGTGCACCCGCCAGGAGCGCCGCCCCCACGGCGGTGACAAGGGCGAACCCGGCTATGCCCAGCAGCGGGTTGGGAAAGCCGAACAGCTCTGCCTGCGGCGTACGCATGATCGAGCCGCAGGACAGGACCGGGTTGATGCTGCAGCTGGGCACGTAGGCCGGGTTCTTCAACAGCGCGATCTTCTCGACCGTCAGCACGAACGACGCTACGAACCCGATCAAGCCGCCGACCAGCAGAAGCCGAGGAAGGAGCCGGGGGAACGGATCGGTGGCCGCCCGCGGCTCGTCGAGCTTACTTGGCGAGTGCAGCATCGATGGCCGCCTTGAACTCGTCGGATGAGCGCGGTTCGATCTTCTTCTCGTTCAGGAAGAACGTGGGGGTGCCCTGGACTCCCAGTGCCTGCCCGTCGGCTGCGTCCTTCTTCACCCGGGCCAGCGTGGCCGGGTCGTCGTAGGCCTTGTCCCAGGCTGCCATGTCCAATCCCAGGCGCTGGGCGAGCTGGCGGAAGAAAGGATCGGCCGCCACCTTCTTCTCAGCCCACTGGCTCTGGGTCTCGTACATCTGCTGGTACATGGGCTCGAACTTGCCCTGCTGCGCGGCCGCCTCGACCGCGCGGGCGGCCCGTTCGGCGTTGAAGTGACTGGCGATCGGGAAGTATCGCGCCACGAAGGTGACCTTCCCGGCGTACTGCTTCCGGATCTCCTCCACGGTCGGGAAGTACGCCTCACACTCGAAATCGAGGAACTGCGGTGGCGAGCGTCCTGCCGTCTACCCTCCTCCCGGACCGCCTCTACCTTGGCGCGCCGGGTCTCGGTCCGCTCTTGCTCTCGCGACACCTGCAACTCCTCCCAACCACATCTGATCGGCCCGGGGCGGCCGAAATTCTACGCAGTGTAGAAGACGCGGGGATACTCTCGACATAAATCGCTTTCGGCGTCAGCCGGGGCTTCGACGGTGATGGAAGCTTGATGGTCGGGCGGCGTCCGCTGCGGTCGGCTCACGACCTTATGGACGAGAGTCTGGTGGTATGGGGCGCAAGATGAGGTCAGACCTTCTCCTGATGGACAAGGTCCGACGGGCAGGGGAGTGCCGCTACTTCTTCTCTTGGAGGGTGACGGTGACCTCGTTGAGTTTGCCGTCCCTCATGTACGTGATCTTGACCTGTTGGCCCGGTTTGAAACCTCTCACCTGCCCCACCACTGTCTCCCCTGCGTCAACCGTCGTATCGCCGATCTTGGTGATCAGGTCTCCCTGCTTCAGGCCCGCCTTGTCCGCCGGGCTCCCCGCGGTGATCTGCCCGATCAGGGCGCCGGGAACGTCGCCTGTCGCGTCGGTGACGCTCACGCCGAGGAACGCGTGGCTGACCTTGCCGCTGCTGATGAGCTGCTCGGAGACCTGCTTGGCGGTGTTGACCGGGATGGCGAAGCCGACGCCGCCGCCCGCGGCGTTCGAGGCGATCGCGGTGTTGATGCCGATCAGCTCGCCGGTGGCGTTCACCAGCGCGCCGCCGGAGTTGCCGGGGTTGATGGCGGCGTCGGTCTGGATGGCGCCGCCGATCGTGGTCCCAGCGCTCTGCTGCTGCTCCTGGCCCAAGCCCGGCGGGATCTGCTGCCGCTGGTCAGGACCGGTGGTGAGGGTACGGTCGAGCGCGCTGACGATGCCCGCCGTAACCGATCCGTCCAGCCCGAGCGGGCTTCCGATGGCCAGCACCGGGTCGCCGACCTTGACCGCGCCGCTGTCGCCGAGGGTGGCCTTGGCGAGCCCGGAGACGCCTGCGGCCCTGATGACGGCGAGGTCGGTGGCCGGGTCGGTGCCGACCACGCTGGCCTTGGCTGTCTTGCCGTCGCTGAACTTGACGGTCATCTGCCCGCCGCCCTGGCCGGCCCCTTCGACCACGTGGTTGTTGGTGAGGATGAGCCCGTCCGGCGACAGCACCACGCCGGAGCCCTCGCCGCTCTGGCCCTGGATCATCACGACGGTCGGCTGCACCTTGGCCGCGACCTCGGCCACCGTGAGCTGGTCGGCGGCCGACTTGAAGACAGGGCTCGGCGCGCCGGCGGTGGCCACCGGCTCGGGCCGGAACGCGTTGGCGACGACGGCGCCCACAACGCCGCCGCCGATGGCCATGGCGGCCAAGGCCAGCGCGGCGACGGCCCTTCGACTGACACCGAAACCGGGCTCATTCACGGGAGGCGGCGGCGGTGGCGGCTGCTCCATGACGATCGTGTCACGTCGGGGGAAGCCCCCGGCCACCGGCGGTGCACTGCCGAACTGACTCCACCCGCCGGTCCCCTGCTGATGGGGCTCGCTCACGTTCATCCGTCATCTCCTTGAGTCCCGATGCTCTCGAAGGGTGTCAGGAGCCGCATAAGAGGCGGTTAAGCCGATGATCCAGGTGAGACAGAGCCTCGGTAGCCGGTTACCAGCCGAGTTCGTCGCAGCCGGTGTGGTTGGCGGGTTCGACCTGGAGGGTGGCGTGGGCGACGCCATGGCGGCGCAGCAGCACGTCACGGGCCTGGTCCAGGACGGCATGGTTGCCGTTCTGGTCGGCGGTGACGAGGTGGGCGGTGGCGACGTTCATGCCGGAGGTGAGGGTCCACAGGTGCAGGTCGTGGACGTCGCGTACACCGTCGATGGCACCGGCCGCTCAGCCCTTCGACCGGTGCTGGTGGCGGCGCGCCGGGTGGTGGCCGCCGCGCGGGTGTCGGATCCGGGCGGGCCGACGCCGTCGCCGGCGTCTTCCCCCGAGGCCAGAAATGGGGCGATGCCCTGCGCCGGTAAGGTGGGGCCGTGTCTGTCCGGTGGGATGAGTCATGAGCGGGAGAAACGCGCTCGCCGCGGTGCTGCCGAAACTTGTGCTCGTGGCCGCCGTGCTGCTGGGCGTCGGGCTCAGTTACGCCACCGGGCACTTCTGCGCGGCCTCCCATACCGCGGCCGGCGCCTGCGCCTCCGCGCCGGGTGACGATCATCCTGGCATGAGCGCAGGCCACGCGTCGTCCGTCGGCGCCGATCACGGTCCTGTTGTGTTGTGCCTGGTTGCGCTGGCCGCAGTGGTCGTCGTGTTCGTGCTGGCCCTGTTCGGCCTCGGCCGGCCGAATGCCATCGGCGGCTGGGGTACGCATCGCCCGAGGGAACTGCCCGCGGTGCGCGGGTCGCCGCTGTCGTACGCGCTCTCCCTCCGACGCGTAGCGGTTCTGCGGACATAGGAGTCCTCTGGGTCGGGCTGAGCCCGGCGTCAAGGATCCCCGTCCGTTTCGAACCGTGAGCGATTCATGACATCCATCGATCGACGGTTCTTCCTGCGTGCCGGCGTGGCCGCCGTGGGAGGAGCCGTGTTGTCAGCGTGCTCGTCGAGCGAGAGCACCGCTTTTGTCCAACCTGGTGGGGCGCAGGTGCGGGCCGCCGAAGCCGCCCGGCGCCGTGGCTCCGTACGGGAGTTTCGGCTCCTCGCCCATGAGGGGCGAGCCGACCTCGGCGGGCCGACCGTGCGGACCTGGCTGTACGGCGATCGCCTGCCTGGCCAGGTGATCCGCGTCGCCAAGGGGGAGGTGGTCCGGGCCAGGCTCGTCAACCGGCTGCCGAAGGAGACGACCGTGCACTGGCACGGCCTGGCGTTGCGCAACGACGCCGACGGCGTGCCGGGCGTGACCCAACAGCCCGTTCCGTCCGGCGGCGAGCACCTCTACGAGTTCACCGCCGCCCATCCGGGGACCTACTGGTTCCATCCGCACCATGGCACGCAGCTCGACCGCGGCCTTTACGCGCCGCTGATCGTCGAGGACCCGGCCGAGCCGCTCGGCTACGACGAGGAATGGGTCGTCGTCCTGGATGACTGGATGGACGGCGTGACCGGCACCCCTGACGACGTGCTGGCGGAGCTGACCGCGATGGCGGGCATGACGACCGGCGGCGGACACGACGGCCACGGCGGCATGGCCATGCCCACGCCCACGCCTACGCCGACCGCGTCGGCGAAGTGGCCGCACATGATGATGAACGCCGAGAGCGACCTGCTCGGCGGAGACGCCGGCGACGTCTACTACCCGCATTTCCTGATCAACGGGCGGGTGGCCGCTGCTCCGGAGACGTTCACCGCCAAGCCGGGTGCCCGGGTGCGCATCAGGTTGATCAACGCGAGTGGCGACACCGCGTTCCGGGTGGCGCTGGGCGGCCACCGGCTGACCGTCACCCACGCCGACGGCTTCCCGGTGGAGCCGGTGGAGACCGACGCGCTGCTGCTCGGCATGGGCGAACGCTACGACGTGCTGGTCACCCTCAAGGACGGCGCCTTTCCCCTGGTCGCGCTGGCGGAAGGCAAGCGGGGCCTGGCCCGTGCCCTGGTTCGCACCGCGAAGAGCGCCGGAACCCCGCAGGCCGATGCCCGGCCTGACGAGCTGAACAGCCGCATCGTCGGCTATGACCAGCTGAAACCCGCGCAGGACGTACGGCTGCCGCAGCGGGCCGCAGACCGGACGATCACCCTGAACCTCACCGGAAGCATGGCCAAGTACGACTGGGCCATCAACGGCAGGAAATACGACCCGAAGGTCATCGAGCCGATCAGGGCCGGGGAGCGGGTCAGGCTGACGTTCGTCAACCAGAGCCTGATGTGGCACCCCATGCACCTACACGGCCACACCTTCGCCCTGGCGCGGACCGGCCTCAGGAAGGACACCGCGATCGTGCTCCCGGGCGCGACCCTCGACGTCGACTTCGACGCCGACAACCCCGGCCTGTGGATGATCCACTGCCACAACGTCTACCACGCCGAGGCCGGGATGATGAGCCTGCTCGGCTACCAGGCCTGAAAGGACACGCGCGATGATCAAGAAACTGGGACTGGCGCTTGCCCTGGCCATCGGTCTGACGGCGTGCGGTGCCGGCGAACCGGCCGCCACCCCTTCCGCCCAGCCCTCCGACGTGGGGGTCGGGCACGTTCACGGCCTGGGGGTGGACCCCGCGACCGGCAAGACCTACGTCGCGGGCCACTTCGGCCTGTTCACCCTGGAGAACGGGAAGCTGGTCAGGGTGGGGGACCGGGACGCCGACCACATGGGTTTCACGGTCGCCGGCCCGAAGACCTTCTACGCCAGCGGGCACCCCGCCGCGGATGACGTCACCGCCGGCGAGCCGCCGCACCTCGGGCTGATCCGCTCCACCGACTCCGGTCTCACCTGGGAGCAGGTGGCGCTGGCGGGCAAGGCCGACTTCCACGCCCTGCAGGTCGCGGGGAAGACGGCCTACGGGTACGACAGCCAGACCGGCCAGATCTGGCGCGGGCAGGGGGCCGACCTCAAGCCGGCCGCCCGGCTTGACCTGCTCGACCTCGCAGCCGGCGCCGACGCGCCCGATCGCCTGTACGCCACGACGCCCGATGGCGTGCAGGTCAGCGGCGACTCCGGCAGGTCCTTCGAAGCGCTGAAGGGAGCCCCGCTGCTGTCGTTCCTGGACGTGGTCGGTAAGGATCGGCTGGTCGGCGTTGACCCGGGCGGCCAGGTGCAGGTCAGCGCCGACCGAGGAGCGACCTGGCAGCCGGCCGGGCGCCTGCCCATGCAGGCCGTCGCCTTCACCGCCGTATCCGCCGAGCGTCTCCTGGCCGCCGCCATGGACGGCACGGTCTACGAGTCAATGAACGGAGGCAAGGACTTCACGACCGTCCACCAGCCCTGAGTGAGGCTACGGCTCTCCCTCGTACAGCGGCAGGATGGCTACGAACCGGGCGCCGGGCCAGTGGTCGGCGACGGCGAGGCTGCCACGGTGAGCTATGGCGATCTCGCGGGACAGGGACAGGCCGAGGCCGCTGCCCTCCTTGTCCTTGGCCCGTGCGTCGTCCAGGCGGGTGAAGCGTTCGAAGATCCGCTCTCTGTCCTGCGGTGGGATGCCGTCGCCGTCGTCCGCCACGGTGACGATCACCTTGCCGTCCGCCACCTCGACCGAGAGGTCGATCCTGGTGGCGGCGTGCCGGGTGGCGTTGTCCAGGAGGTTCGTCAGCATGCGGTCGAGCTGGATCGGCGAGCCGTACACCGGGGCAGGCCTGCATGGGTTGATGGCGATGGGGGCTCTGGAGCCTTCTCGGCGACGCACCTGCTCTTGGGCCACCCGGCACATGTCCACCACGCGGCGCTGCACGACCGCGTGGGCATCCAGCCGGGCCAGCATCATGAGCTCGTCGATGATGCCGGTGAGGCGGTCGGCGGCGGCCAGGGCCTGCGTGCCCGTGGCCCGCCAGTCTGTTTCGTCCGGGTAGGCGCTGGCGACCTCCAGTTGGGTGTGCAGGGATGAGAGAGGGCTGCGCAGCTCGTGAGAGGCGTCGGCCACGAAGCGGCGCTGGGACTCGGCGGAGCGTTCGAGGCGGTCGAGCGTATGGTTCGTGGCGGCAGCCAGGTCGGCGATCTCGTCGCTGGTGTCGGGTACGGGTACGCGCCTGCTGAGGTCCTGGCCGGTGATCTCGGTCAGCTCCGCGCGGATGCGCTCGACCGGGCGCAGGGCGAGCCCGACCACCGCCCGCGTCGTCGCGCCGACGATCACCAGCGCCAGCGGCGTGCCCAGGAACACCAGCGCGTGAAGCCACGCCAGTGCCCGGTTGACCTCGGCGAGCGAGGCCGCACCGTACACCGTGGCACGACCCTGCGGCATGTGCACAGGCCTGGCTATCACGAGGTACTCACCCCCGTCCTCCCCGTGGACGGGCGCCAGCCGACGCTCGGCGATGTGGATCTTCTCGCGCTTGTCCGCCTGGACGGTCATCACGGGCGAGGCCGCGTGCGCATCGGAGGAGGCGGCAAGCACCTTGCCGTCCTCGGAGACCACCTGCAGGAGATGCACGTGGGACGGCGTTTCCAGCTTCGCCGGAAGGCGGCTGGCTCGGGTTTGGTCGGCGACCTTGTGTACGGCCAGTTCCACCCTGGTATGGACGAGTTCGCGCAGGTAGGGCGGCACGGTGGCGAGGGTGATGGTGGACGTGACGGTGCAGACCAGCGCTGCTATCAAGATCGCGAGCGTGGTCACGCGCGCTCGGATCGAGCGCGGAAACAGTCGTGCCGCCATCCGATCCCCCGTGTCACTATCTGTGACACGTACCCGGAGAGGGGATTCGCAACAATAATGACCATTAATCTTTGCATATGCCGGATGACCGTTTGGTGGGGAAGGTTCCAGGAAAAGGGCGCTTCGTGCATTTGGTCGTCCCAGGATCGAGATTGTGCTGACGCCCAAAGGAGCTTCTATGTTGTGTAGATAATCCTTGCTCCTGACTGAACTGCGGGCATGGTGCCGGGCGTACCTCTCATCGATCGCTTGTGGGAGGGTTCGCCATGTCAGGTCCATCGCGAGGTGTCATCGGCGCTCTGGCCGCGCTCGTTCTGGTCGCCGGGTGCGGTTCGGCGGCCCGGACCGAGGCTGCGGCGAGCCCTACGTCCGGCCTTTATCAGGAGGCCGCCCTGAGTGCCGAGGAACTCGCCGCGAAGGTCGGGTGCGAGCCTGCCATGCGGACCAAGGCGGCCGAGTTGCGCGAGGGGGTGTGCAGGACGGCTGACGGCAACTACGTGGTCACCAGCTTCACAACAGAGCAGGGCAGGCGGGACTGGCTGGACTACGCGCAGATGTACGGCGGCTCCCACCTCGTCGGACGCCGCTGGGTCGTCTCGGCCGCGCCGGCCGTTCTGGAGACGTTGCGCAAGACCTTGGGCGGCGAACTGCGGACAGGCCGCGGCGCCACCCCGTCCGGTGCCTGAGACCGGCCGCGCTCATTTCGGCGGGCGCCGGTACAGCCACGTCAGGCGGACCTGGCGCGGCTTTCGGAGCGCACCAAGGAGACGACGCCGGCGATGAATGCTCCGCCGACCACGAGGGGAGGCGTGAGGGCGGACACGATCTCGAACAAGGGATTTCTCACTTTCAGGCTTGGATGCGGCGGCGGGGCCCGCGACGCCATGTTGACGCCGACCAGGTTGAACAGCAGGGCGATTTCCGGTTGCGGCTCAGCCGAACATCGCGATCACGGTTGCCACCATGATCACGATCAGGGTCACGACGGCGCCGATGGCGAGGGCGATCTTCACGTTGGTCGTCATCTTCGGCTCACCGTTCCTGGGAACGCCTGTTCAGCCCGGCCAGGTAGTCGTTGTAGGCGGCCAGCTCGGCCTCCCCGCGGCGGTCGGCATGGCGGTCCAGCCGTCTGGATCGGCGGTGGTCGCTGAGCGCCCACTGGGCGGCGATGGTGATGACCACGATCATGGTGGGGATCTCGCCGAACGCCCATGCCATGCCCCCGGCGACGCTCTGGTCCTGCAGCACGCTCGCTCCCCAGGGGCGGGTCAGCTGGTCGTACCAGGACGAGGCGATCGACTTGCCCATCATCATCATCGAGATGCCGAAGAACGCGTGGAAGGGCATGGTCATCATGAGCGTGCCGAGCTTGGCGACGTATGGCAGGCGGCGCGGCGCCGGGTCCACTCCGATGATCACCCAGAAGAACAGCGTGCCGGACAGCAGGAAGTGCGTGTTCATGAGGATGTGGCCGACCGGCTGGCGCATGGCGGTCTCGAAGAGCGAGGTGTAGTACAGCGCGTACGAGCCGCTGACGAAGACGACCAACGCGAATGCCGGGTGCGAGACGATCTCGGCGACGCGGCTGTGCAGCGCCGAGACGATCCACTCGCGTGGGCCGCGGTCGCCGCGCCGGGCGGCCGGTCTCAGCGCTCTGAGGGCCAGTGTCACCGGCGCGCCCAGGACCAGGAAGATCGGCGCCAGCATGGCCAGGCCCATGTGCTGGATCATGTGCATGCTGAAGAGCACGGGCGCGTACGTGGCGATCCCGCTCTGCGTGAGAACGACGATGAGAACGAGCCCGACAGCCCAGGCGATCGAGCGTCCCAGGGGCCAGGAGTCGCCTCGGCGGCGCAGCCGGACGACCCCCGCCGCGTATCCTGCGGCGGCGGCGAAGGTCAGTAGGGCGAAGAAGAGGTCCAGGCGCCACAGCGAGGCCAGGCGGGCCGTGGTGAGCTCGGGCGGCATCGCGTATCCCAGCAGGTCGCGAACCAGGTCGACGGGCAGCAAGGTGGGCGGCGGCGAGGTCCGCGACAGGGCCACCGCCAGCCCGATGGCGGCGGCCATGACCACGACCTCACCGGCCGCGAGCCGGATGAAGGCCCGTGGCCGGCCGGCGCTCAGGGCTGCCAGTGTGTGGCGGCGGTGCAGCCATCCGACCCCTCCGAGGATGACCAGGGTGGCCGCCTTGGCCAGGATGAGCAGGCCGTACGAAGAGGAGAACAGCTGCCCGATCTCGGTGAGGCGGGCCGCGGCGCCGGCCACGCCGCTGACCGCCACCCCTGCCAGGCACCACAGCGCCAGGCGGGAGAACCGTCCCGCGGCGAGCGCCAGATCGGCCCCGCCGCGCAGGGCGTGCACGGTGACCGCGGCCAGGCCGCCGACCCACAACGCCAGAGCCACCAGGTGCAGCCCCAGCCCGGTGATCGCCATCGAGTGGTTGGGGGAGCTGGCCGAGTGGCCGGTCAGTACGGGCGGAAGCAGCGTCAACAGCGCGACGGCGAGCAGTCCGGCGGTGCCATGCGCGCTCACCACCCCTCTGGCGTATCCCGCGACGCAGCCCGACAGGATCAGCACCAGCAGCAGCATGGTGCCCTGCGGGATGGTGGTGACGAAGCTGACGATCACTGTGCCGCTCAGCCCCGTGGCGGGCACCGCCAGGAGATCCGACAGCGTGAACAGCATGGTCAGCGCGGTCATCCCGGCCCAGGACAGGGCGGCCCACGACGCCATGCGCGCGTATCCCCGTGCCTCGGGGGACAGCAGTCCCTTGGCGGAGGGGAGCAGGACGGTTGCCATGAGCAGCAGACCCACCGTCGTCACGGCGGACAGGTCGGCGCCGAGCCTGGCGAGCGGCAGTCCCCAGCGCGTGACGGTTCCGGCGTCGGGGAGTCCGGCGATCTCGACAGTGGTGGCGGCGCCGCCCACCACCAGGCCGGCGGCCAGGGCGGCCCCGGCGATGGCCGTCGCGGCGAGGAGCAGCCGGGATATGCGCGCGGTCAAACGAGTACTCCTTGAGGCAGGGATGTTCGGCCGGAGGCCGAGGGCGCGACTCCACGCCGCACCTGCAAACTTCTACGTCAAGTAGAACTTCTATCGCATGTCGAATACAGAGGCTGTAAGAGTTCGCTATCGCATCGAGATGTGCACGTGGTCCTGGTGGTTGGCGGTGATGCCGCCGCGGTCGGACATGCTTCTCCAGCTGGAGCCCTGCCAGATGCGCCGCTTGTAGATCACGTACTTGATGCCCAGGCGGGAGGCGTTCTTGATCGCCCATGCCGCCAGGGCATCGCCCTGAGCCGACTGGGCGGGGGAGGGCCACGTGCCGCCTCGCGTGATCATGAAGTCGCAGGCGCGTCCCTGCGGATGCTCGCCACCGTCCTGAAGCGAGCGGAAACACCCGATGCTGGGCAACGTGAACCGGCGTTTCACCTGATCTCGCACCATCCGGGTGCGAGGGGTGATGTTGTCGGCGCCCGACGGCAGCTCCGGCACCCAGCTGCCGTCGGACCTGCGCACTCCCGGCGCGACCATGAGACGGTCGATCCGGTCGGTGATCTGGGCGATGAGTTTGTCGGCCTTCTGTCGTTCCGCGCGCAGCCGGGTTCCACGATCGCGCAGCTCACGCGTTCTCGCGGTGGCGGCCTCCTCGGCGCGTCGGCGAGCGTCGCGGGCGGTGGCGTACCGGCTGATGATCGCCTGCTGGTTCTGCACCTGCACCTGCAGGACCGCGGCCGCATGCAGGGCTGCGTGCGGTTCCTGGGCGCCCATCGGGACGCTCTGGCTCACCTGCGGACTCTGGTAGGCGAGCGCCACCAGTTCGGCGAGCTGCTCGCGGGTGGCGTCATAGTCGCTTTGTGCGGTCTTCAGTCGGGTCGCGGCCTCCTTCTCCGCGCGCCGGGCGGCGGCCAGGGCGGCCAGGTTGGCGTTGTAGCCGGCGGCGGCGCGATCGAAGTCCTTCTGGAGCCGGCTCAGCTGCTTGCGTAGTTGCTCGGCGGTGGGCTTGGGCTCCGCGTGCGCCGGGAGCATGGCGAGCGTGGCGACAGCGAGGAACGAGGTGACCGTGCCATATGCGACCCTCAGCCATCCAGCCGTCACGCCTGCTCCCTCTCCAGCTTCTTCTATGCTCCGTAGAAGTATGGGGGAGTCTATGGGGCGAACCGGTGCTCAGGGGACGATTCCTTCGTACTTGAACCACCGGCGGCGAAGACGCGTAGCTCTTGATGATCGGCGAACCGCAGGGGGGACCAGGCCTGATGGGGCAGCTCGCTCAAGTCACATCCTCCACCGGCCTACGGGGCGGTGCCGGGCGGTCGAGGAGGGTCTCCGGCCACCCGGAGGGCAGGCGCTCGACACGCCTGATCGTCCTGGTGTGCGGGGTGGTGGTCCTTCTGGCGATCGCCGCAGGGATCACGCTCTACCTGATGCCCGAAAAGGACCCTTTGAGGGTCGCCGGGGCTTTCGGCGAGCAGCCGCAGGTGACCTTCGCCGAGGGAGGGCAGCCGGGCGAGGACCTCAAGGCTGAGACCGTGATCGCGGGCAAGGGCGTGGCCGTGGCCCAGGGAGACCTGGCCGTCGTCCAGTTCGCCAGTTACGCCTGGACCGGTACCTCTCACCGGGAGCTCGACAACAGCCATGACCGCGGCAAACCGGCGGTGATGCGGATCGGAGAGCTCATCCCCGGCCTGGACAAGAGCCTTCTCGGTAAGACGGTCGGCAGCCGGGTGGTGATGTCGATTCCCCCCAAGGACGGCTACGGCGCCGGTGGCAACGCGGAGACCGGGGTGACCGGCACGGACACGCTCATCTACGTCGTCGACCTGCTCGCCACGTATCCGAAGACCGCCTCCGCGCGTGGTCGCGCGCGCCCGGCCAACCCGGCTCTTCCTCAGGTGACGGCAGGGCCGGCGGGCAGGGCTCCGGCGGTGGCGATCCCGGCGACGGATCCGCCTGCCGAACTGCGGGCGGAGACCTTGATCGAGGGAGACGGCCCGGCCATCCGCGCCGATCAGATGCTGGTCACCCACTATCAGGGGCAGATCTGGCGCAACGGCAAGGTCTTCGACTCCTCCTGGAACAGAGGAGAGGTGGCGCCGCTGTCATCGCTGACCGGCACGATTCCCGGCATCCTCGAAGGGCTGACCGGCAAGAAGGTCGGCAGCCGGGTGCTGCTGGTCATCCCACCCAAGGACGGGTACGGCAAGAAGGGCCCGGAGGCGGTGGGGATCAAGGACGACGACACTCTGGTCTTCGTCATCGACATCCTGGGCGCGTACTGACAACCCTCGGCAGGCACCCTGCAGCGCTGCCAAGCCGTCGCCATTCTCCTCGGCTGTTGACGTCATTGACGTTCGGCGTGATGTTCGCAAGTCGTGATCGAAATGTACCGGTTGGGGGATCATGCCCGACCGTACGCTTCGACGGACGGGGAACAACGGGGAGGCATGCATGTCGTTCATGACGCGGATGGCGGCGGCGTTCAAGGGGGAGGTCAGGGCAGACGAGCTCGAGGCCTATCGCCGGGCGGGCGGGCTCGTCTACACCGAACTGGAGCGGGCCGAGGCGCTGCGCGCCCGGTTGGCCGTCGAAGGAGTGAACCTGTGGCACGGCCCGCAGGCCGCCGCCGGGCAGCTGCTGTGCACCTGGAACGCGTTCGTCCTGCAGGCCATCGGGGAGCACCTGCTCGACGCGGACTACGCCGCCGACCCGAGCACCGTCGGCTACGTGCCGCAGGTCACCGCTCTGCAGGTCGACGCCTGCTTCGCTCAGGTGGAGGGCTGGGTGTCACGGGCGCGCCAGGCCGCGGGAAACTCCCGCTACCTCGTGGAGAAAGAGGTGCTGCTCCCCGCCGACCTGCCCGAATGGGCCGAGGCCAGCCCGTGTCCGCTGCCGCACCTGCACGGCATGCTCGCCGCCTCGCGCGCCATCCGCCGCCACGCCGAGGTCGCGCTCGGCGTCTTCGAGCAGACCGTCGCCGACGCCGACAGGCACCGCTACGCACTGGAACGGCTGCGCCAGCTTGCCGCCGAGGCGGCGACGGCCGCCGACTACGCCGAAGGGCTGCTGGACGCCGACCCGGCGCCGCGCATGCACGAGGCCATCGAGCAGCGCCTGCAGCGCGCTCTGGAGATCTACTACCACCTCGGCCAGCTCATCGCGATGCCCGGACTGATCGGCGGCTACCGGGGCCCCGGCGTACGGCAGGTCGTCCCGCCCGCCAACCTGAAAGTCGCCGACGTCCGCGGCTTCGACCCCTGGTGCCTGACCGACCCGCAGAAGCGGAGCTTCTGGCAGGCCGATCCGCGGGCACGCCAGGCGATCAAGGAGATGTGGGAGTACGACCCTGCCCCCGCCCTCACCCTGCGCATCCAGGCCGAGATCGACGCCGCCCGGCAGAGCGGCGCAATCACGTTCGCCATCGACGCCCAGGGGAAACCGTTCGGCAGCTACTACTGCTGCCCCTGGTCCGCGATCTATCTGGTGCGCCGTCCGGTCGTCGTCGGCGGCCGCGCACTGCGTGCGATGCAGCAGTTCACGCTGGAGGTGTCGGCCGAGGACGTGCCGAAGGGCGGCCCGTTCAAGCGCGAGATCATCGTCTCCTCCTTCAGGCCGACCAACCGTATCGACTACTGCGACCCGGACGGCCTGCACGGCGACTGAACCACCGAAGAGTCCGCTTCGCGCCGCACATCGACCGGATCAGGCTCATGCGCGCGAGTTGGGACGCCCTACACGGTGATGCACACCACGGGAGCGATCAGCACGGCCACCGGCCCGCTGAGCAGCAGCCCGGCTGCCGAGTAAGCCGCCGCAGGCACCCAATGAGACTGACGGCGCTCGCTGAGCAGCCGCTGCAGCCGTTCGACGACGCCCGCGTCCGCCAGGCCGAACGAGGCCAGGCCAGGGCCGGGCCCGCAGGTCGCCATGCGGACGAGCGCGCGGGCCAGCGGCAATTCCCCGTGCGCCCGGCTGGCGTGATCGTCGGCGATCATCTCCAGCAGTACGGCCACCGTCTGCCGTGCGGTCCGGGCGCAGACCAGCCACGGGAACGCGTGCTCCAGCGCGACAAAGGGGAGCAGCGCCAGGTCGTGGTGGCCTCGGGCATGCGCGCGCTCGTGCTCGAGAACCGTCTGGAGTTCCTGGCCGGTCAGCGAGTCCAGGGTGCCCTGGCTGAGCACGATGCGCCGATGCCTGCCGGGCACGCAGTAGGCGACGTGTTCGGCCACCGGCAGCACGTAGACGTCGTGGGCCGGGGAATGGTCGGCGACCACGTCGACCAGCAGGCGCTGGCGGCGGCGTTCGCGGATCGTCTTGGTGGTGGTGCGTACGGTGTGGATGAGCAGCCAGCTCATCAGGCCCGCCGACCAGGTCAGAGCCAGCAGTTGCACCGGTCCGAGCCCGTCGAGGCCGTGGCCGCTGACGATCTGGCGCGCCAGCGTGTGCGCCCCGTGCGGGAAGACCGCGGCCAGCGGCGCGACCGCGGCCACCAGTCCGAGACCGACCGCGCCCAGACCGGCGGCGACTCCGATCGCCTGCCACAGCGCCAGCGCCGCGCGGGGGCAGCGGTGCGTCCAGGCCGCCCCGGCCAGCCTGCGCGCAGCCTGGTCGCCCAGCGCCAGCGGCAGCAGGGCGATTCCGGCCGCGATCAGCCAGGCGATCACGGCGCGGATCCGTCCCGCTCGCCCAGCGCCTCGCGCAAGGCGCTGGCCACCTCCGGCGTCACCGTGCCGACGAAGCGCTGCACGGCCGCCGCGACGTCACCGGCCTCGTCCAGGGCGGCGCGCATGGCCTCGGCGACGAAGGCGTCCTTGTCCGCGGTGGCTTTGTAGAGGTGCGCTCGCCCGATGCGTTCGCGGGAGACCATGCCCTTGTTCGACAGCCGCATCAGGACGGTCAGCACCGTCGTGGTGGCGGGCTGGGACGGAAGGCCGGCTGCGAGGACGTGGGCGAACATGCCGTCCGGATGCTCCCACAGGGCTTCCATGACCGATCGCTCCAGGTTGCCCAGCTGCACCGTGGCCCTCCTGCCGTGTTCTACTCCAGGTAGAAGGCTACCGTCCCCATGCCGTCCGTCGACGGGCAATCAAACAAGTGCCGCGTCGCGCCGGCAGTCAGGCGTGCGGACGAGGGCTGATGCGATTCGGTGCCGTGAGCGTCGTGGCAGCAGCCGGCGCCGCCGGTCGGCACGCGGGATCGGTGGCGCAGGCTTCTTCGTCCTCGTGATGCTGTGCGGTCATCGATGACTCCTCTCTCGGCGTATCAGCGGCTGCACAGGGTGACCGCCCAGCTCGAATAGCTGAGGCTGCGGTCGGTGATGATGCGGTCGACGCCATAGCCGGCCAGGCGCCGCCAGGCGGTGGGGGTGTTGGGAGTCCAGGCGTAAACGTGCACCCCGGCGGCGTGGTAGCTGTCCACCCACGAGCGAGACAGCTGGTCGTATCGGACGGAGACGAAGTCGTAGTGCTCGGCCTGGGCAGGGGGCGGCGTCGTGCTGGCCAGCAGCCCCTGGGTGACTGGCAGGAAGGAGACGCGGCTCAGCGCGGTGGGCAGGAACGAGGTCAGCGCGGTCCAGTCATAGGCGCGATAGCGGTGATAGACGGCGATGAGAGTGCGAGCGTCGGCGTCGTCCGGGACGCTCTTCAGCTCGATCAGCACCAGGTCGACGCGGCCGCGCAGCGCGTCCAGCACTTGCGCCAAGGCAGGTGGCGCGAGGCCGTCGCCACCACGCAGCGTGCGCAGCCGCGCCATGGACGAGGTGGCCACCAGACCGCTGCCGTTCGTGGTGCGATCCAGCGTGGCGTCGTGCATGAGGACGGGTTGGTGATCCCTGGTGAAGCGTATGTCTATCTCCACCTGACGGGCACGGGCCGCCAGCGCCTGCCGTAGCGACGTGAGGGTGTTCTCCGACCCGGAGGGAGGATAGCCGCGGTGGGCGATCACTCCGGGTGCACGGCACTGCCCCGCCGCCCGGGCGGCGTCAGCCGGGACCGCCGTAGTGACGATCTGTACGACCGCGGTGAACGTGGCCACGAGGGAACGGCACCGCCCGTGTGCCAGGGGCGGATGCCGTGGAAGCGGTGCCTCGAGGGTGCCGTCGCCGGTCGGCGGACGTCGCCGGGGGCGGGGTGAGATGCTCATCCGGCGTCGTCACCTGGTCGTGGTCGCGCCAGTGGCGCCGTTCCGGAGGCTGCAGACCACGGGTTTTGTGAGCGAGGCTGGAGGGTGGGTACGGGGGTGGCGTCGGCCGGCAGGCTCGAAAGTGCCGGCCATCCGGTCGTAGCGGCCATCACCAGTGCGGAGTTGCAGACGGTTCTCATGCGCTGCCCTTCCCATGCGCTTCTACGCAGAGTAGTTGACTCATTACGCTTAGTTTAAACATCTGACTGAATGTTCATATGTAGAAGCAAAGGTGTGCGGGAAGTGTTGACGCGGAGCGCCTCGGCCGAAATCATGTTCATACATGAACACTTGAGCAGATGTCGTAGATGGCGGAGGTCCGGTCTATCGGCTGCTCGACCCGCATGACCTGGCCATCACACGTCATTCACCGTCGTCCAAGGAGCTCAGCGCATGTCTGATCAACACAGGCACCAGGACCAAGGGGCCGGACGGAACCACGGCCACGGGCATGGGCACGGCCACGGACATGCTGTCGATGCGCAGGCCGACCGGCGCTATCTGAGCGGCGCGCTCGCTCTGATCGTCGGCTTCATGGCCGTCGAGGTCGTGATCGGCGTGATCGCCCAGTCGCTGGCGCTGATCTCCGATGCCGGCCACATGCTCACCGACGCGATGGCGATCGTGCTGGCCCTGATCGCGATGCGCATCGCGGCCCGACCGCCGCGAGGCGGCTTCACCTACGGGTTGAAGCGCGCCGAGATCATCTCCGCTCAGGTCAACGGCATCACCCTGCTGCTGCTCGCGGCCTACTTCAGCTTCGAGGGCATCCGCCGTCTGATCGAGCCGCCCCAGGTCGAGGGCTTGTTCGTGGTGTTCACCGGATTGGCCGGCATCGTCGTCAACGTGGCCGCCACCTGGCTGCTGTCCAAAGCCAACCGCTCCAGCCTCAACGTCGAAGGCGCCTTCCAGCACATCCTCAACGACCTCTACGCCTTCATCGCCACCACCCTGGCCGGCCTGGTCGTCTGGCTCACCGACTGGACCCGCGCCGACGCCATCGCCGCCCTGATCGTCGCCGCCCTGATGCTCAAGGCAGGATGGGGCCTGGTCCGCGACGCAGGACGGGTGTTCATGGAAGCCGCTCCGGCGGGAGTGAACCCTACCGAGGTCGGCCGCCAGATCGCCGCCCTCGACACCGTGGTCGAGGTGCACGACCTCCACATCTGGGAGGTGACATCCGGATATGCCGCCCTGTCGGCCCACGTGCTGGTCACCCCGGGGGCCGACTGCCACGCCGCACGTCTTGCAGTTGAGAACCTGCTGCAGGACCGGCACGGCATCGAGCACACCACCTTGCAGGTCGACCACGCCTCGCCCGACAGCCACGCCTTCGACGACGACGGCGCCCTACGTCGACTCGTACAGCACTGCGCCGACCCGCACGGCCCCACCCATCACTCCCTCCGACCTGATGAGACGGCCGGTGGTGACAGCGGCACGGCCGAGCCCGCGGCGCCGGCTTCCTCCTGTCATGACCCGAAGGCCCGGACATGAACTCCGCACTCGGGGGCACGCCACCGCGTCCCATGACCGCCCCGCGCAGTGTCACCTGCTCGAGCATGACGTCATTGACATTTGTCGCAATGCCGACAAACTATTCATGTGAACGGTTCTTCAGATGATGGCGTGTTGGCAATAGACGGTTGCACGGTCAAGGTGGTCGACGGTGAACGGGTGGCCGCCGTATACGAGCGGATGCCGGCCGCCGAGGACCTCACTGACACCGCGGACATCTTCGGGCTGCTGTCGGATCCGAACCGGTTGAGACTGCTGGTGGCACTGCTGGACGGCGAGTTGTGCGTGTGCGATCTGGCCGCGGTGACCGGCCAGAGCGAATCGGCCGTCTCCCACGCTCTGCGGTTGCTGCGCGCGCACCGCATCGTGGCCGCGCGCCGTTCCGGCCGGATGGCCTACTACCGGCTGGAAGACCCGCACGTACGGATGCTGCTCGACCTGGCTCTCGCCCACACCGAGCACACCGACGCCATCCACCCCGAACGCGACGGGAACGCGTGATCGGCACCGGAGGGACAACCACTCCGGATCGAACCCGCGACCTGCCGCACCAGCCGGCACCTTCCCAAGGAGACGGGGCGGGGTCGTCCGTCTGACGGCCCCGCCTTCGTCCCCGGGCGGACGGAGCGGAGCCGCTACCCCGCGTAGGTCTCGAACTCGGCGACCTTCGGCGTGCCCGCCGAGCTGGTGATCCTAAAGGTGATCTTGCTGAGTGAGGTCGGCGTGAAGGTGATGGCGCCCGCGCCGCTGCCGGACTTCAGGACCGCTCCGGTTCCGGCGTTGATGAGCTGCCAGGCTCCGATGCCGCCTTCGGAGCCGGACGCCTCACGGATGACGACCCTGGAGACCGTGGTGGCGGAGCCCCACTTGATCGAGATGTCACCGGTCGAGCCGGCCGGCGACCAGAAGGTGCTCATGTTGCCGTCCCGCACGTTGCCGTAGCTGGTCCCGTCGGCCTTGCTGGAGCCGTCGGAGCCGGCTCCAAGGCTGAGGTTGGGCCCGCCGGGCGAAGGGGTGGGTGACGGCGTGGGGCTGACGGTCGGTGTCGGTGTGGCCGTCGGTGTCTGCGGCGTGCAGCTGCCGTTCGACTCCTGCAGACCCTTGTTGGCGCCGGCTGTCTGGAGGACGAGGCCCGGTACGCAGCTCGCCCCGTCGAGGCTGTAGGAGTAGGGGATGCTGACGGTGGTGTTGGATTGCGGGTTGGGTCCGGCGGGGTTGTTCTCGCTGCCCGGGGCGGACCAGGTCACGTTGTCGAAGATGTTGCCGCCGACCTGCCAGTAGCCGGCCTCGCTGGTGTAGAAGGTGCCCAGGACGTCCTTGGAGTTCTTGAAGTAGTTGTTCTCCACTTTGGCGCGGGCTCCGGCCCGGGAGTTGATACCCGACTCGTGGAGGCTCACGTAGGAGTTGTTGTAGATGTGGGCGATGCCGCCACGCAGCAGGGGCGTGCGGGAGTCGATGTTCTCGTACAGGTTGTGGTGGAAGGTGATGTAGCCGTTCGAGCGGTCGCTCTCGCTGGATCCGATGAGCCCGCCGCGGCCGGAGTTGCGCAGGATGCTGTAGGACAGGGTCACGTACTGGGTGTCGTTCTTCATGTCGAAGAGGCCGTCGAAGCCCTCTGCCTCCCCGCCCGAGGCTTCCAGGGTGACGTGATCGACCCAGACGTTGCGGACGCTGCTCTCCATGCCGATGGCGTCACCGCCGTTGGACGTGGGCGAGCCCGACTTCTTGACGTTGCGGACGGTCACGTTGCGGATGATGATGTTGCGGGCTTCGCGGATGTGGATGCCCAGCTGGTCGAAGACGGCTCCGCTGCCGACCCCGATGATCGTGACGTTGCTGATCTGCTTGAGTTCGATCACGTCGGCGGCGGTGTTGCAGCTTCCGCCCGAGACCTTGGTGGTGTTGCCGTGGTTGATGGTCCCTGAGACCTCGATGATGATCGGGGTGCTGCTGCTGGCCCGGTTGCACAGGGCCGCGTGAATCGCGGTCCCCGTGGTGGCCCTCACCGTCTGCCCGCCCGCGCCACCGGTGGTTCCGCCGTTGGCGCTCGCGTAGCCGCTGGCGCCGCCGGCCGCCGCTGATGCCTGCAGCATTGGCAAGGCCACACCGGCCGCGGCCGCGATGGCCACCGCGGCCAGCACCACCTGGAGTCGCAACGCGACTGCTCGTCTCATCCTCGTTTCACCTTCTCCTTCGAACAACGGGTGCGATCTTCTCTGCGCGGTCGCCGCCGCGGCATCGGGCTTGTTGCAGGGTCAGGTCGGTCGCCGGGGTCCGGCTCCGGCCTCCGACGAGAGGGCGGAGGCCGGCAGCCGCTCACATCCGCGTTGGGGATGACCCACACCGTAGGAAAGCGCTTTCCGAGTGTCAATGCGGCGTGAAACTTTCAAATCGCCACCCGGTGGCGCCTCACGAAGCTCTCGGCCGGCTGCGTCTGGCTCAGGAGCGGTGGGGGCAGGCCACGCTCCGCCTTACAGATCCTCAACCAGTCGCGGCCTACCTTCATCAGCGCAAGGCCCGATCGGCAGCGGAAAGGAGCAGCGTCATGGCTTCGGCCACCAGAAGGCTCATCGCGTCCATCGGCATCACGGGCGCTTGATCCCGCGATCGTGCCCATATTCGCGCCCGGACCTCCGCACACGCAGCGGACCGAACAAGATCAGGAGCGGTCCCGCGCAGTTCCAGGCGGTCCCTCGTCCCTCTTTTATGCAGCGGAAGGTGTTACGCGATGGAAGGTCGCCGGCCGCAGGTCACGATCACTGCGATGGCCGCCGTGGTGGGCGAGCGGCGGTGGCGGGCCCGGCTGTTGTGGCTGTCCATGGTGCTCGCGCCGGTCGTGGTATCGGTGGCCGCCAACCAAGTGCTCAACGACGGCGTGTGGAGCGGCTCCTGGCTCGCCGGCACCATCGTGGCGGCGGTGGTGGCCGGGCTGATCGTCGAACGGGCCGGGCGCGTGCTCGCCCCCGCTGGGACCGTCACCGAGACCATGCGGGAGCTCGCCCAGCTGGTCCACGAGCGGTGGAGCGACGAGGTGGTGACGCGTTCCCTCGGCGATCCGCCGATCCCGGTCTCCTGGCACATGACCCGCCGAACCAAGCTCATGGATCACCCGCATCTGATCGCCGACCGTGAGCCGGCGCTGTCGGGCCGATCGGACGACATCGCCGCGCTCGCCGTCGCCTTCCGCGCGTTGCGCCGTCGCCGCCTGGTCATCACCGGAGGCCGGGGCACGGGCAAGACCACCCTGGCCATCCAATTGATGCTGGAACTGATCCGCACGCGTGCTGACAACGACCCGGTCCCGGTGCTCCTGCCCGTCGCCGACTGGGACATCGAGGCCCACCCTCGGTTTCAGGACTGGGTGGCCGAGCGCGTGCGCACCGACTACGCCGCCTTGCGCACGCCGGGTAACCAGCAGGACGGCGCCGACATTCTGGCGGCCCGTGGCTCAATTCTGGCCATTCTCGACGGCCTCGACGAACTGCCCGAGCCCGCCCGCGCCAAGGTGATCGAGAAATTGTCCGGCACGCTCATGGAACGCGATCAGGTGATCATCACGTCGCGTACCACCGAGTACGGCAACGCGGTCACCGCCGCACGGCGCCCGCTCAAGGCCGCCGCCGTCATCGCGCCCAAGACGCTGCTCCCCGACATCGTGGCGAACTACCTGAGTGCCGCGTTGCCCGCGCTTTCCTCGTCCTCGGCGTGGACCAAAGTCTTAAGTGCCCTCAGGGAGGGCTCCGCGCCGGCTCTGGCCGACGTCACCTCCACCGCCTTGGGCCTATGGCTGGTCCGGGCCGTCTACATCGACCAGCCGGACGCCGACCCGGCTCCGTTGGCGACCGAGTACGCCGACGACACGCGGGCCCTGCGCGCTCACCTGCTCGACAATGTCCTTGGTGCGCTGCTGAACGCACGCACCACGATCCGGCCTACGACATGGGATCCGGCCATCATCACCGAATGGACAAAGCGGCTGGCACGCCTGCAGGCCGAATCCGGCGGTCATGACCTGGCCTGGTGGCGGCTGACCGACCAGGCACTGCCCGCCTCACGAACGCGGCGCGCACTCGCCCGTGCCTGGATCGGCGGGTTGAGCGGTCTGGTGTTCGCACTCCCGGCCGCGTTGACCGCCATGCTGACCTATGGGCCGGTCTTCGGCTCGGCCTTCGGCATCTTCTTCGGCCTGTCCGCGATGCAGGCCGCCCGCACCCCCGACTTCGCTCCGCTGCGCGTACGGCAACGGCTGCAGGACTTCACCCGCGGTCTGTTGTCCGACGTGCGAATGATCTTCCTCATCATGCCGGTCGGCCTCGGCCTGCCGGCGGTGGGCTACAACGCGTGGGTGCACGGCTGGAAGATGGGCCTGGCCACCCTGTTCTCAGCGCTTGGCATCGGCTGGGTGACAGTGCGGGTGTCGCGGCAGCAGGACAAGAAGCCCGCCCAGCCAGACGAGAATCGACTCCCGCCGTTCACCGCCGCCGTCACCCCGCAATCCACCTGGCGGGTCAACCGAAGCCTCGTGGGTCTGCAATTGATGAACGCACTTCTCCTGGGGGCGATCGTCGGCTTCGCAGTCGATTTCATGAACGAGGCGTCCATCGTGCCGCCTCTCCCGTCCGCGGCCGTGGACATGGGGATGGGCATCATCTGCGGCATAGCATTCGGTCTGGTGACCAAACGCCAGCACATGTGGCTGATGTCCACCATCGCCCTGGTGCACCTTGGGCCATCGGGCCGGCTGCCGTTCCGCTTGATGCGCTTCCTGCACGATCTGCACCACCTGGGCGTCCTGCGGACCGTGGGACCCTTCTACCAGTTCCGCCACGCCGAACTACAAGATCATCTAGCTGCTTCCAGCTTCACGCCGAGACGTATGCGCGGCGTCGCCCCCTGATACGCTGTCAGGCATGATCCAGAAGTTCATCCGGCTTCGTCACAGCTGAAGCGGTCTGCCCGCCGGTCGTTCAGCGGCCGGCGCCAGTTGAGGCGATCCCGCAGACAGGTGCCGTGGCACAAGCGGTGCACCACACGGGTTTCGCCCGCAGCCGACCGCCGGCTTCATCGGCTACCTCCGAGGAGACCCCCGCCTTCAGGACTCCGTTGCCCAATTCGGTGGGTCATGCGGTGAGTGCCAGGTCGAGGCGCGCGAAGTGTGAGACTCGGGTCGCGCCGAGGGGTGTCTCGGT
>NZ_JBIUCF010000095.1:0-29463 GCF_044593615.1 Nonomuraea sp. NPDC051941
GCCCGACAGCCCCGACGACGGCCCACTGCTCATCGGCCCCTTCGACCGCGACCGCTACGACGCGACCGAGGTCAAGGAACTCCTGACCGGCCTGGTGAGGAAGGGGAGCCTAGACTTCACCCTATGATCCGGCCGCAGCGGGGGACGTCGCGTGACGTGCGGCGTACCAACAGGGCCGTGTTGCTGCGCACGCTCTTCTTCGACGGCGAGCGCAGCAGGTTCGAGCTCGCCCAGGCGACCGGCCTGAGCCCCGCCACGGTGAGCAACGTCGTCACCGGCCTGCTGTCCGACGGGATCGCCGTCGAGGTGGGCAGGGTCGAGTCGGACGGCGGCCGGCCGCGCGTCCAGCTCCGCGTCAACGCCCACCACGCCTACGCGGTCGGCGTCGAGGTGGGGGAGACCCGCGTCGGCGTGGAGTTGTTCGACCTGTCCATGACGCCACGGGCCAAGGCCGAGACCCCGCTGCGCCCAGGACGGCACGCTCCCGACCTGGTGGCCGGCCACATCCGCGAAGGCGTCGCCGCGGTGATCGCGCAGGCGGGGGTGGATCCCGGCCGCGTCCTCGGCGTCGGTGTCGGCGTTCCCGGCATGGTGCGGGGCTCGGTCGTCGACTCGCCGACGTTCGGCTGGAGCGGGGTACGGCTGGCCGACATGCTCCCCGGCCTGCCCGTGTTCGTCGACAACGGCGCCATGACGCTGGGCCTGGCCGAGCACTGGTTCGGCGCGGGACGGGGCAGCGACTACATGATCATGGTGTTGATCGGCAGCGGGGTCGGCGCCTGCATCATCACCGACGGCATCACCGTCCGAGGCGTGTCCGGTGGGGCGGGGGAGTGGGGCCACACCACGGTGATCGCCGACGGCCGCCCCTGCCGCTGCGGTGCGCGCGGTTGTCTGGAGGCCTACGTCGGCGCCGAGTCGGTCCTCGCCAGGGCGGGGATCGACCTGGCGGGCGTCGAGGAGGAGAGCGCCTTCGCGGCGCTGCTGGCCGACCCGGGCGCGCGTCCCCTGTTCGACGAGGCCGTCGGCCACCTGGGCGCGGGGCTGGCGAGCCTGATCAACCTGCTCAATCCCGAGCGCATCGTGCTGGGCGGCTGGGCGGGCCTGCTGCTCGCCCGCGACCACCTGCCCGCGATCTTGACGGCCACGGAGCGCTCCGCGCTGCGCTGTTCCTACGACCGGGTCGCGATCGGGGCCGCTCACCTGGGGTCGGAGGGCGTCAAGCTCGGCGCCGCCATCCTAGTGGTGGATCAGTTCCTGGGTGCCTGAGAGCCCACGTCCCGGTCGTACGAAGTTACCTCAACCCTTAAATTAAGTATTGACGCTCTTGTAAGGTCACCGTAAGGTCACCATGAGGTCACGACCGTGGATTTCTCTTAGCCATGGTGCTCACCCACGCCGGCCGCCGGCGTACACCCCCCACAGAAGGTGACACCCCCCATGAAAAGACGAGGAATCATCCTCGCGTCCGTGACGGCGTTAGCCGTGGCGGGCCTCGCCTCCCCGGCCTCGGCCGCCACCGGTCAGATCACCGGCTACGGCGGCAAGTGCGTCGACGTCGCCGGCGCCAACAGCGCCAACGGCACCCAGGTCCAGCTCTGGACCTGCAACGGCACCACCGCCCAGTCGTGGACCACGCAGTCCGACGGCACGATCCGCGCACTCGGCAAGTGCCTGGACGTGGCGGGCGCGAGCAGCGCCGACGGCGCCAAGGTGCAGATCTACGACTGCAACGGCACCGCCGCGCAGCAGTGGACGGCCGCCTCCGACGGCACCCTGCGAGCGCTCGGCAAGTGCCTGGACGCCACCAACGTCAGCTCGGCCGACGGCACACCCCTGCAGATCTGGAGCTGCGGCACCGGCGCCAACCAGAAGTGGACGCTGCCCTCCGGCGGCGGCACCCCCAGTCCCGGCAAGCTGCCCGGCGCCCCGTACCTCTACATGGGGTGGGGGAGCCCGCCCAACCCGGGCACGGTCATGGACGCGACCGGCGTGAAGTCCTTCACGATGGCCTTCATCCTGTCCGGCGGCGGCTGCACGCCACGCTGGGACGGCTCGCGTGCGCTGACGGGCGGCGCCGACCAGCAGGCGATCAACACGATCAAGTCCAAGGGCGGCAGCGTCCAGATCTCCTTCGGCGGCTGGTCGGGCAACAAGCTCGGCCCCAACTGCGCCACGCCTGAGGCGTACGCGGGCGCCGTGCAGCAGGTCATCAACGCCCTGGGACCCGCGGCCGTCGACTTCGACATCGAGAACACCGACGAGTACGAGAACTACACCGTCCAGGACCGCATACTCAACGGCCTCAAGATCGTCAAGGCGAACAACCCGAACGTCAAGGTGGTCGTCACCTTCGGCACCTCCACCAGCGGCCCGGCCGGCGCGGGCATCCGGCTGATCAACCGGTCGAAGGAGCTCGGCGTCCCGATCGACAACTACACGATCATGCCGTTCGACTTCGGCGGCGGGTCCAACATGTACCAGAGCACGGTCAACGCGGCCGAAGGGCTGAAGAACGCCCTGAAGTCGGCGTTCGGCTGGTCGGACGCCACGGCGTACGCGCACATGGGCATCTCCGGCATGAACGGCCTGTCCGACCAGTCGGAGGTCACCTCGGTCGCCACCTGGACCCAGATCCGCGACTACGCCAACTCCCATGGCCTGACCAGGCTCGCCTTCTGGTCGGTCAACCGCGACCGCCCCTGCTCCGGAGGCCTGTCCGAAACCTGCAGCGGCGTCTCCCAGAACGCCTGGGACTTCACCCGGCTGACGGCGGGGTTCTGATGCGTGCCCTCGTCGTCCTCGTGCTGGTCGCGGCCGGGTTCGTCCTCATGCCGGTCGCGCAGGCAGCCGTCCCCACCGGCCTGACCACCGTGGTCGCCAAGCACAGCGGCAAGTGCGTCGACGCCCGCGGCGCCGCCACCGCCAACGGCACCGCCGTCCAGCAGTACGCGTGCAACGGCAGCGGCGCGCAGCTCTGGCAGTTCCAGGCCACCAGCGACGGCTACTACCGGGTCAACAGCTCGCTCAACGCCGCGCAGGCCTGGGACGTGACCGGGGTCTCGACCGCCGACAGCGCGCCGGTCCAGCTCTGGGCCTACGGCGGCGGCAACAACCAGCAGTGGCTGCCGGTGGAGGAGTCCGGCGGCACGTACCACCTGGTCAGCAGGAACAGCGGCAAGTGCCTCGACGTGTCGGGCGCCTCCACGGCCGACAGCGTGCAACTGCAGCAGTACGCCTGCAACGGCACGGCGGCGCAGTCGTTCACCCTGTCGGGCGGCGGCGGTGGCGGCCCCGATCCCGACCTGGGGCCGAACGTGCGCGTCTTCGACCCGTCGATGCCCGCGTCCACCATCCAGTCGCAGCTCAACTCGGTGTTCGGCCAGCAGCAGTCCAACCAGTTCGGGTCCAACCGGTACGCGCTGCTGTTCAAGCCGGGCACCTACAACGTGGACGTCAACGTCGGCTTCTACACCCAGGTCCTCGGCCTGGGACAGACACCGGACGCGGTGACGATCAACGGGGCCGTGCACGCCGAGGCCGACTGGTTCGGCGGCAACGCCACGCAGAACTTCTGGCGCTCCGCCGAGAACCTCTCGGTCACCCCGGCGGGCGGCACGGACCGGTGGGCGGTCTCGCAGGCGGCGCCGTACCGGCGCATGCATGTGCGCGGAAACCTGCAGTTGGACGACGGCGGCTGGTCGAGCGGCGGGTGGATCTCCGACTCGCGGATCGACGGTCAGGTCAGGTCCGGGTCGCAGCAACAGTGGATCTCCCGCAACTCGGCCTTCGGGTCCTGGAGCGGGTCGAACTGGAACATGACCTTCGTCGGGGTGTCCGGCGCGCCGGGCAACACCTTCCCCAGCCCGCCGTACACGACGGTGGGGCAGGCGCCGGTGGTACGGGAGAAGCCGTTCCTCTACATCGACGCGGCGGGGGCCTACCAGGTGTTCGTGCCCGCGCTGAAGTCGAACTCCGCCGGGGTGTCGTGGCCGGGTGCGGGCACGTCGCTGCCGATCAGCCAGTTCTTCGTCGTCAAGCCGGGCAACACCGCCGGCGACATCAACGCGGCACTGGCCGCGGGCAAGAACCTGCTGGTCACGCCGGGCGTCTACCATCTGAACGACACGATCAGGGTCACCAGGGCCGACACCGTGGTGCTCGGTCTCGGGTTGGCGACGTTCGTACCCGACAACGGCATCACGGCGATGACCGTCGCCGACGTGGACGGCGTCAAGGTCGCCGGGCTGCTGATCGACGCCGGGACCGTGAACTCGGCGACGCTCATGCAGGTCGGCCCGGCGGGCTCGGCGGCCTCACACGCGGCCAACCCCACCTCGCTGCACGACGTCTTCTTCCGCGTCGGCGGCGCCGGGGTGGGCAAGGCGTCACAGAGCCTGGTGATCAACAGCGACGACGTGATCGGTGATCACACCTGGATCTGGCGGGCCGACCACGGCAGCGGCGTCGGGTGGAACACCAACACGACCGTCAACGGGCTCGTCGTCAACGGCGACAACGTGACGTTCTACGGGCTGTTCGTCGAGCACTACCACCAGTACCAGGTCATCTGGAACGGCAACGGCGGGCGGACCTACTTCTTCCAGAACGAGATGCCCTACGACCCGCCCAACCAGGCGTCCTGGATGAACGGCTCCACCCGTGGCTGGGCCGCCTACAAGGTCGCCGCTTCGGTCACCTCGCATGAGGCCTGGGGGCTGGGCAGCTACTGCTACTTCAGCGCCAACCCCGGGGTGGTGGCCGACCGGGCCTTCGAGGTGCCGAACACGCCGGGGGTCCGCTTCCACCACATGGTGACGGTCTCCCTGGGCGGCACCGGAACCATCGCCCACGTCATCAATTCCACGGGAGGCCCGAGCAACTCCTCCACGAACGTCGCAAACCTCACCGAATACCCATAACCCACCGACGCGTCCTCCCCCTTTGCCGAAAGGGGGAGGACGCGCCCGCGCGTTACTGGGCCTGCTGGTCGTACAGGCCGTCCATCATCCGCAGGAGCGGCGCGGGGTACGAGCCCTCACCCTCGTCGCTGAACTCTCCCCCGTACGACGCCTGCCAGTCGCCGGTCGAGGTGTTCCGGATGGAGGTGTGGCTCAGCGTGCCGCCGTCGGCGTTCGAGCCGTAGAGCGCCCAATGGTGGGCAGTGCGCTTGTTGGTCGCCGAGTCGGAGCTGACCGTGTCATCGTGCTTCGAGGCGAGGAAGGTGTAGTCCGTGCCCATCTGGGAGAGCGGCTGTTTTCCCAGCCAGCTGATGAAGCCGCTGCCCGGACGCATGTCGCTGCACTGCTCGTGGGTGATGGCGCACGCGGTCACCACCGCGCTGCCGATGCCCTGGTGTGGCGTGGCGAACGTGACCATGTCCTCGATGTACAGGAATGGGGGCCAGGCTCTGGGCCACACGGTGGCGCCGAGGTTGTTCGGATCGACCGTCAGCCCGCTCAGGTCGGGCGGCGGCTTGCCCACGCCGTACCTGTTGACGCCTTCGATGGCCGCCTTCGCGACCAGACCGCCCATGGAGTGCGTGACGACGTCGATCGCCACGTCCTTGCTGGAGTACAGGTAGTAGACGGTCCACGCGAACTGGCGACCGACCTCCTGGATGCGCGTGTCGGTGGTCCCCTGGAGCCTGAGGTCGCAGTTGGTGGCCTTGTTGTAGTAGCCGAAGGTGACGACGTCGCCCCAACCGTTGGCGTTCAGCACCTGCTTGGCGCTGTTCCATGCGCCGGAGCAGCTGATGTCGGCCTCACGGTCGAACCCGTGGACCATGACGGTGACCCGGTGTCCGTTGCCGCGCGCGGGCGCGGCTGACGCGGCGGGTGCGGTGGTGATCAGAGTGGCGGCGACTATGGCCCCGACCAAGGGCAGGGCAAAACGGGATCTGGCTAATCTGTGCATCCACGGTCTCCGTTTCCGTTGGGCCGGAGGCAGAGTAGCGCGCAGACGATCATTCTGTGAATGAGTTGAACCTTCGGCATTCCGCCGTTCACGCGGGCTCGCAACCGCATCGGAACACAGACGCTTCGCTGACGCAGGCGCTGGGCTCGGGCTTGCGACCTTGCCGGGGTGCGGGCCGGCTCGCGCACGGGCGGACCGGCAAGCACCATCAGGCGACGGAGGGTCTGGTCTGGTCGATGACCTTGGCGAGGTCCTCGACCACGCTGTTCTCGAAGACCACCTCAGGTGGAAGGTCGGTCTTGAGGTCGCGGCGGATGCGCATGCGGCCGCGCGCGGCGAGGAGGGAGTGGCCGCCGAGGCCGAAGAAGTCGTCGTGGACGCTGATCGACTCCACGCGGAGCAGTTCCTCCCAGAGCTGGACGAGGTAGCGCTCGGTGGCGGTGCGCGGAGGTTCGTAGGTGCGCCGCCGCCGGGAGCGGTCCTCGGCGGCCTCGCGCAGCCGCGCCCAGTCCCGTTTGCCGTGCGCGTCCAGCGGCATGGAGTCCAGGACGACGAACTCGGCGGGGACGTAGGCGGCGGGCAGACGCTGGGTGAGGAAGGCGCGCACGCCGACGGGTGAGAACTCCTCGGCCACGGGGATGACGAAGGCGACCAGTCGCAGGTCGCCGGGCTCTCCTACCGCCGTCACCGCGACCTCGCCCACGTGCGGGTGCTGGTAGAAGGTGCGTTCGATCTCGGCGGGCTCGACCCGGTGGCCGGAGATCTTGACCTGGCTGTCGACGCGGCCGAGGTATTCGAGGGCTCCGTCGGCACCGGTACGCACCAGGTCCCCGGTGGCGTACATGCGGGTGCCGTTCGCGGCGAACGGGTCGGCGACGAAGCGTTGCGCGGTGTGCCCGGGCTGGTCCAGGTAGCCGCGTCCTACGGCGGCGCCGCCGACGTACAGCTCACCGGTGGAGGCGGGGGCGAGCTGATCGTCCAGGACGTACAGACGCGCTGACGCGGTCGAACGGCCGATGGGGACCCGGGTGCAGTCGTCGGGGAGCTCCTGGACACGCTGGGCGGTGCAGGCCACGGTGGCCTCGGTCGGGCCGTACAGGTTGAGCAGGTCCCCGGAGAAGCCTCCGGCCCGCAGCTCGCGGCAGGTGTCGGCGAGCAGCACGTCGCCGCCCGAGCACAGGACCCGCAGGGAGGCGAACGCCTCGCGGTCGTGGCGGGCGACCTGGTTGAGCGCGATGGCGGGAGCCAGCATCGCGGTGACGCGGTGCCGCCGGAGTTGCCGCCGCAGGTCGGCGCCGATGAGGTCGGCGAAGGCGGGCATCACGACCAGATCCGCGGCGCCGGCCATGCTACGCAGCAGTTCGAAGGTGAAGGTGTCGAAGGACAGGTTCGATGCCTGCGCCATCCGGTCGCCGGGGCCGACCGTGGGGAGGGCGGTGTCCGTGGCGAAGGCGACCATGTGGCGGTGTTCCAGCACGACGCCTTTGGGCTGACCGGTGGATCCGGAGGTGAACAGGACACAGGCCGCGCTCTGCGGGGCGACGTGTGCCGCCGGACCCGAAGCGGGAGGCAGGACGCGCCAGTCCAGCTCGGCCACCTCCACGGGCAGGCTGGACAGCCGCCTGGTCGTGCCGGGATCGGTGAGCAGCAGGCGCAGGCGGCCGGCCTTCACCATCTGCTCGCGCCGCAACCTGGGATAGCTGACGTCGATCGGCACGTACGCCGCTCCCGCGCGCAGCACACCGAGCACCGTCACCACGGCGCCGACGCCACGCGGCAGGTGGACGCCGATCCGGTCCTCCTCCCGCACGCCGAGCCTGACCAGTTCGTGCGCGACGGCGTCCGCCCGCTCGGCCAGTTCCGCGTAGCTGAGGCTGGTTTCTTCGTCGCTGACGGCGGGCAGGTCCGGATGGGTTCCGACGGTTCTGGCGAGAAGCTCGGGAATCGTCGCGGGTGCAGACACGGCGCTCATCCTCTTCGCATCAGTAGTCGAGATCTTCCTCGATGACCTTCCTGAGCCCGGTGGCACCTGCCAGGAAGTTCAGCGGATCCCCGGGAAGCAGGTGGACGCGTGTCTCGCCGTACTCCTGCCACTCGGCCAGGTCGTCCGGTCCCACGTCGAGGTCATCCGCCCAGCCGATGGCGCTGATCGGCACCCCGATCGCCTTGGCCGGCGGCGCGTAGTCCAGGCACATCCGCACGTCCTGCCGCAGGACCCGTACCGACAACGACACCAGCTCGTCCGGGATGGCCCCGTCGCCGAGGTCTCCGGCGACGCGCCGGAGCTCCGCGGCGATGCGATGGTCGGACATCCACGGGTGGTAGTAGCCGTAGAAGCCCCGGCTCGGCGTCAGGGACGCCGACACGAACAGCCGCTCGGGAGCCCGGACGCCGATCTCCATGGCGCGGGTGGCGAACGCGTGCGCGAGCAGCGCGCCCATGCAGTGGCCGACGAGCGCGTACGGCCGCGCCAGGTAGGGCAGGAGCGCCTCGACGGCGTCCTTGGCGAACGTCTCGAAGTCGCGGTACGGATCCTCCTTGATCCGGTACTCCCGGCCGGGAAGCTGCACGGGATGGACCTCGGCCTCCCCGATCCGCCCGGGCCAGCGCCGCAGCGAGGACGCGCCGGAGCCGGCGTAGGGGAAGGCGAACAGCAGCGGCCCGTCTCCGGCCGACGGCTCCTGCAGCAGCCAGCGCGTGGATGGTCGGCGCACATGCCCTCCAGAAGTCTCGACTGCCGACTGACGCTAGCCGGGAGGGGTTAGCCGCCGGTTACGCGGGAGAGGCGTAACCGGCGGCTAACCACGCCGGGGCATAGTCGGGAGCACGTGCGAACCGGAGGTGTCCCAGGTGCTGCCCGTACTCGACCCGGACCAGGTGGAGTCCCTGGACCTGACCTCGCCGACGATCCATGCCGAGGGTGACCTGTCGGCGGTGTGGCGGCGCCTGCGGTCGGAGCACCCGCTCTACTGGCACCCGCCGATGGGCGGCAACCCGGGCTTCTGGGTCGTCACCCGGCACGCGGACGCCGTCAGCGTCTTCCGCGACGGCCGGCGTTTCACCTCGACGTCGGGCAACGTGCTCGAGACCCTCCTCGTGGGCGGCGACTCGGCCACGGGCAAGATGCTCGCGGTGACCGACGGCCCCCGCCACACGGAAGTACGCCGCATCATCACCGGCGCGCTGACCCCGGCCGTGTTCGACCGGCTGGCGCGGCGGATCGAGGATCAGGTGCGGCGGCTCGTGGCGAACGCGCTGGAGCGCGAGGACTGCGACTTCGGCGACGACGTGGCCGCCCAGGTGCCGCTGGCCACGATCTGCGACACGCTCGCCGTGCCCGACTCCGACCGCGCCTACATCCACCGGCTCGGCTCCACCTCGGTCAGCTCGCACGGCCCCGCCCACACCTCGGCCGACGGCTGGAACTCCAAGAACGAGATCCTCGCCTACTTCATCGAGCTCGCGGAGGAGCGGCGCGGCGGCGACGCCGATGACCTGGTCAGCATCCTGGCCAACGCCCGCGTCAAGGGGCGGCCGCTCGGCACCGACGAGATCGTCTTCAACTGCTACAGCCTCATCCTGGGCGGCGACGAGACGACCCGGCTGGCGATGACCGGCGCGGTCCTCGCGCTGGCCGAGAACCAGGATCAGTGGCGGGCGCTGCGCGTGGGTGAGGTAGGGCTGGACAGCGCCGTCGAGGAGGTGCTGCGCTGGACGACGCCGTCGCGGCATCTCGGCCGGCTGGCGGCGGAACCGGCGGACCTCGGTGGCGGCCGGGTCGAGGCGGGCGACGTCGTCACGGTGTGGCTGGCTTCGGCCAACTTCGACGAGCGGGAGTTCGCCCGTTCCGAGCGGTTCCTCCTGGACCGTACGCCGAACCGGCACCTGACCTTCGCCTACGGGCCGCACTTCTGCCTGGGCGCGCGGCTGGGCCGCATCCAGCTCGCGGCGACCCTGGCCGCCCTTCGTGACCTGGTCGGCGAGATCGAGGTGACCGGCACCCCCCGGCGCGTCTATTCCAACTTCCTCGGCGGCACCTGCAACCTGCCGGTCAGGCTCACCTCGTCCAGTCAGAGGTCCGGTTAGAGGTCCAGGTACGCGTCCAGGTAGGCGGCGAGGTCGCCCAGGACGGGGTGCTGGAAGACCGTCACCATCGGGATCGCCGGGACGCCTTTGCGGCGCAGGTGCGCGACCAGCCGGATGGCCAGCAGCGACTGGCCGCCGAGCTCGAAGAAGTTGTCGTCCACGCCGACGCGCTCGATCTCCAGCACATCGCGCCACGCGTCGGCGACGAGCCGCTCGGTCGGGCTCATCGGCGCCGCCTCGGCGGAGAGCTCCTGCCGCACCGGGGGCGGCAGCGCGCCGCGATCCACCTTGCCGCTGCCGGTCAGCGGGAAACGATCAAGCCCGACGAGTACGGCAGGCAGCATGTACTCGGGCAGGTAAGCGGCGGCTGCGCGCCGTACCAGATCGGCGTCGAACGAGCCCGCGCGCTCGAGCCTGCAGTAGCCGATGAGACCCGCGCCGCCCGGCATGTCGTCGCGGACCATCGCGACCGCCTGGACCACGCCCGGGCAGTGGCTCAGCACCGCCTCCACCTCACCCAGCTCGATCCGGTACCCGCGCAGCTTCACCTGGTCGTCCACGCGGCCGACGAACTCCAGCCGCCCGTCGGGGCCGATCCGCGCCCGGTCGCCGGTCCGGTACATGCGCGTGCCGTCGCCGGCGATCACGTCGGCGACGAACCGCTGCGCGGTCAGCGCCGGAGCGCCGGCGTAGCCGCGGGACACGCCGTCGCCGGCCACGTAGATCTCACCTTCTACGCCGGGGCCGACCGGCCTCAGCTTCTCGTCGAGCAGGTGGATGCGGACCCCGGGCAGGGGCTCGCCCAGGTGCGGCCCGGACGTGTGGTCGATCGGCGCCCACGTGGCGTCGACCGTGCATTCGGTCGGGCCGTACAGGTTGACCGGCGTCAGGACCCCGGCGGCCCGCCGGTCCGCCAGCCGGCTCCACAACGCGGGCGCGACGGCCTCCCCGCCGACGAGCAGCCGCAGGGGCGGCCCCTCGGCGCGTTCGGCCAGGTGGTCGAGCAGCGACACCAGGTGGGACGGCGTGATGTCGAGCTCGTCCAGCCGCTCCTCGGCGATGAGCGCCGCCAGCGCCTGCGGGTCGCCGCGCACCTGGTCGTCCACGAGGACGACGGTGTCGCCCCGGCACAACCGCGACCACTGCTGGACGGAGGCGTCGAACGACGGGCTGGCGTTCCACCCGATCCTGGCCGGCCCCGGCCCGACAGCGTGCGCCAGCTTGTCCACGAGCGCGGCCAGCGACCCATGCGTGACCTCGACGCCTTTCGGCCGCCCGGTCGAGCCCGAGGTGTAGATGACGTAGGCCCGGTCTCCGGGCAGGATCGGGGCGCGTCCCGGGACCGCTCCGGCGGCGACGCGAGCACAGGTGTCCACCGTCAGGACCTGCCGGCCGAGGGCGGGCGAGACGCGGCGGCGGGTGACGGGATCGGACAGGACCAGCTCCGCGCCTGCCTGCCGGCACATGTAACGCAGCCGGTCGATGGGCAGCGCCGGATCCAGCGGCAGGTAGGCGCCTCCGGCGCGCAACGTGCCGAGCAGGGCGGCCGCGAGGCCGATCCCGCGCGGCAGCAGCAGCCCGACCAGGGACTCGGCGCCGATGCCGCGCCTGATCAGCCCGGCCGCGATCGCGGCGCTGCGCGCGGCGAGCTCTCCGTAGGTCAGCACGCCGCCCCGGTGGACGATCGCCGGACGGTCCGGGCAGGCGGCGGCCGTCTGCTCGAATCGGCTGACCACCGTACGCGGGCCCGGGGCCGCCGGGTCGGTCGTGTCGGCAGGCGCGGGCAAGGTCATGCGGTTCTCCCGGGCGTCAGTAGCTGAACTTGGCCGGCGCCACGTCCAGCACGGCCACGCTTTCGGCGAATCGCCGCTCCAGGGCGGCCAGGCGCTCCGGGTCGCCGCCCCGGTCGCGCACCCCCATGAGTTCCTGGCTCGTCCGCAGGAGCCCCATGAGCTCCCGCACGTTCACGCCCTTGCCGTCCAGGTAGGGCAGCGACCAGAAGTCGAAGTCGTACAAGGGCAGCCACACCGACTCGGTGACGCGCTCGAGCATCTCGTCGGTGAGGTCGGCGGCCTGCGAGGAGGTCATGCTGAAGTGCGACCACTTGTAGCCCTCTCCCTCGATGCCCAGCAGTTCCTTCTGCTGGTAGATCGGCGAGCGGGGGTTGGCCCACCAGGCCTGGGCCCGCCACAGGTCGGGGGCGGTCTCGTTGAGGAAGTCGATGGTGTTGCCGACGGTCTTCTCGGTCTCGCCGGGGAATCCGACGATGATCGAGGCGAAGGTGGTCACGCCACGTTCCTTGAGCCTGGCGATGCCGGCGCGGTACTGGCTGTCCTGCGCGAGCTTGTGCATGTTGGCCAGCACGTCACTGTCGCCGGACTCGATGCCCAGGAAGACGCCGGAGCAGCCACTGGCGGCGGCCAGGTCGAACGACTCATCGTCGCGGGCGTTGGAGCAGCGGAAGTAGGAGTACCACCGCAGGCCGAGATCCTCGTCGATCATCATCTGGCAGAGCTGCTTGAACCGCTTCGGCGGCACGTTGAACGTGTCGTCCACGAAGACCACGTTGCGGACGCCGAGCTCGGCCAGCGCGCGAAGCTCCTTGCGCACCGTCTCCACCGAGGCCGTGGTGAGCGCCCCGGCGCGGGTCGGGTAGTCGCAGAAGCTGCACTTGAACGCGCAACTGCGCGCGGTGCGAAGCTGCGCGGTCGGGCCGATGAGGTCCGGGCTGAAGCCGGCCCAGTCGATCGAGCATTCGTCCAGATCGTTGGCCTCCGGGCGGCGCCTGGTGCGCACCCAGGTGTCCTCGGGGCAGTGGATCAGGTTGTCCACGCCGGACAGGTCGCCGCCGGCGCGTACGGCCTGGCAGAGCTGGCCCAGGCTGTGCTCACCCTGCGATTCCTGGATGTAGGAGTCGGCGCCCATGGCGAAGAAGAAGTCCTGGACGGCGCCGTTCACGCCGGACTGGCACAGGTTGTCGATGAGCGGTCCGCCGACCACGATGTGGCTGGTCGGCGACATCTGGCGGATGTACTCGACGACCGGGCCGACCGGCAGGATGTTGACGTAGAAGGTGGTCGTGATGGCGACGACGGCGGGCCGTTCCGCCAGCAGCGCCGCCAGCCGGTCGCGCTCGCCGGTGAACAGCGAGACAGGCTCCGCGCGCAGGCCGCGCCTGCGCAGGTAGCTGGTCAGGTAGAGCGCCGCCAGGTTGAACACCTCGCCGACGTGGTATCTGTCGGCCCGGCCGGTGCCGCGGTTCCTGAGCCGGCTGAACGCGTCCAGCCACGGCATCGCCGCACCGTCGACCACCAGGTGCTCGGCGCGCATGATCTGGTATTCCGGCGTGCCGGGACCGGCCCGCTCGCACATGACCCGGTAGTCGTCGAAGTCGCCCTCGTTGTATCCGATCACCACGCAGTCGAGCTCGCTCATGCCGTCTCCCGTACGGTGTGGCGCTGTTCACGGTCCAGCCACCACTCGATGAAGATGAAGGCGAGCGTCCATGGCAGCCAGGTGACGCTCGCCGAGACCGCCTGTTCCAGGGCGTGCTGGTCGCCGCCGAACGTCGTGTCGAGCTGGTTGGCGAGGATCATCCCGATCGGGAAGCCGAGGAGCCGGTTGAAGATGATCGAGATGGTGAGGGTGAAGCTGCGCAGCATCCACCGGCGGTGTTCGGCGTAGCGGCCCCGGCGGGCGTTCACGAAGCCGAATGTCGTGACGGTGAACCACAACGACGCCAGCACGATGTCGCTCAGCGCGCTTACCGGGCCGAACCCCCACAGTACCGAGATCACCACCGCGGCTGTCGCGGCAGGCCACACGCCGGCGACGACGTAGGCCCGGCCGACGACGCGGTGCACGCGGGGGTGCCTGCGGCGCAGCCACGGCCACACCTGGAAGACACAGCCGACCATGGCCACCGTGGCGCCGAGTATGTGCGTCATGAGCACGGGGAAGAACCACGGCTGTTCGTCCGGCGAGATCCTGCCCACCTTCGGGTTGAAGGCGAGGTACCGCGGAATGGACAGGCTCACGAATATCGTGACGGCGATCGCGAGCACGCCGAGGGCGATGCGGCCACCGAGCCGCCGCCGACGGGGCCGGGCTGCGCGGCTGGGATGACCGTCCCGCTCCTGACCGTCGGTCTGTGCCGGGCTGACGGGCGATTGCGGTACGGATGGCATACGCACAGGATGAACTGCGGCCCCGTTTCCCAGGCATCCCTTCTTCATGTGACATCCCCGGCCGCCGCACCCGCGGGTAGCTTCGAGTCCCCGGAGAGACGGGGAGAAGACGTGGAAGAACGCATCTCTGTCCGCACGTTCGGCACGTTCGAGCTGGCGTTCGACGGCCGCCCGGTGGGACGGTGGAAGGCGGGCAAGGCCCGCAACCTGCTGCAGTTCCTCCTCCTGCGGCAGGGGCGGATCGTCTCGCGCGATGTGCTGTACGACGCGTTGTGGCCGGACGGCCCATGGCCCAAGGGCTCCAGCTCGCTCAAGGTCGCCGCGCACATGCTCAGGAAGGTCCTGGACGGGCAGCCGGAGGGCGGCCCGGGCCTGCGCCTGCTCACCCGCGAGTCCGGCTACCTCCTGGAGGCGGCCGGAGTGCCGCTCGACTTCGAGCTCTTCATCCGCCTGGCCGACGAGGCGCACGCGGCGCAACGGCGCGGCGGCCGGGCGGAGGCGGCGGCGCTCTACCTGCGGGCCGACGGGTTGTACGCGGGCGACTTCCTGCCGGATGAACCGTATGAGTGGGCGGTGGCGCAGCGGGAGTGGCTGCGCAGCAGGCTGCTGTGCGGACTGACCTACCTGGCGGAGACGAACATCCTGCGCGGCGACCACGTCGGCGTCATCAGGTGGTGCCAGCGGATGCTGGAGGTGGAGCCGTTCCACGAGGAGGCGTTCCGGGCGCTGATGCTGGTCCACGGCCATCTCGGGCAGCTCGAGCAGGTGCAGCGCTGGTACCGGCTGTGCGACGTACGGCTGCGCCGGCACCTGCAGACGGCTCCGGACCTGACCACCCGGCGGCTCTACGCCCGCGCGGCGCACGGCGCGTTCACCGGGCGGGCCATCGATCCCCGGCTGTGGCAGCACGAGCTGCAGCCGGACGGCCACACCTCGCTGCTGCGCTCGACCGCCTAGGCCGCCACCTCGACCGGCAGATGTTTGATGCCGAGCATGAAGTTCGAGGCCAGCCGTTCGATCTTCCCGCTCGGCGTGAAGCGCAGGCGGCGCCGTACCAGTTCCTCCACCAGCAGCGTGATCTCCATCCAGGCCGCGGACATGCCCACGCAGCGGTGGTTGGCGACGCCGAAGGCCAGGTGGTGGTTGGGGGCGCGGCCGAGGTCGAGCCGGTCGGCGTGGGGGAAGGCGCTCTCGTCGCGATTGGCGGAGGCGTTCCACAACGTCAGCGTCTGCCCGGCCGGTATCCGGATCCCGCGCAGGGTCACGTCCTTCGTGGCGGTCCTGCGCACGTAGGCGTTGGTCGAGGTCCACCGGAAGAACTCGTCCACCGCCGTGCCGACCAGGCTCGGGTCGTCGTGCAGGCGGCGTTCCTCCTCCGGGTGGCCGATCAGCGTCTCGACGATCGCCGAGGCGGTGAACGGGGTGGTCTCGTTGCCGCCGACGGCCACATTGAGCGCGTTGTAGAGGATCTGGCTCTCGGTCAGGCCGCGCCCGTTCGTCTCGGCGGCGAGCAGGATGCTGACCAGGTCCTCGCCGGGCTCGGCCCGGCGCCGGTCGAGCAGTTCGGTGAGGAAGTCGAAGATCTCCACCTGGGCGCCGACCAGGGTCAGGGCCTCGCCGCTGTCCCTGACGTACTCCTCGTCGCGGAAGCCGATCATCGTGCGGGTGAGGTGGAGAAGATGGAGCGCGTCGGCGCGGCCGATCCCGAACATCGCGGCGAGGAGACCGGCGGGCAGCGTGGGGGCGACCTCGGTGGCGAAGTCGCCGCCGCCGTCGGCGGTGAGGCGGTCGAGCGCGTCGGTGAGGTACGCGCGCACGTGCTCGGCGGCCGCGTGCATCATCCGCTTGTCGAACGCCTTGTGCACGTGGTGGCGCAGCAGCCGGTGCTCGGGCGGGTCGGAGCAGATGAGCATCTGCCCGGTCGCGGTGTCGGTCGCGCTGCGGAACGAGCCGCCGAGCACGGTGCCGTCCTTGGAGGAGAACGCCACCGGGTCCCGGTAGACCGCGCTCACGTCCGCGTACGTGGTCAGGGCCCAGTAGCCGCCGTCGGCGGTGGCGTTCCAGTAGACCGGCGCGTGCTCGCGCAGCCACGCCCAGGCGGCGTACGGATCGCCGGACACGAACAGGTCGAGATCGTCGAGGTCGATGAGCGCTGTCGCCATGGCGGCGAGGGTAGGCGGCGGCGGTTGGCCACCGGTTACGCGCGCCGGAAAGCGACGGGTGTGTCCCCTGAAGTGGGGAGGTGATGGCGGCTGCCGGATCCACGAGCATGGGCGCGTGCGACGGCCATCGACGGCGGACGGAGCGATCGCTCATGCGTAGGTTCACCACACTCTGGGTGGGTTATCTGGTCTCGGTGCTCGGCTCCTCGCTCACCAGCCTCGCGCTCGGTGTATGGGTGTTCCAGCGGACGGGCTCGGCCACCCAGTACGGGCTGATCATCGTCATGAGCTTCCTTCCGGGCATCCTGGCGACGCCGGTCGCCGGGGCGCTCGTGGACCGCTGGAGCCGGCGCGGCATCCTGGGAGTGAGCAACGCGCTGTCCGCGGTCACGATCTTCGCGCTGGCGGCGTTGTTCCTGAGCGGGACGCTCCAGCCGTGGCACATCTTCATCGTCGTCGGCATCCAGTCGCTCCTGCGCGCGCTGACGGCGCCGACCATGAACTCCATCGTCATCCTGCTCGTGCCGAAGGAGCAGGTCGGCCGCGCGAACGGGATGGTGCTCCTGGCCCAGGCCCTCGGCGGAACCCTGGGCTTCGCCGCGGGCGGCGTGCTGCTGATGGGCGTCGGGCTCGGCGGCGTCCTCCTGATCGACTGCGCCTCCTTCGTCGTCAACATGCTGGCCGTGCTGCTCGTCTCCATCCCGCACCGGCGCAGGTCCGAAGGGGGTTCGACGGGCGGGGACGGCCTCGGCGCCGAGATCCGGCAGGGCTGGCGCTACCTGTCGGCCCGCCGCGGCCTGCTGGCGCTCGTCGTCCTGTACGGCACGGTCGGCGTCGCGGTCGCCCCGGCCGACGTGCTGATCACGCCGGTGGTCCTCTCCTACTCCTCCGCCGAAGCACTCGGCGTGGTGCTGGCGGCCGCGGGAGTCGGCGCCGTGGTGGGCAGCCTGGTGCTGGCCGCCTGGGGCGGGCCGCGCCGCCGCATCCACGCGCTGGCCGGCCTCACGCTGCCGATCGGCGCGTTCATGTGCCTGGGAGTGGTACGGCCCAGCGTCGTCCTGATCATGATCGCGGCCTTCGGCTACTCGCTGTTCTCCACGATCGTCGACGGCACGGCCAGAGGCATCCTCCAGGTCGAGGTCGAGCCGGACATCCAGGGCCGGGTGTTCGCCCTGTTCAACATGGTCGCCAACACCGTCCAGTGTGTGGCCTTCGCTCTCGCCGGTCCGCTGGCCGACCAGGTCTTCGAGCCGCTTCTGCGGGACGGCGGGCCGCTCACCGGCTCGGTGGGGACGTTCTTCGGGGTGGGCCCGGGCCGGGGGACCGCCCTGCTCATCCTGTTCTGCGGCCTGGCCGTGATCGTGACGGCGCTGGTCGCCTACCGGCAGCCTGACCTGCGTGCCCTGCCCGACCGGCCCACCGGCGGCGCGAAGAAGGCGGCGGCGAAAGACGAGCCCGATCCACCGGCAATGGCTCTTGCGCGGGAACGCGCGGATGGGGAGACCTCATGACCGACCTGCAAAGCCGGATCGCAGCTCTCTCACCGGAGCAGAGGGCGAAGTTGGAGTCACGGGTCGCGGACCTGCTGGCGACCCGCGAGCCCACCCGCGAGGAGCGGATCCGGCCACGCGATCGTTCCCTCCCCACCCCGCTGGGCATCGCGCAGCAGCGGGAATGGGCCATCGAGCGGCTCCGGTCGGCCAACAACATCAACAGCGCCTTCCGCATCGAGGGCAGGCTCGACCTCGGCCTGCTCGGCAGCGTGCTGACGGAGGTCGTCGAGCGTCACGAGGTGCTGCGCTCCACGGTGGAGCTCCAGGATGACGGCACGCCTGTGCAGGTCGTCCATCCCACCGGTCCCGTGCCCACTCCCGTGGTGGACCTGACGCACGTCGCGTCCCAGGACCAGCGCGCGGCGGTGCGGCGGCACTGCAAGGCCGAGATCATGCGTCCCTTCGACCCCCGCGACCCGCACCGGTTGCGGGTCACGCTGCTGCGCCTGGCCGAGGACCTGCACGTCGTGCTGTTCACCACCGACCACGCCGCCTCGGACGCGTGGTCGTTGTCGATCATCGTGCGCGAGCTCGTCACCCTGTACGGCTTGAAAAAGAACGGCGGCGGCCCGCTGCCCGCCCCCGGCATCCAGTTCGGCGACTTCGCCGCCTGGCAACGCGAGCAGTTCGACGACCAGAGGGTGGCCGCCGAGCTGGAGCACTGGCGGCGGACGCTCGACGGCATCGAGACGCCGCCCGAGCTGCCCGCCGACCGGCCGTATCCGGCGCGGCCGTCGTTCGCCGGCGACGTCCACATCGTGAACCTGCCGGCGGAGCTCACCGCCGCGCTCGGCGCGTTCAGCGAACGCGAGAACGCCCCGCTGGTCTCCATCCTGCTGGCAGGGTGCTCCATCCTCCTCCACCACTACCTCGAACAGGACGACCTGGTCGTCGGCTCACTGGTGTCCGGCCGCAACCGGCTGGAGACCGAGCAGGTCATCGGCTGCTTCGCCAACCCGCTCCCGCTGCGCGTGCGGCTGACCGGCGAGCTCACGCTGCGCGAGGTCGTACGGAGGGCACGCGAGTCCATGGCCGTCGCCATGGACCACCAAGACGTGCCTTTCGAACGCGTGATCGAGCTGCTGGACCTGGGCCGGGAGGCGTCGCAGACCTCGCTGAGCCGGTTGTGGATCAACGTCCTCACCGTGCCCGGCGAGACCCTGGAGGTTCCCGACCTGCGGATCAAGCCGGAGCCGATCGACCTCGGGCTGGTGTCGGTCGACCTCACCCTGTCGGCCATCCCGAGTCCCGAGTCGCTGCAGCTCCAGTGGCACTACATGACCGAGCTGTTCGACAGGGAGACCATCGTCCTGCTGGCCGGGCAGTTCGAGGAGATCCTGCGGCAGCTCGTCGCCGTGCCCGACGCGGCGGTGCGGCAGCTGACGCTGATCGCCGCCCCGGTGGCACCCGTCCGGCCGCAGACCTCGGACGCCGGCTTCGTCGAGTTGTTCCAGCGCCGGGTCACGCTCGCGCCGAACGCGCCCGCAGTCGTCTGCGACGGGGTCGCGACCAGCTACGGCGACCTCAACCGGGCCGCCAACCGGCTGGCGCGGGAGTTGCGGGCCAGGGATGTGGGCCGGGAGACTCCCGTCGGCATCCTGGTGGAGCGTTCCCCTGAGCTGGCCGTGGCGATCCTCGGCGTGCTCAAGGCCGGCGGCGTCTATGTCCCCGTCGACCCGTCGTATCCGCCCGAGCGCATCTCCTTCATGCTCGCCGACGCCGGTGTGAAGGTCCTGATCACACAGGTACGGCTCGCGCCGCTCGTGACCGACCCGCCCGCCGCAACCGTCCTCCTCGACGGTCCCGCGACCGGCGAACACGCCGACCACGACCTGGACGACCCGCCGGACCTCGCCTCGCTGGCCTACGTCGTCTACACCTCGGGCTCGACCGGGCGGCCCAAGGGCGCCATGATCGACCACGGCTCGCTGGTGACGTTCGCCCGCGACATCATGGAGCGCCTCGGGCTCGGCGCCGGCGACAGGTTCCTGCAGTTCGCCTCGCCGAGCTTCGACGTGCTGGTGGAGGAGCTGTTCCCGATCTGGCTGGCCGGCGGCGCGGTGGTCATCCCGACCCAGCACCTGATCAGCGGCGAGGCCGACCTGGTGGATCTCGTCGAACGCGAGCGGCTCACCGTGATGGAGCTGCCGACCGCGTACTGGCACGAGTGGGTACGCGAACTCGACCGGCTGGGCCGGATGCTCCCGAGCTGCCTGCGCCTGGTGATCATCGGCGGGGAGCGGGTCCTGCCCGAACGGCTGGCCATGTGGCCGCGGCTCGGCGTGCCGCTGATGCACGTCTACGGGCTGACGGAGACCACGGTCAGCTCGACCTTCTTCCGCCTCGACCCGGGCGAGAGCTTCGCCTGGCCGAACCTGCCGATCGGCACCCCGATCCCGTCGGCCGATCTGCGCATCCTCAACAGCAGACTCGCGCCGGTGCCGACGGGCGGCGTCGGCGAGCTGTACATCGGCGGGGCCAGCCTGGCTCGCGGTTACCTCGGCCGCCCCGGCCTGACCGCGCAGCGTTTCGTCGCCGACCCCGCGCACCCCGGCGAGCGCCTCTACCGCACCGGCGACCTGGTCCGCCGGCGCCCCGACGGGAACCTCGAGTTCGTCTCCCGCGTCGACACACAGATCAAGATCCGCGGCTTCCGGGTGGAGCCCGCGGAGATCGAGTCGGTGCTCAGCGGGCATCCGCAGGTCGGCGAGTCCGTCGTGGCCCTCTACGAGCCCGTGCCCGGCGACCGCCGCCTGATCGCCTACTTCGTCCCGGCACGCGCGGAAACCGCGCCGACCCTCACCGAGCTGCGCCGCTACCTCGAACGCGGACTGCCCGCGTACATGGTGCCCTCGACGCTCGTGGAGCTCGACGCGCTTCCCCTCAGCGCCAACGGCAAGCTCGACCGCAAGCGCCTGCCCGCGCCGGACGGCGGCAGGCCCGAACTGATCGAGGACTACGTCGCGCCGAGCACGCCGCTGCAGCGGAAGCTGGCCGACATCGTGGCCACGGTCGTCGGCGTGGACAAGGTCGGCATCTACGACAACTTCTTCGAGCTCGGCGGCGACTCCATCCAGGCCATCCAGGTCGTGGCCAGAGCCCAGGAGGACGGGATCGGGCTGTCGCCACTCGACTTCTTCGAGCAGCCGACGATCGCGCTGCTGGCGCAGGCGGCCACGGACGCCAGCCCGGACCGGATCGTCCGGCCACGGCCGCCGGACGCCGAGCCGGTGCTCTCCTTCGACCAGGAACGCCTGTGGCTGGAACACCAGCTTCGGCCCAAGACCGCCTACCACGTCGGCGGCCGCTACCGCCTCGCCGGCCCGCTCCAGGTGGACGTGCTGGAGGCCAGCATCCGCGCGATCGTGGCGCGTCACGAGGTGCTGCGCACCACGTTCCCCGTCGTGGGCGGCCGGCCGGTGCCCGTGGTCGGTGAGGTGGGCGACTGGCGGCTCGACGTGGTGGACCTCTCCGCGGCCGAGGACGGCTTCGAGATCGGCAGGCGCATGCTGGACGAGCAGTTCAGCGCCGCCTTCGACCTGGCCGAGGGCCCGCTGTTCAAGTGCACGCTGGTCCGGCTGAGCGACACCGAGCACCTGCTCAACATCACCTCGCACCACGTCGTCTCGGACAACTGGTCGATCGGCCTGTTCGGGCGGGAGCTGCTGGCGCTGTACGAGTCGGGCGGGGACCTGGCGCGGGCGGGCCTGCCAGAGCTCCCCGTCCAGTACCGCGACTTCGCCGTCTGGCAGCGCGAACGCCTGACCGGGGACGCGCTCGCGGAAAAGGTCGAGTACTGGCGCGGCCACCTGGCCGGAGCGCCGCCCGCGATCACCATGCCGAACGCGCCGCTGAACCTCGGAGCCGGGGGCGGGCGCAGCATGCTGAAGATGACCGACGAGCAGACGGTCGCGCTGCACGAGCTGTGCCGCCGCCTCGGCGTCACGCCGTTCATGCTGGTGCTGGCCTGCCTGGCGACGGTGCTGCGGCGCTGGTCCGGCCAGTCCGACATCGTGATCGGGACCTCCGTGAGCGGGCGGACCGACGTCGCGCTGGAGAACCTGATCGGCTGCTTCATCAACACCATGCCGCTCCACCTCGACCTGTCGGGCGACCCGGACTTCACCGAGCTGCTGCGGCGGGCCCGCCAGGTGTCGGTGGACGGCTACACGCACTCGGACACGCCGTTCGACGTGCTGGTGAAGGAACTGCAGGTGCCCCGCGACCCGCGCAGGACGCCGATCTTCCAGGTGGTCCTGAACGTGTTCGACCTGCCGCCGATCCGGCGCATCGGCGACGTCGGCCTCGAGGTGATGCCGCTGCCGGAGCTGCTGAGCAGCTTCGACCTCGTCTTCACCGCGCTGGAGGCGTTCGGGGCCTTCCAGCTCCGGCTGGAGTACGACGCCGAACGGTACCAGGCGCCGATGATGGACGCGCTGCTGGAGCACCTGCGCACGATGCTCAACGCGGTGGTACGCGATCCGGGCAAGGGGATCCTCGACTATCCGCTGGAGGAGGCGGCCGAGGTCACGCCCGGCGAGCGGGTGCTGCCTGCGCCGCACCTGGCGGTGGCACGGCAGGGCCGTACCTCTGACCAGGTCGCGGTGGCGGACCGGGACGGCGAGTGGAGCTACGGATGGCTCGCCGCGGCGGCCGAGCACATCGCGCGGGCGCTTCCCGACGCGGAGAGGATCAGCATCGTCAGGCGGCCCACGGCGGCGTTCGTGGCGGCGGTCCTCGCCTGCGTGCGGGCGGGAGCGGCGTTCGGCGTGGACGCGCCCGGCGCGCAGGGCCCGGCGGTGCTCGACGTGGGTGAAGGCCCGCTCGACCTCGGCGGCGCTGCCGAGGGTCTTGGCGACCTTGCGGCGGCGGACCGGCGGGACTGGGCGGTCGAGCGCTTCGGGCTCCGCGGTGACGACCGGTTCGCGGCGGTGTCGAGCAGCCCCGCCCATCTGGTGTCGGCGATGACGAGCGCGTTCCACGCAGGAGCGACGCTGGTCGTGCCGGACCGCTCGTTCACCGGGGACCTCGACGGCCTCGTGGCATGGCTGAAGGAGAACTCCATCAGCGTCGCCTACGTCGACGCGCCGCTCCTGCGCACCATCGCCGCGGGCGGGAACCTGACGGAGCTGCCGGGGTTGCGGTGCGTGTTCGTGGACAACTCGGGCGAGCTCATCTCCCACGACCTGGACGCGCTGCGGGGGCTGTCGCCGGACTGTCGGTACGTGGCGGTCTACCGCATGGGCCTCGACGGGCGGCCGCTGGCCGCGTACGCGGTGCCGTACGACTGGCAGCTCGACGCGGCGCCGCTGCGGGTGCCGCTCGGCGCGCCGCTCGACGATCTGCCCGCGCGGTTGCTGCACCCGTCGGGACAGCCGGCCGCGACCGGCGAGGTCGCCGAGATCTGCTTCGGCGACTACCACACCAGCGACCTGGGCCGCCGCTGGGCGGACGGGACGCTGGAGTTCGTCGGCAAGCTCCGCTGAGAAGGGACCGGAAACATCGTGGTGAACCACACCGACCCGCAGGTGGACACCGTCGAGACCCTGGCCGCCCTGCGCCGCGTTCCTGACGTGCGCGGCGCGGTGGTGACCGGATACGTCGGCGTGGACGGCCGGACGATGCTGCTCGGCTACGTCACCGGCCCGGACCCGGCGGTCGGCACGATCCGGATCCGGCAGCACCTCAGCAGCAGGCTGCCCGGCTATTTGATCCCGGACCACCTGTTCGTGCTGGACGCGCTGCCGCTGACGCCGGAGGGCGACTACGACCTGAGCGCGCTGCCGACGCCGGAGGCGGACCTCGGCCCGGCCGACGCGCACGTGGCGCCGCGCACGCCGGTGGAGCGGCGCCTGGCGGAGATCTTCCAGGAGCTCCTCGGCGTCAGCGACGTCGGCGTCCACGACGACTTCTTCGCGCTCGGCGGCTCCTCCATCGTGGCGACCCGGCTGGCCGCCCGGGTCCGCGAGGTGTTCGCGGTGGAGGTGTCGCTGGTGGACGTGCTCGCGGCCTCGACCGTCGACGAGCTGGCGCGGCTCGTGGACGAGGCATGACGAGCTCTCCGGGCAGGTGCGCATGATCCCCGATGAGACCCGGCCGGCTGCCCGTCCCGATCTGCCGGAACCCGGCGGCCCCGTCCCGCGCCGTCGCCGCCGGTGGTGGAGGGTGGTGCGGTGGACGGGCGCCGTGGTCGTGGTGCTCGCGCTGGTGGCGTCCGGGCTGGCGGTGTGGTCGGTGCGGCGCGGCTTCCCCCAGTACGACGGGACGTTGTCCTTGCCCGGCCTGACCGCGCCGGTGAAGGTCTTCCGGGACTCGTACGGCGTCGCCCAGATATACGCAGACTCGGCCACGGACCTGCTCCAGGCCCAGGGCTACGTCACCGCCCAGGACCGCTTCTGGGAGATGGACTACCGGCGGCACCTGACCTCGGGCCGCCTGGCGGAGTTGCTGGGCCCTCCGCTCGTGCGCACCGACGCCTTCCTGCGCACGCTCGGCTGGCGGCGCACCGCGGAGCGGGAATGGCAGCGGATCTCACCCGAGGCGAGAAGCTACCTGCGCGCCTACGCCGACGGCGTCAACGCCTGGATCGCCGCGAACGGCGCCGCCGCGGCCTCCGGAGCGAAAAGCCTGGAGTACACCGTCCTCGGCCTGCAGAACCCCGGCTACACGGTGGAGCCGTGGGACCCGGTGGACTCCCTGGCCTGGCTGAAGGCGCTGGCGTGGGAGCTGCTGGGCAACATGGACGCCGAGATCGACCGCTCGCTGCTGCTGGCCCAGGGCCTGAGCAGGCGCCAGATCGAGCAGCTCTACCCGCCCTACCCGTACGCGAGGAACCGCCCCATCGTGGACACGCCGGGCACCCCGTCCCGGCCGGTTCCCGCCCGCGTGTGGCGGGAGGCGGCCCCCGCGCTCGACGCGCTGCGCTCACTTCCGCTCCGCGCGGGCGGGGATACTGCGGGCATCGGCTCGAACTCCTGGGTGGTGAGCGGCGCGCTGACGGCGTCGGGCAAGCCGCTGCTGGCCAACGACCCGCATCTGGCGGCGTCGTTGCCGGGGACGTGGTACCAGATCGGGCTCCGGTGCTCGTGCGCGTACAACGTGCAGGGTTTCACGATGCCCGGCCTGCCCGGCGTGGTCACGGGACGCAACGAGCGGATCGCCTGGGGGCTGACCAACCTGCCCGCCGACGTGTCCGACCTGTACCTGGAGAAAGTCGACGGTGAGCGGTACTTCGACGGCAAGGCGTGGCGCGCGCTCGACTCGCGGCAGGAGGTCATCAAGGTGGCGGGCGGCGAGCCGGTGACGATCACCGTGCGCGCCACGCGGCACGGTCCCCTGCTGTCGGACCGGCGGGCGGACATGCTCGGGGTGGCGGCCCGGCCTCCCCTGGACCCGTCGGGCGGAGCGCTGCCGAGCCTGACGCCGGGGCCGCTGCCCAGCCTGGACACCGGCGAGCCCGGGGTGCCCGCGCCGGCGGCGGCGGAGCCGTACGCGGTGGCGCTGCGCTGGACGGCGTCCGAGCCCGGCCGGACGATGGACGCGCTCTTCGGCATCAACAAGGCGGCGAACTGGACGGAGTTCCGGGCGGCGGCGGCGCTCTTCGACGAGCCCGCGCAGAACCTGGTCTACGCCGACGTGGACGGCCACATCGGCTACCAGGCCCCGGGACGCATCCCGGTCCGCGGCAAGGGTGACGGATCCTGGCCGGTCCCGGGCTGGGACCCCGCGTACGACTGGACGGGCTTCATCCCGTTCGCCGATTTGCCGACGCTGTCCGACCCGCCCGGCGGCGTCATCGTGACCGCCAACCAGGCGGTGGCCGGGCCGTCCTACCGGCACGTCATCACCACCGACTGGACGTACGGCTACCGCGGCCGCCGCATCCTCGACCTGATCGCCGAACGCACGGCGCGCGGGAAGATCGGCGTGGCGGACATGCGGCGGATGCAGTCCGACAACCTCAACGGCGGCGCCGCCGCCGTGGTGCCCGCCCTGCTGGCCGTTCCCCTGAACGACGGCGCCGTCGCCAAGGCGCGGGACCTGCTGAAGGGCTGGGACTTCCAGCAGAGCACCGACTCGGCCGCGGCGGCCTTCTACAACGCGACCTGGCGGAGCCTGCTCGCGCGGACCTTCGACGAGCTGCCGCAGGACCGCAAGGCCGGCAACGGCGACCGCTGGTGGGAGGTCGTGGCCGCGCTGCTGAAGTCTCCCGGGTCACCGTGGTGGGACGACCGGCGCACCGGCAAGAGGGAGTCGATGGCCGACATCCTCGCCGCCGCCATGGACGAGGCCACCGCCGAGCTCACCGCGCGGCTCGGCCCCGACCCGGCCGCCTGGCGCTGGGGCGACCTGCACACGCTGACGTTGCGGGGCTACGGGCCGGGCCAGTCCGGCATCGCGCCGGTGGAGTGGCTGTTCAACCGCGGCCCGGTGCCGATCGCGGGCGGCGGCGACGCGGTCAACTCCACGAGCTGGTCGGCCGCGGGTGGGTACGACGACGTCGTCTTCGTGCCCACGATGCGAATGATCGTCGACCTGTCCGATCCGGATGGGTCGCGATGGGTCCTGCTGGCCGGCACCTCCGGGCACGCCTTCCATCCCCACTTCGACGACCAGCTGGAGCTCTGGCGTACGGGACAGGACACCCCCATGCGCTGGAGGAGGAAGAGCATCGAGGCGGCGGCAGAGCACGTCCTCACCTTCGCACCGACCGGTAAAGGATGACCGTTCATGAAGCTCGCGATCGCGAAACTCGAAGAGTGGATGCGCCTCTACTACCACAACGTCGACCACGACATCGGCAGCAGCGGCGTGCGTGACCTGACCATCGACGAGCTGAGGACGATCTGCGGGTTCGACCTGTCCGAGCTCGGCTCGATGATCTTTCATGACAGCGAGTGCTTCGGCGGCGGCGCGTTGCGGGCGGCGCTGGCCGACCGGTGGACGGGCGGCGACGTGGACGGCGTGATGGTCACCCACGGCTCCAGCGAGGCGATCTACATCGTCATGCACACGCTGCTGGACCCGGGGGACGAGGTGATCGTGGTCGATCCCGCCTACCAGCAGTTGTACGACATCGCCGCCGGGATGGGCTGCCGGATCACCCCGTGGCCGCTGCGCGCGCAGGAAGGCTTCTCCGCCGACCTGCCGCTCCTGCGGAAGCTGGCTTCCACCGGGCCGAAGATGATCGTGGTCAACTTCCCGCACAACCCGACCGGCGTCTCCATCACGCGCGAGCAACAGCAGGAGCTGATCGACATCGCCGCCGAGGCCGGCGCCTGGCTGGTGTGGGACCACGCCTTCGGCGAGCTGACGTACACGGCCGACCCGCTCCCGCTGCCCTTCGGCCGTTACGACAAGTGCATCACGTTCGGCACGTTCTCCAAGAGCTACGGGCTGGCCGGGCTCCGGGTCGGCTGGTGCCTCGCGCCGCCCGGGCTGCTGTCCCGGATGGCGGTGCTGCGCGACTACATCGCGTTGTACGTCTCGCCGGTCCTGGAGTTCTTCGCCGAGAAGGCGGTCAGGAACGCCGACCGGATCGTCGCGATGCAGCGCGAGCACGCGCACGGCAACCTGCGGTTGCTGCGCGACTGGGCGGCGGAGCTCCCGGACCTGGTGCGGGTGAACCCGCCCGACGGCGGCGTGACCGCGTTCGTGGAGTTCCCCGGCCACCCCGACGCCACCGCCGTGTGCCGCCGGCTGGCCGAGCGGGACAGGGTGCTGCTGGTGCCCGGCGAGTGTTTCGGCGACGCCTTCACCGGCTACGCGCGGCTGGGCTTCGGCGGCACAACTGCGGAGCTGACGGCCGGGCTGTCGAGCGTACGGCGGGCGCTGCTCGAAGGCGTGCCGGTCTCGGAGGCGCGGTGAGCGGCCCCAGGCTCCTGGCGGTCAGCGACCTCCACGTCGGCCACAGGGACAACCGCAGGCTGCTCCTCGACCTGGAGCCCGGGTCCCCGGGCGACTGGCTGATCGTGGCCGGGGACGTCGCGGAGCGGCCCCGCGAGATCGAGTGGGCGCTTCGGCTGCTCACCGAGAGGTTCGCCAAGGTGATCTGGACGCCGGGCAACCACGAGCTGTGGACGCTGCCCGGCGACGTGTACGGCCCGCGTGGCGAGGACCGTTACCGGAGCCTGGTCGAGATGTGCCGCCGGCTGGGCGTCGTCACCCCCGAGGATCCCTACCCGATCTGGACGGGGCCCGGCGGGCCGGTGACGGTGGTGCCCATGTTCCTGCTGTACGACTACAGCTTCCTGCCCGAGGGGACGACGACCAAGGAGGAGGCGCTCGCGCGGGCGTACGAGTCCGGTGTCGTCTGCACGGACGAGCTGCTGCTTCACCCCGACCCGTACGTGAGCCGCGAAGCCTGGTGCGAGGCGCGCGTCAAGGAGATGGAGGAGCGCCTGGCCGAGCTCGGACCCGGGGTTCGCACGGTGCTGGTGAACCACTTCCCGCTGGTGCGCGATCCCACGCGGGTCCTGCGTCACCAGCTGTTCGCGCAGTGGTGCGGCACGCGGCGCACCGCGGACTGGCACCTGCGCTTCAACGCCGCCGCGGTCGTCTACGGCCACCTGCACATCCGCAGGACCACCTGGCACGACGGAGTGCCGCACATCGAGGTCTCCGTGGGCTATCCGCGGGAGTGGTCCAGGCGCGGCGGGGTCGACGGCACCGGGCCGCGCCAGGTGCTGCCCCTTCCCGTCGAGCCGTCGTGATCGAGCGGCTGCTCCCGCCCGTCGTGGCGGCGGCCGAGGCGTACGGCGACGCGCCGGGGGCGCCGCTGCACCCCGAGGAGGTGGTCTGCGTGACGCGGGCGCTGCGCGGCCGCCGCCAGGAGTTCGCGACCGGGCGCCACCTGGCCCGGTCCGGCCTCGTCCGGCTCGGGTTGCCGCCGGTCGGCATCCCCAAGGGTGAGCGTGGCGCGCCGCGCTGGCCGGAGGGGGTGGTGGGCAGCATCACGCACTGCGCCGGCTACCGGGCCGCCGCGGTGGCGCGAACGGACGACCTGCTCGCGCTGGGCATCGACGCCGAGCCGCATGGTCCGCTGCCTTCCGAGGTGCTGAAGCTCGTGGCCACGCCGGCGGAGGGCGCCAGGCTCGAAAGGCTGGCCGGCGGCAACCCGCGGATCGCCTGGGACCGGGTGCTGTTCAGCGCGAAGGAGTCGGTGTACAAGGCGTGGTATCCGCTGGCCGGGTCGTTCCTCGACTTCGACGCCGTGGAGGTGGTGTTCGAGGAGGCCAACGGGTCCTTCGCGGCTCGCCTGCTGGTGCCGGGGCCTTTCGTGGCCGGTGAGCGGCTGCGGGAGCTCACGGGGCGCTTCGCCGTGCAGGGTGGGCTGGTGGTCACCACGGTCACCATTGACGGGGGGGGGGGGGGGGGGGGGGGGGGGGGGGGGGGGCGGGGGGGGGGGGGGGGCGGGGGGGGGGGGGGGGGGGGGGGGGGGGGGGCCCCCCCCCGGGCCCCCCCCACCACGGCGAACCTGCCGCCGGCCTCGTCGCCCGAGTAGTAGAGCGGGACCGACAGCATCAACCTGCGCGGGCCTGACTGGAAGGCCACGCTGAC
>NZ_JBIUCF010000096.1:0-28276 GCF_044593615.1 Nonomuraea sp. NPDC051941
GACAAGCGACAACAACACCTTGCCATGGTCGCAGCCGTCGTCTTGATCGCGCAGCAAAAACCCAGCTCACATTATGAAACCGTGTTTCCGAGCGGGACACCATGCGTAACCTCGGAAGCCAGTACTCCGACCAGCTGGCGAGGGGCTCCAAGATCCTTGTGGGCGTGGGGACGCTGATCAGCTTCGGCTCGGCCGCGTGGGAGCAATGGCAGAACGACGAGGGCCAGAGCACTCCCATCAGGCTGCTACGGGCCACGATGCGGGGCAACATCACGGTGGGCGGGGCCGTCGCGGGAGGCGCGCTCGCCAGCGCCGCGTGTGGTGCCACCGGCGTCGGCCTCGTCGCCATCGGCGGATGCGCCATGGTCGGCGGCATGGTCGGCGGCGCCGTGGGCAGCTGGGCCGGGGAGAAAGTGATCAACGGCGCGGGCGGGCTGGTCAACTGGGCGACGCCCGGGCTCAGGAGCGCCGGCAACGGAGTGCAGAACGGCGTCTCCACGGTCGGATCCGGCTTGAGCAACGTGGGATCCGGCTTGTCGGATGCCGGCGAATGGGCGGGCGACAGGGCGTCGGATCTGGGCTCCGGCCTGGCCGATCTAGGCTCCGACATCGGCGGCGGGCTTTCCTTCTGGTGACCGTCCCCCGGTCGGGGGTACGCCGAGGCGGACCTCCGACCGGGCCTCGCGCGGGCTCACCCGTGGGTGATGGTCGGGCGCATGTCCGTGTAGCTGAAGGTGATGGCGTACGGGTTGAAGAACTCGTGGGTGAGGTTGGCGATCAGGCTGACTCACCCTGAACCAGGTTGCGGCGCATCGCAGCAGTGGGTGAAAAGGCGACCACCTCCCCGTTGTGGCTCCTGTCTGTTACTCGGCTGACTGGCGGACCTTGGCCGCCACCGCCTGGAAGGCTTGGCCGACCGCTTGCAGTTCGGACGTGCTGAGCAGGTCGATGAAGTGCTCGCGCACGGTTTGCACGTTGTCCATGGCCGCCTTGACCAGCACCGCCCGCCCGGTCTCTGTCAGAGAGGCGACCACACCGCGCTTGTCTTCGTCGTCGTTGCATCGCTGGACGAGCTTGCGGGCCTCCAGCCGGGCGACGGTGTGCGACAACCGGCTGCGGGAGTAGTACGACAGCTCGGCGAGCTCGGCCATGCGCAGGCGGCCCTCGGGCGCCTCGGACAGCCGCACAAGGATCTCGAAGTCGGCCAGCGACAGATTGTGGTGGCGGCGAAGCCGGCGGTCGCGCAGTTCCATCAGCAGCGCCGATCCTTCGACGAAGGAGCGCCAGTCTCGCTGCTCGGCGTCGTCCAGCCATCGCGGATCACCCATGAGCCAAGGATAGCGGTTGATGATTTCAACTAGTGCGGGTAGCCTGTGGCGACATGATTGAGATCTTCAACTACCTGACGGGGGGTCGTACATGTCGCGGAGAAGAGCCCCATGAACGCGAAGCTGTTCACGCTCGCTTCTGGTAACTTCGCGGTCGGGGTCTCAACGTTCGTCATCGCGCCCATGCTCGGCCACATGAGCGCGGACCTACACGCCGGCCGAGCCGTCATCGGGCAGCTCATCGTGGTGTACGCGCTCGCCTACGCACTGGGCGGCCCCTTGCTCACCACTCTGGTCGGGCACCGGCCGCCACGGCAGGTGCTGCTCGTCGCGCTGGCCGTGTTCGGCGTCGGCAACGCCCTGACCGCGATCGCGATGGACTTTCCCGGTGCGGCCGCCGCGCGCGTGATCGCCGGCGTGGGCGCCGGCGTCTACACCGCCAACGCACTGGCCGTCACTCGTCGCCTGGTCACAGGAGACCGGCAAGGACGCGCCGTCGCAGTCGTGGTGGGCGGCCTGACGACGGCCATCGTCCTCGGCCTTCCGATCGGTGCGTGGCTGGGTAGCGCGACGAGTTGGCGACTGGTGCTCGGCCTGCTCGCACTCCTCGCGACGCTGCCGATGGCCGGAACCCTGTCGCTACCGGCGCTCGACGGGTCACCCGCGGTCGCAATCAGGAAACGGGTGGCGCCGCTGCGAGATCGGCGGGTGCTTGCCACTCTGCTGGCGACCTGGCTGTGCCTGACCGCGAGCTGGACGGTATACAACTTCATCGATGAGGTGCTGCTGCCGGCCACCGGAGGCGACCCAGACCGCCAGTTCCTGACGTTGCTCTGCTTCGGGGCCGGGGCGATGGCAGGCAACCTGCTCGCTGGACGGCTGGCGGATCGGTACGGTCCGGGTCGTACGATCGCGGCGGTCGCCCCCGGCCTCACTGTCGCGGTCCTGGTGGTGCCGTCGGTGGCGGTCACCATGCCGCTCGCGCTGCTGGGAATCGGCGCCTGGGCGATGTTGCATTGGATGGTCAACGTCCCGCAGCAACTGCGCGTCGCTGCGGCGGCGCCAGAGGTGGCGCCCATCGTGCTCGGCCTTCACCAGAGCGCCATCTATCTCGGTATCAGCGCAGGCGGACTCGTCGGTGCCATCGGCTACAGCCGGGCCGGCCGGCCCGGCATCGGCTACGCCGCGTTCATCACCGGGCTCCTGGCGCTGACCGCACTGTGGTGGTCGATGCGCACCCGGCCGGACAGCGGCGGGGCCGGCGCGGACGATACCCAGGGCAGCCACACCCGGAGCTGACCAGCTCAGGCCCATGAAGAAAGCAGGAAAGGTTATGACTGATCGAGTTGCCATCACGGGCGTGCGTGTCTTTGACGGACATGGGCTGTCCGAGCCACGTACGGTCGTCATCGCCGGCGACGTGATCGGCACCGACGCCGACCACGCCGAGGTCATCGACGCTGACGGCGGCGTGATGCTGCCCGGCCTGATCGATGCGCACATTCACCTCAGCGGCGAGAACACGCGGGGGAAACTCTGCTCGTACGGGGTCACCACAGGGCTGGACATGGCGACCTGGCCGGCGCGGCGATTGACCACGCTGCGCGGCGTGCGGGGCGGGAGCGATGTGCGAAGCGCGGGCACCCCCGCCATCGGCCCAGGCGGCCTGCACTCGCGCATCCCGACGATGCCGGCCGACGCCATCGTCACCGGCCCGGACCAGGCCGAGCCGTTCGTCGCCGCGCGGTTGGCCGAAGGCAGCGACTACATCAAGATCGTGGCCGATCCGGACGAAGGCGGCCCGGACCAGGAAACCGTGACAGCCCTGGCCCGCGCGGCACACGCTCACGGCAAGCCGGTCGTGATACACGCCGTGTCCCAGGCCGCCGTCATCATGGCCCTCGATGCCGGCGCGGACATCATCACCCACGTCCCGCTCGGCCCAGCGCTGGACCTGCCGGTCGTGGCCCGAATCGCGGACGCCGGCTGCACTGTGGTTCCCACCATGACCATGATGGAAGGCATCGCGGCAACGATCGGGCGGCCGGAGGGGTTCGCCGGCGCCCGCCGCAGCGTGGGTCTGCTTCACCAGGCCGGGGTGCGGGTCGTGGCCGGGACCGACACGAACGACACGGCCGGTGTGCCGTTCCAGCCCGAAGCCGGAGCCAGCTTGCACCACGAACTCGAGTTGCTGGTCGACGCCGGCCTGCGCCCCGCCGAGGCGCTACGCGCGGCCACCCGGCTCGCGGCCGAGGCGTTCGGCCTGACCGATCGCGGTGCTGTCGAGCCAGGGCTGCGCGCCGACCTGATCTTGATCGACGGCGACCCTCTTGCCGACATTCGCGCTACCCGGAACATCCGTCGCATCTGGTGCGGCGGCGTCGAGCACACCCCGGCCAGCCAGAACCGCGCCCTCTGACAACCGTGAACCGCTTCCATCCACCGGCTTCGGATGGAAACGGCGAATGGCGTCGATCGTCGTCTTCGGCGAGGTGTTGAAGCAGAACCGGATTCCGGGTGCGACTGCCCGATCACGATGAGCGGACCGGGCGAGGCCTGCGTGGCGCTCGTGCCATCGGGCTTCGCGACGCTGCGCCCGTCCTCCGGCACAGCAACCGAGCCCTGCGTTGACAACCCTCACCGCCGCCAATTGCGCGCTGGACGCGGTGCACGGCCCCCAGATCCTGCCCTCACAACTGCTGCAGCCCGGTCGCCCTGAGCACGTCGAGCGCCGTGGCCTCGGGGCTTCCCGGTTCGGCGGAGTACACGAGTACGGTCTGGTCGGTGTCAGGGAGCAGGAGGGTGTCGCAGTCGAGCGTGATCGTGCCGAGCTGGGGATGGCGGATCGACTTGATCGCCGCACGCCAGGCCGCGGAACGTCCCTCCTGCCAGAGCTCCTCGAACCGGGGACTGCCGCGGCGCAGCTCGCTGATCATGCGGGCGAGGTCGGCGTCACGCGGATAGCGGGCCTGGGCGGCGCGCAGGGTGCCGACGGCGGCGCGGGTGGCGGCCTCGTCCTCGCCCGGGTCCGCGGCGACCTGGCATCGGCTGCTGCCGAGGAAGCGCTGCCAGATGAGGTTGCGCCGGTGCCGGGGCCAGGCGGACATGTCGCCCTGCAGCGCCGCCGCCAGCGGGTTCCAGGCCAGCACGTCGCCCTTGGCCGACAGCACCAGCACCGGCAGATCCGCCATCCGGTCCAGCAGCCGCAACACGCTCGGCCGTACCACCATGGCAACGTGTCCAGGCTGCGGCGGCTCGTGACCGGCCAGGCGGAACACCAGGTCGCGATCGTCGTCGTCGAGCCGCAGTGCCTGCGCCAGCGCCGCGACGACCTGAGCGGACGGCCGTGCGCCGCGCCCCTGCTCCAGCCGGACGACGTACTCGACGCTCAGCCCCGCGAGCAGGGCTACCTCCTCGCGGCGCAGGCCACGCACCTGGCGGCGGGTGCCCGATGGCAGGCCGACATCCTGCGGTCGCAGGCGGGAGCGGGCCTGGCGGAGTACTGCGGCGAGTTCGGCACGATTCACCCCTTGATTCTCCCGCGCTGATCGCCTACCGCGGGTGGTACGGCCAGTCCCAGGCCGAAGCGGTCCTGGTGAGGGCTGGGCCCGATCTCGGACGATCAATCCATGACAACGGACGCCAACGGCGATGAGCCGATGCCGGCAGATACACCGGCACCCGGCGCGGAACAGCTCACGGCAGCGGATACGAAGACGGTGGCGCTGGTCACCGGAGCGAACAAGGGGCTGGGCAACGAGACAGTACGCCGCCTGTCGGAGCGGGGCTGGCGGGTGTTCCTGGCCGCTCGTGATCGCGAACGCGGTACGCGGGCGGCGGAAGCGCTCGGCGTCGAGTTCGTCCAGCTCGACGTGACCTCGGACGACTCTGTTGCCGCGGCGGCCGAGACGGTGGCCAGGAGGGCCGGCCGTCTTGACGTACTGGTCAACAACGCCGGAGTCGGCGGCCTACGGCTGGATCCCGCCGACATGGGCGCGGACCGGCTGCGGGTCCTGTACGAAGCCAACGTGTTCGGCCCGGTACGGGTCACGCACGCGTTCCTGCCCCTCCTGCGCAAGTCGGACCTTCCCCGTATCGTCATGGTCTCCAGCGCACTCGCATCCCTGACCTACGCCTGCGACCCCGCACGCCCCGAGTCCAGCTTCCTGAGCCTGGACTACGCCTCGTCCAAGACCGCACTCAACATGATCGTCTCCCAGTACGCCCGCGCCCTGCCCGGCTTCAAGGTCAACGCCGCCGACCCGGGCAACCCTGCAACCGACATGAACCAGCACACCGGCATGCACACCGTCGCGGAGGCCGCCGAGTCGGTCATCCGGCTGGCCACGTTGGACCGCGAAGGGCCGACGGGCGGCTTCTTCGACCGCAACGGACCCGTCCCCTGGTAGGAGCCCCACATGACCAAGATCTTGACGATCGGCCTGCACCCGAGCGCGATCGACTTCTCCGATCATCCCGGCCTGGACGAGGCGACGCTGGCCGCCCGTATCGAACAGGGTGAGGCCGCGCTGCATGCGGCGGGGCTGGACAGCGTGGCGTGCCTCATCGGCGCCGATCCGGTCGCGGCCGAGGAAGTCGTACGCGAGCGACTGTCCGCCGAAGGTCCCTTTGGCCTGGCCATGATAGGGGCCGGGGTGCGCGTGCTGCCGGAGCACACCGTGCTGTTCGAGCGGCTGATCAACGTACTGGTGGCGGCGGAGCCTGGCATCCGGTTCTGCTTCAACACCTCGCCGGAGACCACGATCGACGCGATCCGCCGCTGGACGTAGCCTGTCCGCGCTCGACGCCGTCCGGCCGCGTGACGATCGAGATCGCCGGCCTTCCCGTCGAGGGCTGGCTCGTCGAGGCGGAGGTCGTCGCTGCTCACAAACGCTGACCATTGGCGGATCAGGGACGAAGGCCGTCCAGCATCCGGATTCCTTGTCACCGAAGTGGGCGGTGGCGGCGTAGGTGTCACGCCGCATACAGCGGGATGAGGTCGCGTCGGGGCGCACGACCCTGCGGCCAGGGCGCGGTCGCACATTCGACCGCCGAGTGATCCAAACGTGGCCTTGAGTTCCGTGGTGTTGGGGGCGCGGCAGTGACGAGCGAGAGCGAGGCGTCGGTCAACTGTGCGTCGATGACGGCGAACAGGAAGTGCCGCGGGGCCCGCCACGCGTCGCCGGTGAGCGCCCGTTCAGCCCCAGTCGACGATGCGCTGCCAGGTATGCGCAACGTCCTCGCGCAGCGGGTGCCGTCGTAATGCGACCAGCATAACCGGATGGCTCGTCCGGATTTCCGCAGCATAAACGGATAAATGATTCGAATGGTCGGGCGAGTTTCGCCTGCCCTCATAAGGAGAACGAACATGCCCTTCACCGTGACCGACGTGCCACACCTGCCGGACGGGTTCACCAGCACGTTCACCAGCCGAACCGTCCAGGTCCGTGATCTCACCCTGCACGCTGTGGTCGGTGGCGACGGACCGCCGCTGTTGCTGCTCCCGGGCTGGCCCCAGTTCTGGTACTGCTGGCGCCTTGCCATGCCGGACCTCGCCGAGCACTTCACCGTCATCGCCGCCGACGTCCGCGGCGTGGGGGCCAGCGACAAGCCCGCCACCGGGTACGACCCCCTCACACTCGCCGACGACATGGCCGCCCTCATGACCGGCCTGGGACACGACCGCTTCGCCATTGCCGGCTTCGACCTCGGCATGGTCGTCGGCTACGCCCTTGCCGCGGGCCACCGCGACCGTGTCACCCACCTGGCGGTGGCCGAAGCCATTCTCCCTGGCGTCTCCGACTTCCCGCCCCCGATGACGGACCCGGCCAGAGGCGACCTCATGTGGCACTTCGCCTTCAACCGCCTGCCCGCGGACGTCAACGAACGCATGGTCGCCGGTCGCGAGGAGATCTACTTCGGCCACCAGTTCGCCTCCAAGGCCGCCACCCCCGACGCCATCCCGCCCCACGCCGTGGATGTGTACGTGGACGCCCTGCGAGACCCGGCCGCACTCCACGCCAGCTTCGAGTTCTACCGTGCGGACCAAGGCCTGGCGCGGGTACGTGAGGCCGGGCCACTGACCATCCCTGTACTGACGCTCGGCGGCGAACTGAGCGGCGGTACGTTCGTGGAGACGGTCATGCGCCTGGTGGCCACAGACGTCACCGGGCTCGTCATCCCGGGAGCCGGTCACTTCCTTCCTGAGGAAGCTCCGGCGGCCGCGGTGAAAGCCCTGCTCGAATTCCTGGTCTGACACGGGGAGCGCCAGATGGCGTTCCCCCTCCGCCCCGGGCGCACAGGCTGGGGCGGCGCACGCTGGAGCAGTCGTGGTACTCGCTGCGCAAGTCAGCGAAGACTCAATGTGATTTTGCGGGTGGGTAGCAGCAGCGTTTGCCGGTCAGTTTGAACAGCACTTGAGGGTTGATCGGGCGCGGAATGTCGGTGAGAAGTAGCAGCACCCAGAGGAACAGGCAATGCGTGCGAAGTTGACGGTGTCTCGCCCAAGCCGACTTTCGTGGCTGAAGGTTGTCTGCGCGGTGGACCGCCGTCGGTTGGCTTTGTCCGGCGCGATGAGTTTTCCCGCCGTCGATCGTCTTACCTTCGGAAGGTCCCCCCCACGCGAGAAGGATTCAGGATGCTCGTGACCGAGATGGCGCACGGTGTGCGACTCTCGCGGCACCGTCGAGTCCGTGAACGGCGGGGTCTGAGCAGTTATCGAGGAGTTTGACCATGACCGTGAGCGCCAGCTTCTGTATGTCCCTCGATGGGTTCGTGGCCCGTCCGGACGACAGCGTCGGTCCCCCTGCTCGACTGGTACAACAACCGGCGGGCGGCACACCACCCTCCGCCGACCGGAGGGGCGATTCCTCCGCGCGGGCAGGGAGTGACGAGGGTAGCGATGAGTGAGATACAGGAACAGATTCAGCGTCACATCGATGCGCTGGTCGGTGCCGGCGCGGAGACCGGTGTGCAGGTCGCGGTCTATCAGGATGGCGCGCTGATCGTCGACGCGGTGGCCGGTACGGCCGATCCGGCCAGCGGGCGGCCGGTCACCTCCGGCACGCCGATCTTCAGTTTCTCCACTGGCAAGAACGTGGCGGCCACGCTCGCGCATCTGCTCGTCGCGCGTGGTTTCCTCGATTACGACAGCCCGGTCACGGACCTGTGGCCCGAGTTCGGTATGCACGGCAAGGCCACGGCGACGCTGCGGCACGTGCTGACCCATACGGTCGGTCTTCCGGCCATGCCGCGCGAGATCACCCCGGGCGAGCTCCCTGACTGGTTCAGGGTATGTGAGTCGCTGGCCGCCGCCGAGCCGCGCTGGCGGCCGGGCGCCGCTACGGGTTATCACTCCTACACCTTCGGCTATCTCGTCGGCGAGCTGGCCCGCCGCGCGACCGGGCGGCCCATGAGCGAACTGCTGCGTGAGTGGATCACTGTGCCCCTCGGTATCGAGGGGCAGCTCTACTTCGCCGCTCCGGAGGAGTCGCTGCCGCGGTTGGCGCGCCTGGAACAGCAGGCGCGGCAATGGCCTGCCGGCCCGGACGACGGTGATGCGATCCTCGCGCCGTGGGAAAGCCGGCCGAGTGCCGATTTCGGCAACAGCGGCGAGATCCTGCGCGCCGATATACCGTCGGTGGGTATCGCCACTGCGCATGGCCTTGCCGCGATGTACAACGCCGTGCTGCAGGGCAAGCTCGTGGACTCTGCACGGTTGGCGGAACTGTCCGCGCTCGCGTTCGAGGGTACGGATCAGGTTTTCGGTAGCCCGGCGCGAATGGCGCTGGGCTTCCCGATAGGCAGGATGGGCGCCCCTGCCGAGGAGAACTCCATGGCCTTCGGATGGCCGGGCGGGGGCGGAAGCTACGCCTACGCCGACCCCGCCCGGGGGGTCGCCTTCGCGCTGACGAAAAACCGGCTCGTCCCGAACTTCGACACCGCGCTGTCGGTCACCACCATCCTGGCCGACCATCTCGCCGGGACCCACTGAGCTTTCCCGCGGACGCGCCGGGCGGAATTCGCAACGATCACAAGGAGAAAATCATGTCCACTCATACGACCGGCGACTCGACCGCGCCACAGACCAGCCTCGGTCCGTTCTCCTCGCCAGGCGCCAGCCCGACGCCGTGGGAGGCGACGGAGTGGGCCCTGCGCCGGATCCAGAAATTCCAGCTGTGCACGGTGCGCCGGGATGGCCGCCCCCACGTGACACCGTTGCTGGCGATCTGGGCGCTCGGCGCGATGTGGTTCACCACCGGCGACAACGAGCAGAAGGCCAAGAATCTCAGCGCCAACCAGCGCTGCGCGCTGACCAGCGGAACCGACACCCTGACCGGCATGGACTACGTCATCGAGGGCACTGCGAGCCTGGTCACCGACCATGCCACCAGGGAAGCCGTGGCGACCGCGTTCGAACAGGCCTATGGGTGGCAGCTCACCCGCGAGGACGGAACCTGGTATCAACTGGGCGACGCCGTTCGGACCGGGAATGTTCAGCTCTACCGGGTCCAGCCGGACAGGGGGTTCGCCTTCGCCACTGGTAGCGAGCCGTCCCAGACGCGCTACCAGTGGCGCTGAGAGCACACCGCCTGGCTGCTCACGCCCCCGCAGTGCCTCCGCCAGCATTGGCCGTGCTCTTCCTCGACGCTGTGACGATCACCGCTGCTCGTCCCGGGTAAAGATCGTTCGTCCTCGCTTCGCTGCGGGCGCTGCATCTTGACCAGCTCCTCTCAGCGGCGGGACCAGGCGTTGTCAAGGAAGGGCAGCAGAGAGGGGTCAGCCGACGGCCTTGCTGGCGGCGGCTTCGGCTTGGGCGCGGGTCTGGGCGAGCCGGTACGATTCGGTGCCGGTCTCGATGATGTTGCCGCCGTAGGTGAGCCGATCCACGATGGCGGCGCAGAGCCGCGGCTCAGTGAATGTCTTAGTCCATCCCGAAAACGACTCATTTGAGGCGATCGCGACACTGTTGGTCTCCTCCCTCTCGGTCAAAACCTGGAACAGCAGTTCGGCTACGTGTCGATCAAGCTCCATGTAGCCAAGCTCGTCAATACAAAGGAGATCCACGCGGCCGAGGCGGGCGATGGTCTTGGTCAGCGCCTTCTCATCGGCGGCCTCGACCAGTTCGTTGACCAGTTTGGCGGCCAGGGTGTACTTGACCTTGAACCCGGCCATCGCGGCCTCAGTGCCCAGCGCGATGAGCAGGTGCGACTTACCCGTCCCCGAATCGCCGATCAGACAAAGCGGCTGATGCTTGCGCAACCAGTCACAGGTGGCCAGCGTGTTGATGACGGCCGGGTCGACGTTGGGGTTGGCGTCGAAGTCGAACGTGCGCACGTCCTTCGCCACCAGTGCACAGTTTCTTGTCAGTCGCTGCACAGCATGGGCTCTCGGCGAGGCGGTCACGCTCTCCTGCTGCATGATGAGGGAGTGACCCTATTGCCTCCCTCGCGTTCTCGCCGTCCGTCTTACCCAGGGGTTTTCTGGAAGTCGTATGCGGCTGCAGCCGCTTACTTCTTCGTGCTGGGAGTCATTGCCGCAGCCGGTGATCTCGGCGCCGTGGCGGCGATCTGCCTGTCCGTATCTGCCGCATGTGCGGGGGTTTTCGGCCATTTCTACGCCCGCCGCCGCCGGTAGACCGGCCAGTGGTTCGCATGGGGAGCAGCGCGAAGGGCGCGCCACTCAACCGATGTTCGTACGGCGGTAGCCCACGAAACCCACCTGTGCGGGGATTTCATGGATCGTACGGTGACCAAAGCCGCGTCGGCGAGGTCACGGCGACTCCACTGGATCCCGGGGTGATTCACATCGTCGGACAGAACACCGACCGGTTACACATCTTCCAGATGCACGCCTACGCACCTGAGGTGAACCTGTCGGGACAGTGCGGTCACCACTTAAGAGAGCCGGCGCCGACTTCGTTGTGCACGATCAACCGGGCTGACCCAGAGCATCAAACGCCAGTTGAAGGAACATGCAGTATCGGGCCGCACCCGATCGAAGGGTGCCTGCCCCAGACCGGCTCGACTCTCAACCAAGGCGACCCCGTTACACCGACTCCACGAATTCGATCGTGTAGCTGCGGAACGCGGCTTCTAGCATCGCGCGTGTGAGATTTCGGGCCAGGAGTTACAAGGCGCCTTGACGAGCCTTGACGATGGGATGGTGTGACCAATGAAGGGGGCCGAGTGGCTGGCTGAGCGCTTCGAGCGGCACCGGCCCCGGCTGCAGGCAGTGGCGTAGCACCGACTTCGGCTATGGTCAGCCGACGGCTATGATCCGCGGCACGGTGGCCGTGGTCAGGCAGATCCGCGGCCCCACGAGATGGTCACCTGTATCCCGCGCTGGTCGGCGGCGCGGTTGGAGCAGCGATTACTGTCAGCGGGCGGCCAATTCCCTGCTGGCCTTCACGGCTGCGAACGACAAGATCGTCGAGATCAACGGTATCCGCGACCTCGATCGCGTGCGCCAGCTCGCGGTCACCGTCCTCAGCCAAACGTAGTGAGCAGGGACAGCAGATGCGCTCTTTGTCGATCCGGAGACTGCGCAGGCCCTGGCCAGACCGGCGACATGGCGACCAACGAAGCTCGCCCCGAAATCGTCTTGGCGGTCCGCATGGACCGAACTGGTGCGCCGCAACCCCCACCGCGCCCAGCGCCGCCAACGCATCAGCCGGCGGCGAGCCCGCCGGCGCGGGCAACTCCGCGGGTCGGCGGCCAGCGCCACTGGTTGAGGCTGGCGCCGGCTGGCTGCTGGATCTGATGCTGCCGCGATTCTGGCACGCCAGCGTGGTCAAGGCCGGTGGCTGTCAGCACACCATTGATCCAGAACGTCTGTGTCCCGTCCAAGCCACCCCGTGTATCGGTCAGGGTTGTTCGAGGACGCGGTGCAGTGCGGTGGTGGCGGCGGCGAATTGGGCGTCGTCCAGGAGTGTGCGGCCCCAGTCAAGCAGTGGTCGGCGCGCTTGCTGGATGCGGGTGGCCATTTCGCGACCGTGGGCGGTCAGGGTGAGTTCGACGTGGCGGCGGTCGTGTGGAGATGGATGGCGGTGTATGAGGCCGGCGGCTTGGAGGCGGTCGGCGAGCCGGCTGGGATTGCCGGTCTCTGCGATGAGGCGCGTGCCTAGTTCGCCCAGGGTGAGGGGTTGGTCGTCGGCGAGGATGAGGATCGCTTCGGCTTGGACCACCGTGATGCCCAGCGGTCTCAGGGCTTCGCTGAAGCGCCGGTTGATCTCCCGGTGTGCGGCCTTGACGGCGAGTACGAATTCCAGCACCTGGTCCACGGGCGGCAGTCTACTTGAATCGATGACATGACATAGATATTGTGCGTCATGTCATTAGACGTCATGACATATTTCTGGAGAGTGGTATGCGCGGCCCCGTCCTGTCACGAACATCAACGTTTCACTTCGAAGCGGTCCGGGCACTGTGGTCCAGCCCGTTCAACGGAGCCGACTACGGCGAGGTCGTCTCCGCGGTCTCACGGGTACGACCAGGCGACTTCGAATCCTGGCACCGGCAGTGGACCCGCCTGGCCATGACCGCACACGGCCGCGGCGAACAGCTGAGCGACCGCGTCTCGCGGGGCAAGGCACTGCTGCGGGCGAGCAACTACATACGCACCGCCGAGTTCTACCTCGAACCCGGCGACCCTCGTCGCATGAACTGCGCGCGCCGTTCCCGGACGTGGTTCGACGCCGGACTGGCGGCCCTCGGCGTGGACGGCACACGCTCGCGCACTCCCTATGAGGGCGCCGAGATGGAGACGATCTTCCTTCGATCACCGCACCCGGACGCCCGGGACGTGATGGTGGTGCATGGGGGCTTCGACTCGACGCCGGAGGAGCTGTACTTCGTCCTCGGCGCCGGCGCGCTCGAGCGGGGCTTCCACGTGCTGCTGTACGAGGGCCCGGGGCAGGGCAACCTGCTGCGGGAGTTCGGGATGCCGTTCACGCCGCAATGGGAACGCCCGGCCGCCACGGCGATCGACTCGCTGAGCCGGCACTGCGATCCCGGCGCGATCATCGGGGTGGGGGTGAGCTTCGGCGGCCACCTGCTGGCCCGGGCGGCCGCGATGGAGAACCGCTACGACGCGATCGTGCTGCTCGACTACTTCCCCGGCATGTTACGAGCCTTCGCCCACAAGATGCCCCGGCTGCTGCGCGGTCGGATCGGCGCCATGCCCGCCTGGCTTCAGTTGCTGATCAGGCTGAACGCACGTTATGACGCTGAGCTGCGCTGGGCGCTCGGTAACGCGCTGTGGACGTTCGGAGTGGCCACTCTTCCCGACCTGATCGCAGAGATCGGCAGATACGACGACGGCCAGTGGGCGGACACCATTGAGGCCGATGTCCTGATCCTGCTGGGCGAGGACGAGCACTTCTTCGACAACCGCCTCGCCCACGACTTCGCCCGCCGGCTGACCAGCGCGCGCTCGGTCCGGGTGCACGAGTTCCCCGGAGCCGAAGGCGGCGGCCTGCATTGCCAGAACGGCGCCGTCCACCTCGCCCACGAGGTCATCTTCGACTGGGCGTCCACCATCAAGGGAGCAGGCCGATGAGCGAGCCGATCAAGCACAGGCGGATCGTGGTGCGGCGCTTCGGCGATGCCGGGGTGCTGAGACAGGCCGATGCGGTCACCTCCGCCCCTGGGCGGGGCCAGGTCCGCATCAGGGTTCTGGCCGCGGCGGTCGGCTACACCGACGTGATGGCGCGCAAGGGCGAGTACATCTTCCAGCGCGGGCTGCCGTTCACACCCGGGTACGAGGTCGTGGGCGAGGTGGTCGGCCACCACGCGGAGCCGGTGCCGCCCTGGCTGGTGCCCGGTGCCCGGGTCGCCGCGTGCCTGACCAGGATGGGCGGCTACACGGAATACGCCAACCTGCCCGTCCGGCTGCTGGCCCCCGTACCGGATGGCCTCGACACCCTGGCGGCGGCCGCCCTCCCACTGGACTACCTGACCGCGCTGAGCCTCCTTGACCGCCACAGCCGGGCCCGCCCGGGGGACACCGTGCTCATCCACGGCGCGACCGGCGGCGTGGGTGACGCGCTGTGCCAGCTCGGCGCTCACCGGGGCTTGGTCATGTACGGCACCGCCTCCGAGCGCAGCCTGCACCGGCTGCGCGACTACGACATCGTGCCCATCGACTACCGCCGCCAGGACGTCGCCCAGGTCGTACGCGCCAAGCACCCCGAAGGCGTCCGGATCGTCTACGACCACCTCGGCGGCGCCAGCATGCGCGCCAACCATCGCCTCCTGGCGCCGGGCGGTGTGCTGGTCAGTTACGCCTTCATGGGCCGGCCAGGACACGTGCTGGCCGACACTGTCCGCGGCGCGCTGCGCAACAGAATGCTGAACCTGCTGCCCGGCAAGCGCACGGCCCTCTGCACGCTGCCCCGGGAGATCGCCGCGGACCCGTCCCAGCATCAGGCATTACTCACGCACCTCTTCGAGCTCGCACTGGGGCGTCACATCCGGCCACGCATCGGGTCCTGCTTCCCACTCTCCGAGGCCAGCGAGGCGCACCGCGCTCTGGAACGACGGGACGTCCACGGAAAGATCATCCTCACCACGTTCTGACCCCGGTTGCCACAGTGCTGAACACATGTTTAGTATAGTAAACGTGTGTTCAGCCTCTTCGGCGGATCTGACCGCCCAGGCCAAGATCCGTAACGCCGCCATCGCGCACTTCGCCCGCGACGGCTTCCAGAAGACGAACCTGCGCGCCATCGCGGCCACCGCGGGGGTGAGCGCCGCCCTGGTCATCCGGCACTTCGGCAGCAAGGACAACCTGCGGAGCGTCTGCGACGAGCACGTCCTGCAGATCCTGGTGCGGAGGGCCCGGACCGTGGCCGACCTGGTCGGCGTGCGGGATCTGTCCCAGGAATATCTGTCGGACTCGGAGGAGTACCGCCTCCATGTGCAGTACATGGTGCGCGCGATCGAGGAGGACTCCTCCGCGGCCACCACGTTCGTCAACACGCTGGTGGAGGAGACCGAGCAGCTCTTCCGGGACGGGATCGCCGGCGGCTCGATGCGCCAGTCCTCCGACGTGCGGGCGCTGGCCGTGCTCACCGTGCTGGTGAGCCTGGCCACGCTGACCATGGCGCCACCCCTGACCCGCGCGCTCGGCTTCGAGCGGATGGGTCCCGACGTGCTGCGGCGCATCGGGCTGCCCATGCTCGAGATCTACACCCACGGCTTGTACGCCGACGACACCATGCTCAAAGCCGCCCAGGCCGCCTGGGAGGCCCAGCGGGGAGACGATCTCTAGCCCTCTCCTCATCACCACATAAGGACACCCATGATGACTGAGACCGATGCCATCTCCATGGCCGGATTGGTCAAGTCGTTCGGCCCGGCACGGGCACTGAACGGCCTCGACCTCGTCGTACGGACTGGCGAGGTGCACGGCTTCCTCGGGCCCAACGGCGCGGGCAAGAGCACCACGATCCGGATCCTGCTGGGTCTGATGCGCCTCGACGCGGGCACCGCCCGGCTGCTCGGCGGCGACCCCTGGACACAGACCGCTGAGCTGCACCGCCGCCTGGCGTACGTGCCCGGCGACGTCACCCTGTGGCCCAACCTGTCCGGTGGCGAGGCCATCGACCTGCTCGGCCGGCTGCGCGGCAGCCTCGACCGGCGGCGCCGGGACGAGCTGGTCGAGCGCTTCGACCTCGACCCGCGCAAGAAAGGCCGCACCTACTCCAAAGGCAACCGGCAGAAGGTGGCACTGGTCGCGGCGCTGGCCTCCGACGCCGAGCTGCTCATCCTCGACGAACCCACCTCCGGCCTGGACCCGCTGATGGAGGAGGTCTTCCGGCAGACGATCCAGGAGGTGCGGCGCGCGGGTGACCGTACGGTGCTGCTGTCCAGCCACATCCTCTCCGAGGTCGAGGCGCTCTGCGACCGGATCACGATCATCCGCGACGGCCGTACCGTCGAGACCGGCACCATGGCCGAGCTGCGGCACCTCACCCGCACCTCCATCGACGCCGAGCTGGCCGCCCCACCGGACGGGCTGGCCGGGCTGCCGGGCGTGCACGGCCTGCGCGCCGACGGCGGCCGGGTACGCTTCAGCGTCGACGCCGCCGCGCTGGACCTCGCACTTCGCCACCTCACCAAGGCCGGCGTGCGCAGCCTGGTCAGCCGGCCTCCGACGCTGGAGGAACTGTTCCTGCGGCACTACGACCGCGCGACCGCGAACGTCAAGGGCCGGTACACGGAGGCAGGACGATGAACGCGTTCGCCGGCACGGGAAAGCTCATCCGCCTGGTGCTGCGGCGCGATCGTGTGCTGCTGCCGCTGTGGGTGGCCTTCATCTGCATGATCCCGGTGGTGTTCGTCGGCGCCTTCACCGGCGCGTACCCCACGGCCGAGGCCCGCCAGCACTACTACGAGACCAGCGTCCACACCAGGGCCTTCACCATCGCCTACGGCGTGCTGAACGGATCCAGCCTCGGCGAGCTCGTCGCCTGGCGGTCGGGATTCGTCACGTTCATGGTCGCGCTGTTCGCCCTGCTTACGGTCATCCGGCACACGCGTACGGAAGAGGCGGCCGGGCGGCGCGAACTGGTCGGGGCCACAGCGGTGTCCCGCCACGCCGACCTGGCCGCCACCCTGATCGTCACCTGCGGGGCCGCCCTCGTCCTGGGCGTGGCCTCGGCGGTGGCGCTGATCGGCCAGGGCCTGCCCGCCGCCGGCTCCCTGGCGCTCGGACTCGGGTTCACGGTGGCCGCCTGCGCGTTCGCCTCGATCGGCGCGGTGACAGCGCAGCTCACGACCGGCGCGGGCGGCGCGCGCGCCATCGGGATCAGCACGCTCGGCGCCGCGATCCTGCTGCGCGGCGTCGGCGACGTCGCCGCGCAGTCCGGTGACGGGCCCGCCTGGGTGACCTGGCTGACGCCGCTCGGCTGGGCGGAGGCGCTGCGGCCCTACAGCGGCGAACGCTGGTGGGTGCTCGCGCTCGCGGCCGGCGCCGTGCTGGCGCTGATCGTGCTGGCCGTGGCGCTGTCGGAGCGGCGCGACCTCGGCGCCGGCATGTTCCAGGCCCGACTGGGCCCGGCCGCCGCCGGACCCCGCCTGCGCAGCCCGCTGGCGCTGGCCTGGCGGCTGCACCGCGGGCCGCTGATCAGCCGGCTCGCCGGACTCGCCCTGGTCGGGCTCGTGGTCGGCGCGATGTCGGCGAGCCTTGGGACGCTGATGGACAACAGCGGCGCCGCGGCCCGAGAGGCGCTGGCCCGGCTCGGCGGTCCCGGCCCGCTCGTCGACCAGTTCCTCGCCCCCATGATGACCATGCTCGGCCTGGTCAGCGCCGGCTTCGCCATCCAGGCCGCGCTGCTGCTCAGGAACGAGGAGCGCGACGGGCGGGCCGAGCCCCTGCTGGCCACCCCGGTGCGCCGGCTGCGCTGGGCGGGCAGCCACTTCGCGTTCATACTGCTCGGCCCGGCGCTCGGGTTGATCGCCTTCGGGACGGCCGCCGGTCTGGCGCACGGCCTCAACACCGGCGACGTCGCCCGTGAGCTGTCCCGCCTCCTGGCCGCCGCTCTCGTGCAGCTTCCTGTGGTGTGGGTGTTCACCGGGGTCGCGTTCGCCCTGTTCGGGCTGCTGCCCCGGCTGGTCGCCGGCACGTTCGCGGTGGCCATGGTGAGCATGTTGTTCGGTTGGGTCGGCCTGGAGTTGCAGCTCGACCAGTGGGTCATCGACCTGTCGGTCTTCGAGCACGTACCGAAACTCCCCGGCGGGGTCATGACGGCCACGCCACTGATCGTCATGACCGTCGTCGCGGCGGCCCTCGTCGCGGCCGGCCTGGCCGGATTCACCCGACGCGACATGCCCACCACCTGAGCCTGGAGGACATCATGGGAGTGACTCTTCCTACCCTGACCCCGCTGCAGGAAACCCTGTGGGTGACGCTGTGCGGCCGGGCGCTCGACAGCCGCCTGCCACGCCCCATACTCGGCGACCGCATGGCCTACGAGATCATCCACAAGACCGGCTACGACCACCGCAAACTCCGCTGGAGCGCGGCCTCGGCCATCGACGTCGCCCAGCGCGCCAAGAAGCTGGACGAGGTGGCCCAGCAGTTCATGGCCCGCCACCCCGACGCGATCGGCATCGATCTGGGAGCCGGCCTCGACACCCGGGCCCTCCGCATCGACCCGCCGCCCACAGCGGACTGGTACGACGTCGACTTCCCCGAAGTCGTGGACGCCCGGCACCGGGTCATCCCCGATCGGCCGCACACGCACAGGATCGGCGCGGACCTGACCGAGCCCGGCTGGCTGGAGGCGCTCCCCGCCGACCGCCCCGCCGTGATCGTCGCCGACGGCGTGCTGCCCTTCCTCTCCCAGGAAGAGATGATCACGCTGCTGGACCGTCTCACCAGCCACTTTCCCAGTGGGGAGATAGCGTTCAACGTCTACACCAGATTCACCGTCTGGGCAGCGAAACACTACTCCGGCAGCCGGTTCCTGGTCCCGCTCTTCAAGTCCCCCGGCTTCGACCGCCTCGACCCCGTACGGTGGAACCCGCGACTGACCCTGATCCGGCACATCCTGCTCACTCGGGAGCCCGAGGTCGACCAGTTCCCTCCGGCCCTGCGCCTGTGGACCCGACTGTCGGCGCTCAGCGCGGCCTTCTCCAGGCTGGGCACCACGGTCGCGCACTACCGTTTCTGACGATTCCGGTCGGCGACTCACGCCGGGTCGGGTCCGGGCAGATGAGGAGCCGCAGCCGGCGCAGGAGCTCGCGCGGCAGCGACGTCAGGAGCGCGGCAAGGAAGGCTCGGTCCTCGGGCGCCGTCCGCAAGGGCGAGCGACTGTTCGACGAGGGGGACACCACCCTCCCGCTGGAGCTGATCAAGTCCGAGGGGCGTGCTGTGCCTGATCTGCCGGCCTGCCAAGGCCGGCGCACGACCTCCACTTGTGCTCCCTCCGGTAAGGCAAGTCCAAGCGCCGCTGAGGCGACGATGGGTATGGTGGGCCGGTAGGGTGCCGTCGTGCTCGGTGCGTGCTCGTACGCCCCGTCACGCGCCGTCAGAACCCGGCATTGCCTGACACGCAAAACGCATCGAGGTGGCACGAACCGTCACCCAACGGCACGGCGCAACACTTAAGGATCTTGCTTCTAATCCGACGGTCGCAGGTTCGAATCCTGCAGGGCGCGCAACCGAGACCAGGCAATCTGCGGGTTGACCTGGTCTTTTGCATGATCGGTAGTCTTGGCCCCTAGGCAGGGTGAGGCGGCTGAAAGCAGCTCTGTGCCACTGGTCGCGGAACATACGCGGAATGCTCATAACCCCGTTTCCCCAGGTGAGCACGGCAGTTTCGAGCCTTGGAACGGCGAAAGGACCCCGAGATGTCCCGGGGTCCTGCCAGTGGTTGTGGATCATGCAGCTAGCGCGCCCAAGATGCGCCGGTTGGCGACTTCCCGTTGGCCGTCGATGCACTTGGCGTAGACGCGGAGCATGACGTCCACGCCGTGGCCCGCCCGTTCGGCCGCTTCCGGGGCATGCACGCCTGCGTTGAGCCAGAGCGAGACGGCCGCGTGCCGAAGATCGTACGGCCTGCCCGCCAGGGGAGAGGCAGCCTGGTCGGGCGTGAAGGCGTACGTCCGTGCCTCCTGCCAGACCTTCACGTAGGCCGATCCGGAGATCACACCGCCCGTGCGAGTGCGGAAGAGCCGGTCATCTTCACCAACGCCGAATGTGGCGATGTGCTTGCGGAGGATGGCGACCAGTTCGGGCGGAATGGGAACGGTGCGTGTTTCCTTCACATTCCGGTGCTTCAGACCGCGCTCATCATGGGCCTGCCCGGAGTCGGTGAACCGCTTGTTGCTCTGGGGCCTGGTCTTCTCCAGCGTCAGCAGGCCCCAGCCCTTCGCCGGGAGGTGACAGTCCTTCTGCCGCAGCCCCGCAGCTTCTGCTGGGTGTAGGCCGCCGAAGTACATGCAGGCGAACATCGCGGCCAGCATCGGCCCGCGTGACCGTCCCACATAGGTCACCGCGGTGAGCAGTTCGCGGGCCTGCTTCGGATTGACCACCGAGCGCCGATCGACCTCGCCACTCACCTTTGGCTTGCGGAACTTGACCTTGTGCAGCGGATTTGCCGAAAGCTCCTCCAACTCCACCGCGTGTTCGAGCGCGTGATGAAAGACGGCCCGCTTGCGACGATATGTCGAGGTGGCAGCGGGTTGCCGTCCAGACACAGCGCGAGGGCTTCCAAGGCCGCACGAGCGTTCTTGGTCTCCTCCAGAGCGCTCAGCGGGAGAGACGCTGCCTCCAACCAGCGTACGGCCTGAGCGATCTCCGGTGCCGGAGTCGACCTGCGGTCCTCTGGCAAGAACGAGTACTCACGCAGCGCCCGCCGGACGATCTCATCGGACGAACGGCCGGTGCCCGGCCAGAAAGCCGCCACGGGATGATCTTGAAGGCGGAGTCCTAGCTGTGTTCCTTCGCGACGTTGTTGTCACCTCAGCGTTGGCTGCCGGCGGCGCTGGCGGTATTTCACGGAGCCTTCGACGGCTCGGGCGGTGACGCCAATCTGCTGGCCGATCCAGCGATAGGACCGTCCGGCCTCGTGGTCGCGAAGGTCTCCACGTAGTCGATGGCCGTCTGCAACGCATCCTTCAGCGGAGAGATGTCCCGGGCGACCTGGGCAAGGAGCATGCCGCCCTGGAAGGCAGCAAGGAGCAGGTTGGCCAACTGCGCGGGATCTGCTTCGGTGCTCATGCGGCCGAGTCGCTGCATGTGCTGGATTCCATCGCGGAAGATGCCTCTCCACTGGTCGAACGCGCTCGCGAGTTCATCGTGAACGTCGAGGTCGGTCTTGATGATCTCGCTCGCGAGGGAGCCGAGGCTGCAGCCTTCCTGGTAGGCGCGTTCGTAACCGACGTAGAACGCCGCCCACTTCCGAAACGTATCGAGGGTGTCGAAGCCGGAGAACTGCTCACTGCGATGGAGCGCTAGTACGCGCTCGGCCTGCCATGCGATCACTGCCAGGACGAGACTCTCTTTTGTAGGGAAGTAGTGGTTGAGCTGTGATCCGCCGACGCCGGCGGCGTGACGGACCTGCTCGTTGTTCGTGGCGTGGACGCCGTTGGTGTAGATGAGCTCCGCGGCGTGCTCCAGGATTCGGGCCCGCGTGGCCTGTCCCTTGTCGGTGAGCTTGCGAGGCTCCCGGGCTCCCTTCGTGGGCTTCATGCTTCACACGATACCGAATATTGGGCTTGACAGCCCAGTCGTGAGCAGTGTTCACTCCAAAAGTGGGCTGGCTAGCCCAAAACTGTCGCCTGGGTCGGCTGACGACGACCATTCCCGCCGATCGGAGTTGATTTCCAATGTCACGCCTTAGCGTTCCCTCTCCTGACGACGTCCCCGACGGGGCGAAGGGCATCCTCGACAACGTCGGCGCACAGTTCGGCTTCGTCCCGAACATGTTCGCGACTCTCGCGTCGAACCCAACCGTCCTCGACGTCGTCATGACACTGCAGGGCACCTTGAGCCGGGTTCTGGACGCGAAGACGCGGCACACCATCGCGCTCGCCGTGTCGCAAGCCAACGGTTGCGATTACTGCCTGGCGATACACACATACGTATCGTCCGAACTCGGTGGCATGTCGAGCGATGACATCGACTTGGCCCGGGCCGGGAGCTCGATCGATCCCAAGCGCGCCGCGGTCGCTCGTTTCGCTCAGCAGGTGGTGGAGAGCCGCGGTCAGGTGAGCGACGCCGACCTTGCGGCTGTGCGAGGCGCTGGGTACACCGACCCGCAGATCCTGGCGATCGTCACGGTGGCGGTGCAGGTCCTGCTGACCAACTTCATCAACAACGTCAACCAGACCGACATCGACATCCCCGCCGTCAACCCGGCCGGTACACCCGGCTGATCGCCGGGACGCCCGTCGAGGCCGCGCACACAGCCCGGTAAACCCCTCACTGCCCCAAACGATCACTCAGGAAAGATGCGATATGCCAGGCTCCGAACTCTATGAGAAGTTCATGGCGCTGCACACCCGCGACGGTGGCCTCGTCATGCCGAACGCATGGGACGGCCTCTCGGCGTTGATGCTGGCCGATGCCGGCTTCGAGGCGATCGCGACATCGTCGGCGGCACTCGCCACCACACTCGGCCGGTCCGACGGACGTCACGAAGTCACGCGCGACGAGCACCTCGAGCATGCGCGGCTGCTCGGCCGGCTCACCGGGCTGCCCGTCAACGGAGACTTCGAGGACGGCTACGGCGACACGTCTGAAGACGTCGCGGCGACCGTCGAAGCCGCCGTCGAGTCCGGCCTGGCCGGTATCGGGATCGAAGACACCTCGGGCAATCCCGATCACCCCATCCGCGACTTCGACGAGGCAGTCAACCGCATACGCAGCGCCGTCGAGGCGGCCAAGGGGCGCATCGTCGTCACCGGCCGCACCGACAACTTCGTCCAGGGGTGGCCCGATCTCGACGACACCATCCGGCGTCTGACGGCCTTCGCCGAGGCCGGCGCGGATGTGCTCTACGCCCCGTACCCACCCGACCTCCACGCACTCGTCGCGATCGTCACCGCCGTCGCGCCGACACCGGTCAACGTCCTCATCTCGCCGGGGGACAAGGTGCTGACCGTCGCTGAACTGCAGAAGGCCGGGGTCAAGCGCATCAGCTTGGGTCCAGCGCTCTACACCCACGCAATGGAGGCACTCGAACAGGCCACCAAGGCTCTCGTCGCGGGTGACCTCACCGCCGCGACGACAGGAATCAGCTTCGAGCGCATCAGCGAACTACTTGCCCGCGGCACGAACTAGCCCAAAACACCGCGAACCACCGCTCCTCACCCACCCATCGCAAGAAGAAGGCAGATTGACATGAATATCGACAAGCTCATGAACAAGCACCTCACCAGGTATTTCGACCCCAGCAAGACCATTCCGGAGGAAACCCTTCAGCAGCTGCTGAGGTTCCTGCGCTCCACGCCGTCATCGGTGAACGTACAGCCCAACCACTTCTACGTCCTCGCCACGCCCGAAGGCAAAGAGCGGCTCGCCAACAACCTGGGCGAACGATTCCAGGACAACGCCGAGAAGATCCTGAACGCGTCGCACACCATCATCCTCACCACCCGGGCAGATCTACCCGACAGCCACCTCGAGGCGGTGTTCACGAAGGAGAGGGCCGACGGCCGGTTCCCTGACCCGTCAAAGCAGGAGCTGTGGGAATCAATGACCCGAGACTTCCTCAACCTGCGCAGCTACAGCTACAAGGACCTGAACCACTGGATGGAGAAGCAGACCTACATGGCGGTGGGCCTGACCATGATGGCGGCCGCTGAGCTCGGCGTCGAGGCCACGCCGCTCGAAGGGTTCGACCCGACCAGTGTCGACAAGGCGTTCAAGATCCGCGAGACCGGACACAGCACGACGGTGCTGATGGCCCTCGGCTACCCCGACCCGGAGAGGGTGTACACCACGCCGATCTCGCGATTCGACGCCGACCGGCTGTTCACCTTCATCTAAACACCCACCCGGAAACCAAAACCCACAACAACACATAGTGCTCGTAACACGATCTTGTTGAGGTTGCCGGCGTGCGGGCGCCGCCGTTCGTGGCGGCCATGCGGGAGACGCCACCTTGGGCCTTGGCCGGCGGTTAGGGCACTCGGATCGACAGAGGAGTTGATCACCTTGGACGGACAGGAGCTGCAGAAGATCGCGGGCGACTGCACTGTGGGACTGCCCGGCGCCCACCTGGAGCATCGTTTCGGCTCCGACTGGAAGGTCTACAAGGTGCGCGGCAAGGTCTTCATGCTCATGACCGACATGCCGGGGCGCCCCGTCGTGATCCTGAAAGCTGATCCGGATGACGCCGCAGCCCTGCGTGAGCAGTACGCGGACATTACCCCCGGCTATCACATGAACAAGAAGCACTGGATTACGGTGGAAGGCGGGGACGCCATCGACGAGAAGCTGGTAAAGGAGCTCGTGATCGACTCCTACCGTCTCGTGGTCGGCGGGCTTCCCAAGTCCGAGCAGCCCGTGGATCCGCGCACCTACGGCCGCCGCGCCTGACCTTCGACGTGCCCATCAGCGGCGAGAAGCTCCAGAACAGAGCGCGCGACACGGCACCGGCGATCGGCCACCGACCGGCGCAAGCACCCGAACCGCCACGCACACAAGGCCCATGACCTGCGAATTCACGATGCACGCGGCGCATCGGCCTGCAGCCTCATCTGCTGGATGCGGCTGGAGAAGCACCGCTCGTGATCGTGTTACGAACACATACGAGAAAGGGGAACGATCTCAATGAAAGCCATTGTGGTAACCGACCAGGCCGCGGGAACGGCCGGGATGACGCTGACGGAGCGGCCTGAGCCGCCCGCAGCGATCAACGACGTCATCGTTCAGATTCATGCATCGGGCTTCGTCCCGACAGAGATGGAGTGGCCATCGACCTGGACCGATCGCGCCGGCCGTGACAAGACACCGTCGATCCCCGGCCACGAGCTGGCCGGAGTGGTCACCGCCCTCGGCTACGGCACAACGGGGCTTTCGGTCGGGCAGCGGGTGTTCGGCCTCGCCGACTGGCACCGCGACGGCACCCTCGCGGAGTACGTGGCGATTGAAGCACGCAACCTCGCACCGCTGCCCGGCGACGTCGACTTCACGGTAGGCGCGTCCCTGCCAATCTCGGGTCTGACCGCGTGGCAGGGGCTGTTCCAGCACGGCCGCCTTCAGGCCGGCCAGACCGTCCTCGCCCATGGCGCAGCCGGAGCAGTCGGGACGATGGTGACCCAGCTCGCACGTGAGGCCGGCGCTTACGTCATCGGCACTGGACGCGCCGCCGACCGTGAGAAGGCGCTCGACTTCGGCGCGCATGAGTTCGTCGACCTCGAGAACGACGCGCTGAAAGACGTCGGGGGCGTCGATCTGGTCTTCGATGTCATCGGCGGCGACGTCCAGAGGAGCTCCGCGGCTCTGATCAAGACCGGCGGGACGCTGGTGTCGGTCGTGGGGCCGGTCGAGGCCCGCCCCGCTGATGGCCTGGCGATCGATTTCGTTGTCGAGGCCGATCGCACTCAGCTGGGTGAGATCGTGCAGCGAGTCCGGGACGGGCGGCTGCGTACGAACATCGGAACCACCGCGTCCCTCGACAACGCGGTCGCGACCCTCAACTCAACCGAGCGACGCAAGGGGAAGACTGTCATTCGTGTACGCCCGTAGGGAGCGATGGCCACACTCTGATCGGTGGGGCCGAGCGGCCAGTCGAAGCGACTCGTCGCGGAAAGCAGCGTCGGGTCCGCCGCGCGAACGGGTCATCCAATCCGTGCGGCGGACCCGACGGGTACACACATGACCTCCTCGAACAACGATATAGACGGGTGATGCACACATCCCAAAACGTTGACCGGCGCATCGCGTCAGCCCGCCTCGTCAACGTCTCCCTCGGGTCGGTCGGCAATCCTCGCCGCACCTCGTCACAGACTCTCTTGATACCGAGGTGGGGAGGGAGTCGGTGGTCTCTGCGAGCATGCCTTAGACGCCGGGTGACGGCGTACACGATCGACAAGATCACGAAACCTGATCCCAGGTGAACCGGACCAGCCATTCGGCGCCCCAGAGCTTGCAGTACTCGAGTTCTTGAGCCCCACACCCGCTCCCGAGGCCAACCGAATGGCTCCCACGGGGAACCGGCCGACAACCTCATACCCGGTGCCGGAAGCGATCCAACCGGGCCAGAGTGATTCACATGATCCCCGCACACGTCCCCGACGAGCCACCGCTCACCTACGCCGACAGCTTCGACGTACTGGTCCTTTTCCGTACTGGCCCTGTCGTGTAAGGGAAATTGGACTTTATGGTCCCGAAATCCCTAGCTGGCTCTGTGCGCTATCCCGACTCCTTCGGGACATCCCGGTCACACAGGGCCGTCGGGTCACGATGGGTCACCCATCTGACCAAGTGCTCCATGCCGACGGCGGCCAGATTCACCCAGGCGGGGGTTGGGTGCCGCGTGGGAGCCTGAAGAGCAGGCCATAGCGGTATCGCGACTGGGAAGGGAAGGGCGGGTCCGACAGGGTAGGCCGCGAGGTCGCGCCGGAGACAGTGTCATTTCGCGGACACGGCGACCGGTCCGGCCCGGTGTCATGGGTTGGTCGGATCGGCAGTCCGAGGATTTTGCAGACCTGAAAAGGGACTATATAGTCCTGTGTCGGGCCCGTCAAGACTCCGCCCACGACACACGATCCACTGGACTACCGCCATCGAAGGAGCGGACACCGTCACGAGCGACGACGCGGACACCGACGACTACGACGGCGGCTTCAGACCGATTCGCGAAGTCCTGGCGGGAACCGCTCGACACCGTGGCCGAGCAGCTGGTGAAGGCACATGACTGACGTGCTATCGCAGGCCCCGGTCCTGCATCGGTTCGACGGCTTCTGACCTACGGAGGTGATATGCCACTCCTTCCACGCCCACGCCCGCGCTCCGTCCGCGCTTGCTGCACCCTCATCGTGGCGCTGTTCGCGATGAGCATCCTGGTGGTGCTCGGCGCGACGCTGGACCTGGCCATCCGCTCCCGGATCCAGTCCGGCGCCTTCCGCCAGGCCGAGCGGGTGGCCAGCCAGTGGAGCCCGGTCGCCCGCGGCGGCATCGTGCCACGATCGATACCCGCCGACCCGCCGGTCGACCTCATCCAGGTCGTGGACGTCTATCACCGAGTCGTGGACTCCAGCCGGGAGGCTTCTGCGACTGTGCCGCTGAGCCGGCTCCGGCCGCCGCCCGACGCCCGTGTCCAGCCCTACCGCGAGTGCCCGCCGAACGACCGGTGCATCCTGCTGCACGCCATCCGTTTGACCCCGGCACCGGACGCGGGTGTCGTCTACGCCGGCCTTCCAGAGCCGGACCTGCTGGCCACCCATCAGCTCGAGTACGCCCTCGCGGCCGGAATCGTCCTGGTCACCGGCATCGCCGCCTGGACCGCATGGCTGCTGGTGGGGCGCGCGCTCCGTCCCGTCGAGGCGATCAGGACCCAGATCTCGCAGATCACGGTGAGCGACCTCAGCCTGCGCGTCCCCGAACCGCAGGGCAACGACGAGATCAGCCGGCTCGCCACCACCGCCAACCAGACGCTCAGCCAGCTGGAGGCCGCGGTGGAGCAGCTACGCCAGTTCGCCTCCACCACCAGCCACGAGCTGCGCACCCCGATCGCCGCCCTGTGCACACACCTGGAGGAGGCGCTGCTCTACCCGGACGACGTCGACGCCCAGGACGCGCTCCGCAGCTCGCTCGCCACCGCCGGCCGGCTGGAAGCGATCGTCAACGACCTGCTGCTGCTCGCCCGTCTCCGGGCCACCGATCCGCTACCACCGGAGAAGATCGATCTCGGCGAGCTCGTCGCCGCCGAGGTGAGCGCGCAGTCCTCGTCTGTGCCGATCAACGTCCACGCGCTCGCCGGGCCGGAGATCCGCGGCTCGCGCATGCAGCTGATCCGCGTGCTGAACAACCTCCTGGCCAACGCTCTGCGGCACGCCGAGTCCGCTGTGGAGGTCAGCGTCGAGCCCGCCGACGACGGGGTCGCGGTCACGGTGGCCGACGACGGGCCCGGCATCCCGCCGACCCACCGCGAACGCGTCTTCGAACGGTTCGTCCGCCTCGACGACGGCCGCCGCCGCGACCCCGGCGGGAGCGGGCTCGGCCTGGCCATCTCCCGCGACATCGCGCACACCCACCACGGCACCCTCACCGTCGAGGACTCCCCACGCGGGGCCAGGTTCGTGCTGTGGCTGCCGCTCGTCAGCGGAGGGCCCGCGACGGCCACATCAGGGGCAGGCGCCTGACGCGGACCAAGAGCCGCATTTACAGATAGGCCCATTAGATCCAGATCCGCCCTTCGGGCGTGCTCGCGTGGATGAGAATCGGGGGGTGTGCTGCCCGCCGACGTCGGTCCGCTATGGCTCGTGGAG
>NZ_JBIUCF010000097.1:0-27661 GCF_044593615.1 Nonomuraea sp. NPDC051941
AGGACCACACGGCCGGCCAGGATGACGCGCTGCTGGACATCTACCGCAAGCTGCGGCCGGGTGAGCCGCCGACCAAGGAGTCGGCGCAGACCCTGTTGCAGAACCTCTATTTCAACCCCAAGCGGTACGACCTGGCCAAGGTCGGTCGTTACAAGGTCAACAAGAAGCTCGGCTCGGACACCGACATCAACGTCACCGTCCTGACCGAGGAAGACATCGTGGCGATGGTCGAATACCTGGTGCGGCTGCACGCCGGTGCGGAGCCGGCGGACCGGCCGCTGGAGACCGACGACATCGACCACTTCGGCAACCGGCGGATCCGTAACGTCGGCGAGCTCATCCAGAACCAGGTCCGCCTGGGCCTGGCCCGCATGGAGCGCGTCGTTCGCGAGCGTATGACCACGCAGGACGTCGAGGCGATCACGCCGCAGACCTTGATCAACATCCGTCCGGTCGTGGCGTCCATGAAGGAGTTCTTCGGCACCTCGCAGCTGTCGCAGTTCATGGACCAGACCAACCCCCTGTCCGGCCTGACGCACAAGCGGCGGCTGAACGCCCTGGGACCCGGTGGTCTGTCCCGTGAACGGGCCGGCTTCGAGGTCCGCGACGTGCACCCGTCCCACTACGGCCGGATGTGCCCGATCGAGACCCCTGAAGGCCCCAACATCGGCCTCATCGGCTACCTCGCCTGTTTCGGCCGGCTCAACGCCTTCGGCTTCATCGAGACGCCTTACCGCAAGGTCGTCGACGGCAAGGTCACCGAGCAGATCGACTACCTCACGGCCGACGAGGAAGACCGCTACGTCAAGGCGCAGGCCAACACGGTGCTCAACGCCGACGGCTCGTTCGCCGAGTCCCGCGTCCTGGTCCGCACCAAGGGCGGTGAGACCGAGCTCATGCGGGCCGAGGAGGTCGACTACATCGACGTGTCGCCGCGCCAGATGGTGTCGGTGGCCACGGCCATGATCCCCTTCCTGGAGCACGACGACGCCAACCGGGCGCTCATGGGCGCGAACATGATGCGCCAGTCGGTGCCGCTGCTGAAGAGCGAGTCGCCGCTGGTCGGCACCGGCATGGAATACCGTGCCGCCACCGACGCCGGCGACGTCATCAGCGCCGGGAAGGCCGGCGTGGTCGAGGAGCTCTCCGCCGACTACATCACGATCTCGAACGACGACGGCACCAGCACGACACATCGGCTGGCGACCTTCGACCGCTCCAACCAGGGCACGAGCTTCAACCAGAAGCCCATCGTCGCCGAGGGCGACCGGGTGGAGGTCAACCAGGTCATCGCCGACGGCCCCTGCACCGACCAGGGCGAGATGGCGCTGGGCAAGAACCTCCTGGTGGCGTTCATGCCGTGGGAGGGCCACAACTACGAAGACGCGATCATCATCTCGCAACGGCTGGTGCAGGACGACGTGCTGTCCTCGATCCACATCGAGGAGCACGAGGTCGACGCCCGCGACACCAAGCTGGGCCCCGAGGAGATCACCCGGGACATCCCGAACGTCTCCGAGGAGGTCCTGGCCGACCTCGACGAGCGCGGCGTCATCCGTATCGGCGCCGAGGTGACGCAGGGCGACATCCTGGTCGGCAAGGTCACCCCGAAGGGTGAGACCGAGCTGACGCCGGAGGAGCGGCTGCTGCGCGCGATCTTCGGTGAGAAGGCCCGCGAAGTCCGTGACACCTCGCTGAAGGTGCCGCACGGCGAGCAGGGCAAGGTCATCGGCGTTCGCGTGTTCTCCCGCGAGGAGGGCGACGAGCTGCCGCCGGGCGTGAACGAGCTGGTCCGCGTCTACGTGGCCCAGAAGCGCAAGATCACCGACGGCGACAAGCTGGCCGGCCGGCACGGCAACAAGGGCGTCATCTCCAAGATCCTGCCCGTCGAGGACATGCCGTTCCTGGAGGACGGCACGCCGGTCGACATCATCCTCAACCCGCTGGGCGTGCCCGGTCGAATGAACGTCGGCCAGGTGCTGGAGACCCACCTGGGGTGGATCGCCGCCCGCGGCTGGGACATCTCCGGCATCGCCGAGGCCTGGGCCGAGCGGCTGCGTGACAAGGGCTTCGAGAAGGTGGCCCCGCGCACCAACATGGCCACGCCGGTCTTCGACGGCGCCCACGAGGAGGAGATCGTCGGCCTGCTCGACAACACCGTCCCCAACCGCGACGGTGACCGGATGGTGCAGCGCAGCGGCAAGGCGCAGCTGTTCGACGGCCGTTCCGGTGAGCCGTTCCCCTACCCCATCGCGGTCGGCTACATCTACATCCTGAAACTGCTGCACCTGGTCGACGACAAGATCCACGCGCGTTCGACGGGTCCGTACTCGATGATCACCCAGCAGCCGCTGGGTGGTAAGGCGCAGTTCGGTGGCCAGCGATTCGGTGAGATGGAGGTGTGGGCGCTGGAGGCGTACGGCGCCGCCTTCGCGCTCCAGGAGCAGCTGACCATCAAGTCCGACGACGTTCTCGGCCGGGTGAAGGTCTACGAGGCCATCGTCAAGGGCGAGAACATTCCCGAGCCGGGCATTCCGGAGTCCTTCAAGGTCCTCATCAAGGAAATGCAGTCGCTCTGCCTCAACGTCGAGGTGCTCTCCAGCGACGGCACGTCCATCGAGATGCGCGACACCGACGAGGACGTCTTCCGCGCGGCGGAAGAGCTCGGCATCGACCTGTCCCGGCGAGAGCCGAGCAGCGTCGAGGAGATCTGAGCCCGCCTCCGGAGAGATCCGGCGCCTCCGGAGGGAGGCGCCGGACGGCTCAGGTCGCGTCCGGCGCTGGGAGCGCCTGCTCGGCCCAGATGCACTTGCCGTCGGCGGTGAAGCGGGTTCCCCAGCGTTGCGAGAGGGCCGCGACGAGCTGGAGGCCGCGCCCGCCCTCGTCGGTCTCGCTGGCGCGGCGGATCCTCGGGGTGGTCTGGCTGCCGTCGGCGACCTCGCAGATGAGCGTACGGCTGCGCAGCAACCGCAGCCGGAGCGGGCCCTTGGCATGCCGGATGACGTTGCCGACCAGCTCGCTGGCCACGAGTTCGGTGGTCATGACGAGGTCGTCCAGATGCCAGCGGGCGAGCTGGTCGCGTACGTGCTCGCGGGCCTCGCCGGCCGCGATCGGGTTGTCGGGAAGGGCCCAGGAGACGACGTCCTCGGCCGGGAGCCGGTGGGTGCGGGCGATGAGCAGGGCGGCGTCGTCGGGGATCTGCCTGCGGGTCGGCAGCATGGCCTCGATGACGGACTCGCAGAGCCGGTCGAGGTCGCTGTCCGAGAGGCCGCCGCGCAGGCCGGTCAGGAGCCGGGTGAGCTCGGCCAGGCCGCTCTCGATGTCGCGGGTGGACGACTCGATCAGCCCGTCGGTGTAGAACACGAGCAGGCTGTCCTCCGGCACGCGCAGCTCGTGCGTGCTGAGGGGCGGCGCCGCGGCGCCGAGGGGCGGATCGGGCGTCACGTCGAGGACGCGGACCGTGCCGTCGGGGTGGACCAGGGCGGGCGGCGGATGACCGGCGCTGACCAGGGAGCATTCGCCGCTCGTCGGGTCGTACACCGCGTACAGGCAGGTGACGTAGAAGTCGTCGCCGAGGTCGCTGACGAGGTCGTTGAGGTGGGCGAGCAGCTCTCCCGGCGGCAGTTCGAGGTCCGCGAGAGTGCGTACGGCGGTGCGCAGGCGCCCCATGGTGACGGCCTCGGTCAGGCCGTGGCCCATGACGTCGCCGATGACGAGGGCGACCCGGTCCGCGGACAGCGGGATGATGTCGTACCAGTCGCCGCCGACCGCCACGGTGCCGCCGGGCAGATAGCGGGCCGCGGCGGTGAGGCCGGGCAGGGACGGCAGCGCGCGGGGAAGCAGGTGGCGCTGCAGCTCCTGGGCGCGGGTGTGCTCCAGGTCGTACATGCGGGCCCGGGCCAGGGCCTGGGCGATCAGCCCGCTGAGCGCGGTGAGCAGGGTGCGCTCCTCGCTGGTGAACTGGTGGGGCCGGTCGAAGGAGATCACGCAGTAGCCCATCGGCTGGTCGGGCACGCGCAGCGGGAGGATGGCCCAGCTGTCCATGCGCGAACCGGCCGTACGATCGGCGCCGACGGCACCCGGCGGCCGCCGCTCGGCCGTCGACGTGATGAAGATCGGCACGTGGGACCGGAGCACGTCCGCGTAGGCGGAGGGGACGAGGGCCGCCCGGTTCTGGAACTCGCCGAGGAGGTCGGTGGGGGCGCCGATGGACTCGACCAGATGGAGGTGATCGCCCTCCCGGGTCAGGACCGCCAGCCCCGCGGCCCCGAACGGCGGCAGCACCTGCTCGGCGATGACCTGCATGACGTCGCGGAGCGTCACCGCGTCGCCGAGGGTGCGGGTCAGCTCTTGGATCCGCGCGGCCCGCTCGGCGGAGGCCTGTTCGGCGGCCTCGCGCTGCTCGTCCTGGATCCGCTTGTCGGTGACGTCGGCGAGGTAGAGCGTCAGCCCGTCCGGCACCGGCACCAGGCGTACGTGGTACCACCGGTTGTCGGTCGGCCAGCGCATGTCGAAGCTGGCGGGCACGCGTTCGGCGGCGGCCTGGCGGCACATCGCCTGCAGCTCCGGCGTGTGGGCCGAGGTCAGCTCCCACAGCACCCGGCCGTTCAGGTCGCCGGCCCCGAGGAGCCGCTCGGCGACGAGGTTGACGAACATGATCCGCCAGTCGCGGTCCACGGCGAGGAAGGCGTCGCTCATGTCGCGCAGCGCGCGGCCGGCCGACTCGCGGGCCACGCGGCTCTCGGTGGTGTCCCAGACCGTCCCGACCATGCGGACCGGCTCGCCCTGCTCGTCCAGCACCAGGCGGCCCCGGGCGTGCATCCAGCCCGTGGTCCCGTCCGGGCGGCAGGCGCGGTACTCGACCTCGTAGATGGCCCGGGTGCGGATGGCCTCCTCGGTCGCGGCCATCACCCTGGGCAGGTCCTTCGGGTGGACGATGTTCGACCAGGTGTCGATGTGGTGCGGCCCGGTCGCGGGGTCGATGCCCAGCATGATCAGCGCCGGCTCGTCCCAGTAGAGCTCGCCGGTGCGGATGTTCCAGTCCCAGGACCCGATCTTGACGGCCTTCAGCGCCTTGCGCAGGCCGGAGTCGGCCGAGTGCTCCGGCCACCACGGGCCCTTCGTACCCGAGTCGGCGCCGGTCCTGGCCAGCCGCTTGGCCAGCCAACTGGCCAGCGACCGGAGGAACTCCAGCTGGTCGCCGGTCGGCTCGGCGGCTCCGTCGCAGAGCACGGACAGCACGCCGAACGGCGGGCCCGGGCCGCGCAGCGGGACGGCCGCCACCGTCACGGGCCTGGCCCCGTCCAGGTCGGAACGCGAGACGGGGCGGCAGACGGGCGTCCCGTCACGCAGGACGCGCACGATCACGTCCCGGGTCCCGCCCCACGCCTCCTGGACCGCCGGGGGCAGCCCGGACGCGGACACCAGCCGCGGCTCCCGGCTGCCGACGGGCCCGGCCCAGTGGATCATGCCGCCGAGCGCGTGCAGGTCGGCGACCGCCTGATCAAGGGCGTACTCCAGCACCTCGATGTCGCTCAGACCGGCGCACACCGAGGTGAGCACGCGAAGGCGTTCGTCCCCCGAAGCAGCGACGGGGGACCTGTTCACCGCCATCCTCTCGCCCCCCAGCAGTCACGAGAGAAGTAGGCCACCAGCCCGGTGCCGGACGCTTCTTCCACAGGGTAACGAAACGGCCGCCAAGGGCGGGCAAAGCGGTCAGCGCGCCGCCGCGCCGGCGGCGGAGTACGCCTCCTGGAGGGCGGACAGGAACAGGTCGGCCGGCTGGGCGCCCGACACGCCCCAGGTGTCGTTGAGCACGAAGAACGGCACGCCGCCGGCGCCGAGCCGGCGCGCCTCGCGGACGTCCGCGGCCACCTCGTCGGCGTACGCGTCGCCGCCGACGACCCGCCGCACCTCCTCGTCGGGGAGCCCGACCTCGGTGCCCAGGCGTACCAGGGTGTCGGGGTCGTCGACCGTCTCGCCCTCGATCAGGTGCGCGCGCAGCAGGCGCTCGTGCATCGGGCCGTCCAGGCCGTGCTCGGCGGCGAGCTGGCCGAGCCGGTGCGCGTCCAGGGTGTTCACCGAGACCGCCCGGTCGAAGTCATAGGTCAGGCCCTCGGCGGCGGCCAGCTCGGCGACCTGGCCGGTCATCTGCCGAACCTGGGCCGCCGACCCGCCGATCTTCTTGGCCAGCATGTCGTACACCGGTTCGCGGACGCCCTTGGGGTGCGACGGATCGAGCTGGAAGCTGTGCCAGCGCACCTGGACCTGGTCGGCGTGCTCGAACCGGCCGATGGCCGTCTCCAGACGGCGCTTGCCGATGTAGCACCACGGGCAGACGACGTCGGACCACACGTCGATCCGTACCTGCGCGCTCACAGGTAGCACACCCCGTCCGTGCACACCGGCGCGGCATCCGTGCCGATGGGGATCAGCGTCGGGAGCCCGGCCGGCTGAGGGTCGGACTGGTCGGTGCCGTCGACCGGCGCCGGCGTCTCGAAGGGGGAGACAGACATGGTCACTTCCTAATAGTTACTTCTTGTATGCAACCTAAGGATAGGTAACCCTAGAGGTAACCGGGAAGAAGGTACATTCATGTCAGTTACGCACACGCGTGTGCCTGGGAAGGAGGCGCTCCGGTGTCAGGCCCGTACCTGAACGTTCCCGTGCCCGTCCCCGCCGACGGCGACTGCCCCATCCGCGAGGTCCTCGACATCGTGGCCGACAAGTGGAGCGTGCTGATCGTCGTGCTGCTCGGGCAGCGGATCCATCGCTTCAGCGAGCTGCACCGCTCGATCGAGGGCATCAGCCAGCGCATGCTCACCCTCACCCTGCGCACCCTCGTACGCGACGGCCTCGTGGCCCGGACGGCCTACGCGACGGTCCCGCCGCGCGTCGAGTACGAGCTGACCGAGCTCGGCCGCACCCTGCTCGAACCGCTGACCGCGCTCGACGCCTGGGCCCGCGAGCACCGTGACGACATCGTGGCCGCCCGCCGGCACCATGACGCCCCGGAGGCGGAGGCCGCCCGGGGGTGAGCCCGGGGCCTCAAACCCGGCCGTACAGCTCCGCCGGGCGTACGGTGATGGCCGTCACGAGCAGGCCGTCGGCGGCGAGCCAGCGGCCGACGAAGCCGGTCAGCTCCCGCCCCAGCACCCGGGGGCCGGGGACGAGGAAGCGGGCCGTGAAGGTCCCGGTACGGGTGAGGGTGATGTGGGCCTGGTCGAAGCCCAGCCAGCGCCGCGTCAGCGGGAACCACGCCTTGTAGACCGCCTCCTTGGCGCAGAACAGCAGCCGGTCCCAGTGGACGCCGGGACCGAGCCGGGCCAGGGCGGCGAGCTCCCGGTCGAGGGCGATGGCCGGCAGGACGCCGTCGGGGAGCGGCTCGTGGGGCTCGGCGTCGATGCCGACGGTCAGCGCGTCCAGGGAGACCGCGGCCGCCCGGTATCCGGCGCAGTGCGTGATCGCCCCGGCCACCCCCGGCGGCCAGCCGGGAGCGCCGCGCTCGCCGGGCAGGATCGGCGCCGCGGGCAGCCCGAGCCGGTCCAGGGCGCGGCGGGCGCAGTGGCGGGCCGTGGTGAACTCGCGGCGCCGCTTGTCCACCGCGCGCGCGATGACGGCCTCCTCCTCGGGGAAGAGGGTCGCGTCCGGCGGGTCCCCGAACGCCTCCTCGGCGGCCACCCACGGCGGCAGGATCTTCTCGATCATGGCACGGGCAGGATCTGGCGGAGCCGGCCGGGCGGGGTGGGGCGGGGCCGCCACTCACGCGGGTAGCCCAGGGAGACCTCCTCGAAGCGGACGCCGTCGTGCCAGGTGGTGCGGGGGATGTGGAGATGGCCGTAGACGGCCGCGCAGGCGTTGAAGCGCAGGTGCCAGTCGGCGGTGCGCTCGGTGCCGCACCAGATCGCGAACTCCGGATGCCGCAGGACCAGAGTCGGCTCCCTGACCAGCGGATAGTGGTTGACCAGCACCGTCGGGACGCCTGGCGGGAGCTCGGCCAGGCGGCGTTCGGTCTCGGCGACCCTGGCGGCGCACCAGGCGTCCCGGGAGGTGTGGGGATCCGGGTGGAGGAGGAACTCGTCGGTGCAGACCACGTCCTTGGCGTACGCGAGGGCGAGGGCTTCCTCCTTCGTCTCGGCGTCGGGGGTGCGGAAGGTGTAGTCGTACAGGACGAACAGCGGGACGATCACGGCGGGGCCGCCGGGGCCCGTCCAGGTGGGATACGGGTCCTCCGGCGTGACCACGCCCAGGCTGCGGCAGACCTTCACCAGGTGCTGGTAGCGCTCCTCCCCGCGCAGCTGGACCGGGTCGGAGGGATGCGTCCACATCTCGTGGTTGCCCGGCACCCACACCACCTTCGCGAAGCGGCGGCTGAGCAGGGTCAGGGCCCATTCGAGGCCGGCGACCTCCTCCGACACGTCCCCGGCGACCAGCAGCCAGTCCGAGGGGTCGCCGGGGTGGAGTCCTTCGAGGATGCGCCTGTTCTCCGCGTATCCGATGTGCAGATCGCTGATGGCCAGCAGCGCGGTCATGCGCGGATCGTCTCCAGGGACTTGAGGATCGTCTCGGCCACGGCGGCGTTGTGGTCGCGGACGAAGAAGTGCCCGCCGGACAGGACGTGCAGCTCGAAGCCGCCGCTGGTGTGCGCTTCCCACGCCTGCGCCTCGGCCAGGCTCGTCAGGGGATCGGCGTCGCCGGTCAGCGCGACGATCGGGCAGCCCACCGGCGCCCCTCCCGCGAACCGGTAGGTCTCGATCGCCCGGTAGTCGGCGCGGATCGTGGCCAGCACCATCGCCCGCAGCTCGGCGTCGTCCAGCACCGCCGCCTCGCTGCCGTTCAGCGCCTTCAGGTGCGCCACCAGCTCGTGGTCGTCGAGCAGGTGCAGCATGTCGTGGCGGACCCGGCTGGGCGCGCGCCGCCCCGACACGAACAACGCCGTAGGCCCGTGGTCGCCGAGGGCCAGGGCGGTCTCGAACGCGACGAGCGCCCCCATGCTGTGCCCGAAGAACGCCCGCGGCCGGCCGTCCCCGGGGCCCAGGACGTCGGCGATGCGGCCGGCCAGCAGCCGCAGGTCGTTGACGGGCGGCTCGTGGCGGCGCTCCTGCCTGCCGGGATACTGGACGGCGACCAGCTCGGCGGCGGGCGCCAGCGCCGCCGCCAGGGGGTGGTAGAAGCCGGCCGAGCCTCCGGCGTGCGGGAAGCAGATCACCTGCGCGTCGCTGTGCGGCGACGGATGGGAGCGGTGCAGCCAGGGATTGGTCCTCGTCACGGCGTCTCTCCTTAAGATCGGGGACCTCAGTTCGGGGACGGGGCTTCGCGGAACTCGGCGGCGACAGAACGGACGTAGCGACCATAGCTGGACGCGGAGAGCTCGCTGCCCAGCCGGTCGCAGGCCTCGGCGTCGATGAAGCCCATCCGGAGCGCGATCTCCTCCACGCAGGCGATGCGCACCCCCTGCCGCTGCTCCAGCACCTGGACGTACTGGCTGGCCTGGAGGATGGACTCCGGGGTCCCGGCGTCCAGCCAGGCGAACCCGCGCCCGAGGTCGACGAGCCGGGCCTTGCCGCGCGCCAGATAGGTACGGTTCACGTCGGTGATCTCCAGCTCGCCCCGGGCGGACGGCTGCAGGTTCTTGGCGATGTCCACCACGTCGTTGTCATAGAGGTACAGGCCGACGATTGCCCGGTTGGACCGGGGATTGATGGGTTTCTCCTCGATGGAGATGAGCCGGCCGTCGGCGTCGGTCTCGCCGATCCCGTAGCGTTCGGGGTCGCTCACCGGATAGCCGAACAGCACGCAGCCGTCAACGTCGGACGTGCTCTGCTGGAGGATGTCGAAGAACGAGTGGCCGTGGAAGATGTTGTCACCGAGCACGAGGGCCACCGAGTCGTCGCCGATGTGGTCGGCCCCGATGATGAAGGCGTCCGCCAGGCCGACCGGCTGGGACTGCTCCGCGTAAGTGATGTCGAGCCCCAGATGCGACCCGTCGCGCAGCAGGCGGGTCAGCTGGGGCAGGTCCGTGGGGGTCGAGATGATCAGGATGTCGGTGATGTTCGCCAGCATGAGCGCCGACAGCGGGTAATAGATCATCGGCTTGTCGTTCACCGGGAGAAGCTGCTTCGAGACGGCCAGGGTGAGCGGGTAGAGCCGGGTTCCGTGACCGCCCGCCAGAATGATGCCCTTCATGTCTGATTCCTTCGATGAAAACTCGTAAACGGAAATCAATCAGTGGGGGGTGAGTGTGATCCTGCTCGCGGCGTGCCGTTCCACCTGCGCGCGGCTGTAGAGAAGCGGGAAATACTCGCCCGACCTCCAGCGCTCCGCGAGATCCCGGTAGTGCGGGCTGCGCGGGTCGCCGGACTGGCCGGGCGCGTTCACGGCGCGGGAGTTGTCCCATCGGCCGACGTCCAGCACCATCTTGAACGAGGCCCCCGACGACTGCTGGAAGGTGGCCGGGCTGTAGGAGGACGCGTCCACCGTGTACGCCGACCCGCCCCGGGGGAAGGGACCCACGCCCGCGCCGACGGGGCTCGTGAACGCGGTGTACTGCAGCGCCCCCCACCTCCACGTGCGCGGGTCGGCGCCGAGCCGCCCGGCGACCTCGCGGTAGGCGGCGGCCAGCGACGTGTCCAGCAGCTCGTCCCGCGCGGCCTTCCCGCCGGAGCCGAACCACCGGTCCGGGTTCTCCAGCGCGTCGACCAGCAGGCGGGCGTCGACGAAGGGGATGGAGTCCGCCACCTCCGGCGGCAGCACGGCGCGGCGGAAGGCCGGCCCGAGATGGCGCGAGAACCACGGCTCGAACAGCGCCGCCTCCGGCGAGTCCGCGTCCGCGACGCCGTCGTAGGAGCGGAGCAGCCGAAGCGCCTGGGTGGTGTCCGGGTCCGTGCTCGTCAGGCCTTCGAGCAGGCGCACGATCCGCCGCGCGGGCGTGGACACCTTGTCGGCCTGCAGCCGGATGGAGTCCTCGACCGTGCCGCGCGGGCTCGCCGCGAGCACCTCGTCGATCCGCTGCCTGCGGTAGGGCGGGTCCCACTCGAACCCGATCTCGTCGGGGTGGTCCGCGGGGAGGTTGAACTCGTTCGCCGAGGCGACGAACCCCTGCCGCGGATTGTAGGAGCGCGGCAGGCGGGCGCCGTCGAGGAAGCCGTCCCACTCGTAGCGGCCGTCGCCCGGGACGGGCAGCAGGCCGTCGTAGCCGTCGCGCTTGGGGGTGAGGGCGCCGGGCACCCAGCCGATGTTGCCCGAGACGTCGGCGTACACCTGGTTCTCGGGAGGGCCGCCCCAGGTGCGCATGGCCGCCGAGAACTCCGTGAAGTCGCGGGCCCCCATGTACGTCATGCTGCCGAAGTAGGGGGACGTGCCGGGCTCCAGCCAGGTGGTGCGCACGGCGTACGCGAGGTTGCGCTGCCGGTCGATCTTGATCACCGGGCCGTGCCGGGTGAAGGGGAGCTGCACGTCCACCGGCGCCGCGCCCGCGACCGGCACCCGCTCGGCCGTCGTCCTGAAGCGCTCCCAGCCGCCGCCGTACCGGTACCTGCCCGGGTCGGCGGGGTCGAGCTCGTAGACGTAGAGGTCCTCCTGGTCGGCGCCGAAGATGGTCAGGCCGAACGCGACGGTGCCGTTGTGCCCCATCGAGATCCCGGGGAGCGCGGGCTCACCGGCCCCGATGACGTCGAGTCCGGGGGCCGACAGATGGGCCATGTAGCGCAGCGAAGGCGCGGTCAGCGACCGGTGCGGGTCGCCGGCCAGGATGGGCCGGCCCGTGGCGGTGCGGCCCGGCGAGATCGCCCAGCTGTTGCTGCCACCGGGGTCCGCGGGGGAGGCGGGGACCTGGCGTAACGCGCCGTTCTCGAAGACCACGCCCCGCGTGGCCAGCTCGTACGTCCGCAGCACGTCCATGGGCACGGAGCAGGGGTCGAGTCCCTTGGGCACGGCGGCGGCGCGCTCGGGCTCCAGCCGCCACAGCGCCGCCGAGGCCTTGGTCCCGCCCGCGCAGACGACGAGCGAGCGCAGCACCTCGCTGTAGACGTTCTTGGCGATGCCGTGGCTCCTGATCCGCACCACGTCCTCCGGCCGCCACAACGCGGGCGCGTACCCGAGCTGCCGGAACTCGGGCGGCAGCTGCTCCGGGTTCTGCCCGAGCCGGCGCACGTAGGCGTTGATGCCCTCGGTGAAGCGGGTCGCGGCCCGTTGCGCCCCGGGCCCGTAGCTCGCCCACTCCCGGTCCATGTCACCCCGGTAGAGGAACATCCGCGCGGCCTTGTCCTGCTCCACGTAGGCGGGGCCGAGGACCGAGGAGAGCTCTCCCAGGCCGCGCCGCCGCCAGAGGTCGATCTGGAACAGCCGGTCCCTGGCGGCGTTGAAGCCCTGCGCGAGGAAGAGGTCGTCGGTGTTCCGGGCGTAGATGTGCGGCACGCCCCACCGGTCCACGATCAGCTCGACCGGCTGCTTGAGGCCGGGGATCCGCAGGGTCTCCGCGTCCTGCGGGCGGGCGGCGGCGGGCAGCGTCGTCAGTGCCAGGACGAGCCCGGCGGTCAGCGCCGTTCCGGCGCGCAGGCGTCTCCGCATGGCACAGCACCTCTCGTTCAACGCGGCTCATATGCTTTGAGGGGCTTCCACCAGTCGCGGTGCTCCAGATACCAGCGCACCGTCTCCGCCAGTCCCTCGGTGAACGGGACGCGCGGCGCGTAGCCCAGCTCCTTCTGGATCTTGCTGATGTCCACGGAGTAGCGGAAGTCGTGGCCCTTGCGGTCCGCCACCGGCCGGACCATGGACCAGTCCATGCCCATGATGTCCAGCACGCGCCTGGTCAGCGTCAGGTTGCTCAGCTCGGTACCGCCGCCGATGTTGTAGACCTCCCCGGCGCGTCCCGATTCCGCGACCAGCGCGATGCCGTCGCAGTGGTCGTCCACGTGCAGCCAGTCCCGCACGTTCGCGCCGTCGCCGTAGAGAGGCACCGGCAGCCCGTCCGCCAGGTTGGTGACGAACAGCGGGATGACCTTCTCCGGGAACTGGTAGGGGCCGTAGTTGTTGGAGCAGCGGGTCACGCACACGTCCAGCCCGTGCGTCCGGTGGTAGGCCAGGGCGAGCAGGTCGGAGGAGGCCTTCGACGCCGAGTACGGGGAGTTCGGGCCGAGGGGGTCGTCCTCCGAGAACGAGCCCTCCGGGGTGGAGCCGTAGACCTCGTCCGTGGAGACGTGCACGAACCTGCCGACCCCGGCCTCCAGCGCGCACTGCAGCAGCGCGTGGGTGCCGAGCACGTTGGTCCGGACGAACTCCGCCGACCCCTCGATGGAGCGGTCGACATGCGACTCGGCGGCGAAATGGACGACCAGGTCCACCTTCTCCATCGTGTCCCGCACGAGTGCCACGCCGGCGATGTCCCCGTGGACGAACCGGAGCCGGGGGTCGTCGAGCACCTCCGCCAGATTCTCCAGGTTCCCCGCGTACGTCAGCTTGTCGAGCACCACGACCTCGGCTTCGGCCAGCGCCGGATAGTGCCCCTGGAACACCCTGTTGACGAAGTTCGACCCGATGAAACCGGCGCCACCCGTCACAAGAATGCGCATCCTCAGTCCTCTTCGTAGGCCCTGTCCGGTCCGCCCGGCGGCGACTTCCATGACAGGACGCGCGCGGCGGCATCGGCCAGTGAATTCCGGATATTTAGGGGGGACCGGCACCGGAAAAAGCTCTTCGCTCCCGTCCCGCCGTACATTTAGGGGCTGTTTAGGGGCTGACGGGGCGGCACCCGGCCGTGCCTGCCGAAACCCGGTAGGGGTGGGGATAAGGGTTGGTGTGGGAGGGGTGCCCATGTAGCGTTCTTGCTGATGAGACCGGCCGAATTCAGAGCCGTCTCGGAAATTCCCGGAAGATCGGTCGCACCCGTGCCCACGGCTTGTGAGAGGTGGCGAACGTGCGAGAAAAGACCTCCTTTTCGGAATCAAATCTTTTTGAGGGCGGACGACGTTGCTGACTATCAGCCCCACCGGCTCCCCTGTCGTTCAGGAGGAGCGCGAGCGCGATTTTCGTGAACCTGCCGTACGCCTGGCCCGGCTGCTGGACGCCGGCTCCGTCGTGCCGCTGCACGACAAGGACGCCAGCGGCGTGACCGCCGTGCGAGGGCGTGTCGCGGGAAGGGACGTGATCGCCTACTGCACCGACGCCCTCAAGATGGGCGGCGCGATGGGCGCGGAGGGCTGCCGCTGGGTCGTGGAGGCCATCGACGCGGCCGTGCTCGAAGGCGTTCCCGTGATCGGCCTGTGGCACTCCGGCGGGGCCAGGCTGGCCGACGGCGTCGAGTCGATGGACGGCGTCGGAAAGGTGTTCCGCGCGATGACGCGGGCCTCCGGCCGGGTGCCCCAGATCTCGGTCGTCCTCGGACCGGCCGCCGGGGCCGCCGCCTACGGGCCCGCGCTGACGGACGTCGTGATCATGTCGTCCGCCGCCCGCATGTTCGTGACCGGCCCCGACGTCGTACGCACCGTCACGGGCGAGCAGGTCGACATGGAGTCGCTCGGCGGCCCCGGCGCCCACGGCCGCAAGTCGGGCGTGGCGCACGTGATCGTCGAGAACGAGGCGGAGGCGTACCTGACGGCACGCCGCTTCACCGAGCTCTTCAACGGCCCGCGCTCTTTCGACCCGGACCTGGCGAAGGACGGCGACGACCTCGGGGCGCTGCTGCCGGAGAACCCGCGCCGCGCCTACGACGTGCGGCCCCTGGTCCGCGAGCTCCTCGACGACGGCGGGTTCGAGGAGCTGCAGCCGCGCTGGGCGGCCAACGTCGTCATCGGCCTCGGCCGGCTCGCCGGCGGGACCGTCGGCGTCATCGCCAACAACCCCCTGCGCAAGGGCGGCTGCCTGGACTCGCTCAGCGCCGAGAAGGCCTCGCGGTTCGTCCGCATGTGCGACGCGTTCGGCATCCCGCTGGTCGTGCTCGTGGACGTGCCCGGTTACCTGCCCGGCGTCGGCCAGGAGTGGGACGGCGTGATCCGGCGCGGTGCCAAGCTCCTGCACGCGTTCGCCGAGGCCGTCGTGCCCAGGGTCACCCTCGTCACGCGCAAGTCGTACGGCGGCGCGTACATCGCGATGAACTCCCGCTGCCTCGGGGCGACGGCGGTCTTCGCCTGGCCCCAGGCCGAGGTCGCGGTGATGAGCGCGGAGGCCGCCGTGGGCGTCCTGCACCGCAAGCGGCTGGCCGCCGCCCCCGACGAGGACCGCGAGGCGCTGCGGCTGAGCCTCGTCGAGGAGCAGATCCGTACGGCCGGCGGCGTGGGACGGGCCCTCGCGCTGGGCGTCGTGGACGAGGTGGTCGAGCCCCAGCACACCCGGCGGAGGATCGCCGAGGCCCTGGCCGCGACGCCGGCGCGGCGCGGCGACCACGGCAACATCCCCCTCTGACCGCGCCCGGTGGTACTGATGGGAAAGGCGTACTGGCAGTGGCCAAGCAATTCACGGGAATCCTGGGAACCGGTTCCTACCTGCCCAAGGAAGAGGTCGCCAACGAGGAGGTGGCGGCCAAGGCCGGCGTGACCGCGGAATGGATCCAGCGCAAGACCCAGATCTCCGCCCGCCGCCATGCCGCTCCCGACGAGGCCACCTCCGACCTCGCCGTCCGGGCCGCCAGGAACGCGCTGAGCCAGGCCGGCGTCGACATCGGCCGGATCGGCTACATCATCGTGTCCACCTCGACCGGCGACTCGCCCCAGCCGCCGACCTCGTACCTGGTCCAGGACGCGCTCGGCGGGCGCGGCGCCGCCTGCTTCGACATCAACGTCGTCTGCAGCGGCTTCGTGTACGCGCTGGCGCTGGCCGACAGCCTCGTCGCGCTCCGCCCCGACACCTACGCGCTGGTGGTGGCCGCGGACGTGTACTCGCGCATCCTCGACGCCACCGACCGCCGTACGGCCGTGCTCTTCGGGGACGGCGCCGGCGCGGCCGTCGTAGGCCCGGTGCCGGAACGCTCCGGGATCATCGGCTTCGACCTGACCAGCGACGGCGGGGCCAGCCAGCTCATCAGGGTCGACGCCGGAGGCAGCAGGCTTCCCGCCTCCCACGAGACGGTCGAGGCCGGCGACCACTACTTCCGCATGGACGGCCGCGGGGTCAGGAACTACGTGATGGAGCACGTGCCGCCCATCCTGGAGGGCCTGGTGAGCCGCGCCGGGTTCCGCCCGCAGGAGGTCGATGTCTTCGTGCCGCACCAGGCGAACGGGGTCATGGTCACCGAACTGGTCGAACGCGTCGGCCTCACCGGCGCGCGCACCGCCCGGACGCTGGAGCGGTACGGAAACGTGGGCAGCGCCTCGGTCCCCGTGGCGCTCGACGAGGCGAACCGGTCGGGCCTCATCAAGGACGGTGATCTCGTCCTGCTCGCCGGGTTCGGCGGCGGCATGTCCATCGGGGCGTGCCTTCTTCACTGGTCGGCGCCGACGGTGCCGGTGTCACAGGAGGCGTGATGAGCGAGATGCGCAAGGTCGGCATCGTCGGGTGCGGCGTCATGGGCTCGGGCATCGCGGAGGCGTGCGCCCGCGCCGGGCTCGACGTGATCGTCGCCGTGTCCACGGAGGCGTCCCTCGCGCCCGCGCGGCGGCGCGTGACCGCGTGGCTCGACCGGGGCCTGCGCAGGGCCACGATCACCGCGGCCGAGCGGGACACGGCGCTGGCCCGCGTCTCCTTCGTCACGGACCTCGCCGAGCTCGGCGACCGGCAGATCGTCTTCGAGGCCGTCCCCGAGAGCGAGTCGATCAAGCTCGACGTGCTGGGCGCGCTGGACAAGATCCTGGACGACCCGGACGCGATCCTCGCGTCGAACACCTCCTCCATCCCGATCATCCGGCTGGCGCGGGCCACCAGCCGGCCTGCCCAGGTGATCGGGGTGCACTTCTTCAACCCGATGCCCGCGCTCCCGCTGGTGGAGCTCATCGGGTCGCTGCTGACGGCGGACGAGACGTACGCGCGGGCGGAGTCGTTCGTGGCCGGGACGCTCGGCAAACAGGTGATCAGGTCGCAGGACCGCGCCGGTTTCGTGGTCAACGCGCTGCTCATCCCGTTCCTGCTGTCGGCCGTGCGGATGGTGGAGAGCGGGTTCGCCCGCGCCGACGTCGTCGACCAGGGCATGGTGCTGGGCTGCTCCCACCCGATGGGCCCGCTGAAGCTGGCCGACCTGATCGGCCTGGACACGGTGGCCTCGATCGCGGAGGCCCTCTACGAGGAGTTCAAGGAGCCGCTCTACACGCCCCCGCCGCTCCTGCTGCGCATGGTCGAGGGCGGCCTCCTGGGAAAGAAGACCGGCCGCGGATTCTACGAATACGCGTAGCGGCCGGCGGACACCACAGAAAGGTTTTCGGACATGCAGATCCGCCAGCTCAGGGTGGACGGCGCGTTCTTGATCCAGCCCAAGGTCTTCCACGACGACAGGGGCCTGTTCCTCGAGGCCTTCAGCCAGCCGGAGTTCCGGAAGGCGGTCGGCCACGAGCTCTCGGTCGCCCAGGTCAACTGCTCGGTGTCGCGGCGCGGGACCATCCGCGGCCTGCACGCCACCGCGCTGCCGGGCCAGGCCCGCTACATGACCTGCCCGCAGGGCGCCATCATCGACATCCTGGTCGACATCAGGGTCGGCTCGCCCACTTACGGCGAGCACGTCGCGGTCGAGCTGAGCGCGGAGAACCGCAACGCCCTCTACCTGGCCGAAGGGCTCGCCCACGGGTTCGCGCCGCTGACGGACCAGGCCACGGTCGTGTACCTGTGCTCCAGCACGTGGTCCCCCGGCACGTCGATCCAGATCGACCCCCTGGACCCGGAGCTGGCCCTGCCCTGGCCGGCCAAGCGCGACCTGCTGTCGGAGAAGGACCTCGCCGCCCCGTCCCTGCGCGAGGCCGAGAAGCTCGGGCTGCTGCCGGACTACTCCGCCTGCCGCGCCCGCTACGCCGAACTCGAGGACCCCGCCCTCGTCGGCTGACGACGGGCGAGACAGGCAAGGAGCACAGCCAATGATCCCGTTGTTCAAGGTGCCGATGTCCGACGAGGCGCCGGCCGCCGTCGCCGAGGTGGTCGGCAGCGGCCAGATCGGCCAGGGAGCCAAGGTCGTCGAGTTCGAGGCGGCGCTCGCCGCCAGGATCGGCAACCCCCGGGTGGCCACCGTCAACAGCGCCACCGCCGGGCTCCAGCTCGCGCTGCGCCTGATCGCCGGCGACGACGACGGCCAGGGCGAGGTGCTGTCCACGCCGCTGACCATGGAGGCCACCAACTGGGCGATCCTGGCCAACCGGCTGCGGATCAAGTGGGTGGACGTCGACCCGGCCACCCTCAACGTCGACCTCGACGACCTGGCCAGGAAGATCACACCCAGGACCCGCGCCATCATGGTGGTGCACTTCGCCGGATACCCGGTGGACCTCGACCGGCTGGCCGAGATCCTCGACGACGCCGAGGCCGCGTTCGGCTCCCGGATCACCGTGATCGAGGACTGCGCGCACGCCTGGGGCGCCACCTACCGCGGCGCGCCGATCGGCACCCACGGCAACATCTCCGTCTTCAGCTTCCAGGCCATCAAGCACCTCACCACCGGCGACGGCGGCGCGCTCGCGCTGCCCACCGACGAGCTGCACGAGCGGGCCAGGCTGCTGCGCTGGTTCGGCATCGACCGCAGCGCGGACCGGCTGCGCAACCCGCCCGACGTGCCCGAGTGGGGCTACAAGTTCCACATGACCGACATCAACGCCTCGATCGGGCTGGCCAACCTGGCCAAGGCGGACGAGGTGGTGGCCAGGCACCGCGACAACGCCGCCTTCTACGACCGGGAGCTGGCCGGCGTCCCGGGGCTGGAGCTGACCGAACGCTCCGGCGACCGCCGGTCCTCCTTCTGGATCTACCCGATGAAGGTGGACGACCGGGACGGGTTCCTCAAGCGCATGGACGCGGCCGGGATCATGGCCAGCAACGTACACGAGCGCAACGACCTGCACACCTGCGTGCGCGAGTACGCCGCCCTGCTCCCCGGTCTGGAGCGGGTCGCCAAGCGCGTGGTGTGCGTACCGGTGGGCTGGTGGGTGACCGACGAGCAGCGCCGCCACATCGTGGACACCATCAAGGAGGGCTGGTGACCTCCGCCCCGCGGACCGCGATGGTCTTCCCCGGGATGGGCCCCGTCCAGTTCGCCGACGTCGCCGCATTCATGCGGGGCGATCCTGCGGCGCGGCGGCTGATCGCCGCCGCCGCCGACGTCCTCGGCTACTCGCTGGTGGACCGCTTCCAGGAGTCCAGGAACGACTACAGCGAGGCCGCCCAGGTGGCGTTCATGGTGAACTGCGTGGCCCTCGCGGACTGGGCCGAGCGGACCCTGGGCGTGGAGCCGGTCGTGTGCGTCGGCCCGAGCTTCGGCGGCAAGGCGGCCGCGGCGTACTCGGGCGCCCTGTCCTTCGAGGACGCCGTGCGGATGACGGCCGGGCTGGCCCGCTGCACCGACGACTACTTCGCCCGCGAGCACCGGGACATCGTCACCCACTCCTTCGTGCGCACCCCGGAGCCCGGGCTGCGGGAGGTGCTGGCCGAGCTGGACGAGCGCGGCGAGTGGTACGACCTCTCCTGCTACATCGACCACGACTTCTACATGCTCTCCCTGGCGGAGCGGCAGGTGGAGTGGCTGCAGCAGCGGGTACGCGCCCTCGGCGGGCTCCCGCTGTACACGATGCGCCCCCCGATGCACTCGGCCGCGTTCCAGGCGCTGCGGCGGCGGGCGGAGGAGGAGGTCCTCGACGGCCTCCGGTTCGCCGACCCGAGGCTGCCGGTGGTGGACGACCACGACGGCGCCCTGCTGACGACCGGGGACGGCGTGCGGACGATGCTGCTGGACGGCTTCGTACGGCCCCTGCGCTGGCCGGAGGTGGTGGCGGCGCTGCGGCGGCTGGAGGTCGCCCGGGTGTGCGTCTCCGGCCCGGACAGCCTGTTCGGCCGGGTGGCGGTCACCAGGGAGAACTTCGCGGTGACCCCGGTGAACCCGAGACTGGCGATGATGCCCCGCCCGGCCCCGGTGGCGTAGCCCGGCATGCGACGAGGCCACGGCTCACCGGGTGATGAGCGCGTGGCCTCGTCGCGGGCGTCAGCCGGCGGTCTCGGAAATCCCGGTCAAGGTGTTCCACAACACGGCGGGGGTCTGGAAGGTCTCCGGGGTCAGCGCGTCGTCCCGGAATCGCACCCCGTACGTGTCCTCCAGAGCGCCCAGCAATTGCACGATGCCGAGCGAGTCGAGGCCGAAGTCCAGCAGCGCGACGTCCTCCCGGAGTTTCTCGTCGGCCGGGAGAAAAGGCAGGTGCTGGCGCAGGATCTCCTCGAAACGGTTGTCCCACATGGCGCGCGGACTCCTTTCTCAATCGAATTATCTGGACTTGACGTTATAGCGCGGAAACCCCGATGTCCACGGATTCGACAAAAGAATTTGACAAACATATTCGGACCTGGTGCCCGGAATAATTGTGGCCGGAGGAAACAATGACCGGAGAATGCAGCCCCGCACTCTATGAATTCTTTCTGCGCGGTCTGGCGAAGTCGCCCGGCCGGGCGGCGTTCCGGGCCGGCGCGGACACCTTGACCTACGACCAGGTCTACCGGCTGGCCCTGCTGTGGGGCGGCGCGCTGCCGCGTACGTCACCCGCCGCCGTCGGGGTGCTCGCCGCCAAGGGGACCGTCTCCTACGTCGGGATCCTCGCCGGCCTCTTCGCCGGGGTGACCGTCGTGCCGCTGCAACCGGACTTCCCGGCCGCGCGCACCCAGCAGATGATCGAGGCGGCCGGGGTGTCGGCGCTCATCGTCGACGAACGCGGGCGGAAGATCGCCGAGGAGTTGCTGGGCGAGGGCGTGGACGTCGCCGTCCTCGCACCCGACACCGACCCGATCGACCCCGGGCTCGCCCTCCCGCGGCCCCGGCCGGTCGAGGCCGGCGACATCGCGTACGTGCTGTTCACCTCGGGCTCCACCGGGACGCCCAAGGGTGTGCCGATCACCCACGGCAACACCGCCCACTATTTCCGGTTCCTGGCCGGACGGTACGACTTCACCGGCGACGACGTCTTCTCCCAGACGTTCGACCTGACCTTCGACTGCGCCATGTTCGACCTGTTCTGCGCCTGGGGAGCCGGGGCGACGTCCGTGGCCGTGCCGCCGCACGCGTACCGGAACCTGCCGCGCTTCCTCGCCGAGCAGGGGATCACGGTGTGGTTCTCCACCCCCAGCGCGATCTCGATGGTGCGCAGGACGGGCGGTCTCGGCGGCGCCGCCATGCCGTTCCTGCGCTGGAGCTTCTTCGCCGGAGAGGCGCTGAAGGTCGCGGACGCCACCGACTGGCAGCGGGCCGCCCCCGCCTCCGTCCTGGAGAACCTGTACGGCCCGACCGAGCTGACCATCACCATCGTCGGTCACCGCTGGTCCCAGGAGACCTCGCCCGGGCTGGGCGTCAACGGCCTGTCGCCGATCGGGTTCGTCAACGACGGCCACGACCACCTGCTGCTCGACGACGAGGGACGGCCGACCGACACCGAGGGCGAGCTGTGGATCGCCGGCCCGCAGACCACCCCCGGATACCTCGACCCCGAGCACGACCACGGCCGGTTCGTCGAGCGCGAGGGCCGTGTCTGGTACAACACCGGCGACCGGGTCCGGCGCGCGGCCAACGGCGAGCTCGTCTATCTCGGCCGGGGCGACGCCCAGGTCCAGGTGCAGGGCTGGCGCGTCGAGCTGGCCGAGATCGACCACGCGGTACGCGGCTGCGACGGCGTCGAGGACGCGGTGACGGTGAGCACCACGGCCGACGACGCCACCGCGCTCGTCGTCTTCTACACCGGAGCCCCCGCGCCGCCGGCCCGCTTCGCCGCCCAGCTCCGCAGGACGCTGCCGGCGGGCCTCATTCCCCGGCACTACCACCACCTGGACGAGCTGCCCCTGAACCCCAACCGCAAGGTCGACCGGGCCGGCCTGCGGGCCCGGGCCACGGAGCTGATCGGCTGAGCCGGTTGGGTGAGCGGGGCGGGGCTCAGCGGCTCCGCATCCCGCGGCGCAGTGAGAAGATCATGTCCTCGCGCATCTTCTTCGTGATCTCGGCGTGCGCGATCACAGACGCGCCGTGGAAGGTCCCCGGATACAGCACGAGCTCCGTCGCGACCCCCGCCTGGACGAGCCGCTGGGCGTACTCGATGCCCTCGTCGCGCAGCGGGTCGAACTCGCACACCACCACCAGCGCCGGAGGCAGGCCGGTGAGGTCGCCGGCCCGCATGGGCGCGGCGTAGGGGGACACGTCCGGTCCGCCCGGAGCCGGGCCGTCCTTGAGGTAGTACCGCCACATGGCCTCGTTGTTGCGGCTGTTCCAGCTGGGGGTGTCGACGAAGTCCCGCATGGACCGCGTCGTCATCCGGTCGTCCAGCACCGGCACGTCCAGGAACTGGAAGCAGATCTCCGGGCCGCCGCGGTCGCGGGCCAGGAGGGAGACCGCCGCGGAGAGGTTCCCGCCGGCGCTGTCACCGCCGACCGCGATCCGCTCGGGGTCCACGCCGAGCTCCCCGGCCGCGGAGTGCAACCACGTCAGCGACGCGTACGTGTCCTCCAGCGCCCCGGGGAACGGGGTGTCGGGGGAGAGCCGGTAGTCGACCGACACCACGACGGCGCCGACCCTGTCGGCGATCTCCGTGCACCGCGCGTCGAACACCACTAAATCGGAGGCCACGAATCCGCCCCCGTGCAGGTAGAGGAGCGCCGGTCGGGGCCGGTCCGCGGCGGGCGGCCGGTAGAGGCGTACCTTGACCGGGGGCGCGCCCTCGGGGCCGGGAATCTCGCGATCGATGATGTCCACGGCCTGCTCGGGCGTGTAGTGCGGGAGCTTCTCGTGGAACGCCTGCTCTTCCTCGGGGGTGAGGGTGATCTCCCGGTTGACGACCTGGGAGAGTTCGACGTCGGGGATCATCGACGCCCATGGCGCGAGCTCTGAGTCGAGGTTGTAGCGCATGAGATCATCCTCCGCGCCGGGGCGGCGCCGGGTCATCCGCCGAATGGCCGCCGCCGGGCGGGTCCGCCCGGCCGAACGGCGGTGTTCACTGGGGGGTGCTCATTGGGCGGTCGCGCCGCCGTCGATGGCCAGTGCCGCGCCGGTGATGAAGGCCGCGTCGTCGCTGAGGAGGAACGCGACGAGCGCGGCGATCTCCTCGGGATGCGCCGCCCGTCCCGAGGGGTTGGGCACCCGGGTCTCCAACGGCCCGTCCAGCGGCGCTCCCAGCAGGTTGCGGAGCAGCGGGGTGTCGACGTTGCCGGTGACCAGCGCGTTCACCCGTACACCCCGCTCGGCGTTCTCCAGGGCGACGGCCCTGGTCAGCCCGACCACACCGTGCTTGGCGGCCACGTACGGCGCCGCGCCCGGGATCCCGGCGCAGCCGTAGGTGGAGGCGTTGGTCACGATCGAGCCCCCGCCGGCGGCCAGGATCGCCGGAACCTGGTGCTTGAGGCCGTAGAAGACGCTGGTGAGGTTCTGCTCCAGGTCCGCCCGCCAGTGGGCCTCGTCCACGTCGGACACCAGCCCGGTCCCGTTCACGCCGCCGACGTTGTTGAACGCCCCGTCCAGCCGGCCGAACTCCGTGACCGCCGAGCGCACCACCCGTTCGGCGTCGGCCTCCACCGTGACGTCGGCCGGGACGAACAGCGCCCGGCCGCCCTTCGCCTGGATGTCGGCCGCCACCTGCGCGCCGACGTCCTCGCGCCGGGCCGCGATCACCACGGCGCCGCCGTCGGCGGCGACCCGCTCCGCGACGGCCTTCCCGATGCCGGAAGTCCCTCCTGTGATCACGACGACCTTGGAAGCCAGGTCAGCAGCCACGTCTCATCCTCCGCAAGCTAGTTGTCCGACGGTTCGCGGAACCGGTTGATCTGGTCGATGTGGCGGGCGCGGAACTCGGGATCGTCGACGCCGAGACCGGGCCGCGGCGCCAGGCACAGGACCCCGACCTTGCCGCTGTGGGCGTTCGCGTGGACGCGGCGGGTCGCAACTCCGACCTCGTCGAGGTCGTAGACGGCGGACAGGGTGGGGTGGATCGCCCCCTTGGCGATGAGGCGGTTGGCCTCCCAGGCCTCCCGGTAGTTCGCGAAGTGGGTGCCGACGATCCGCTTCAGCGCCATCCACAGGTAGCGGTTGTCGTACTGGTGCTGGTAGCCGGAGGTGGAGGCGCAGGTGACGATCGTGCCGCCGCGGCGGGCCACGTACACGCTCGCGCCCATGGTCTCCCGGCCCGGGTGCTCGAAGACGACGTCGGGGTCGTCGCCGCCGGTCAGCTCCCGGATCCGCGCCCCGAACCGCTTCCACTCCTTGGGGTCGGGGGTCTCCGGGTCCTTCCAGAACCGGAAGCCCTCGTCGGCCCGGTTGATCACCAGCTCCGCGCCCTGGGCCCGGACCAGCTCGGCCTTGTGGTCGCTGGACACCACGCACACCGGGATCCCCCCGGCGCGCAGGACGAGCTGGGTGGCGTACGAGCCGAGCCCGCCGGCGGCCCCCCAGATCAGCACCACGTCGCCGACCTTGATCTGGGCGCCGTTGCGCGAGATGAGCTGGCGGTAGGCCGTGGAGTGCACCAGGCCGGAGGACGCCGACTCCTCCCAGGTCAGGTGGGCGGGCTTGGGCATGAGCTGGTTCGCCTTGACCAGGCTGAGCTGCGCGAGCCCGCCGTAGTTGGTCTCGTACCCCCAGATGCGCTGGTCGGGGTCGAGCATGCTGTCGTCGTGGCCGTCGGCCGAGGAGAGCTCGACCGACAGGCAGTGCGCCACGACCTTGTCACCGACCTGCCAGCGGTGGACGCCGGGGCCGGTCTTCAGCACGACGCCGGACATGTCCGAACCGAGCACGTGGAAGGGCTGGTCGTGGATCCCGGCCGACGGGACCGCCTTCGCGTAGCGCTTCAGGAAGCCGAACGTGTGCATCGGCTCGAAGATGGCGCTCCACACCGTGTTGTAGTTGATGCTGCTCGCCATCACCGCGACGAGCACCTCGCCCGGGCCGGGCTCCGGCGTGGGGACGTCGGACAGGGTCAGCGACTTCGCGGGATCGCGGTTCTCGGCCGGGATGCCGCCGAACATGTCCACGTCGTCGTGGAGCACGACCGCCGCCCGGTAGCTCTCCGGGATCGGGAGGTTCCTGAGCTGTTCGGCGTCGTACTGCTCGGACAGGAGGACGTCTCTGATTTCCTTCATCGATTCTCCTTGGCGGGAGTTCGAGCGGGTTGGGGTCAAGGGCCGGCGACAGGACGCGCGGCCCGCCGGGTCAGGACGCGCCGAGCTGGTCATCCAGCGCGGCGAAGAGCTCCTCGTCGGAAAGGTCGTCGAGGTCCCGGTCGGCCTCCTCCGCCGCGCCGTTCACCCCTTCGGCCGCGTGCAGGATGGCCCGGAAGCGGTCGCTGATCTGCGCCCGGTCCCCGGCGGACAGGGCCTGCTCCCGTAGCAGCCGCTCCATCTCGTCGAGCTGGGCGAAGATCGAGCCAGACGGCGTCTCGGGCGCGAGCCTGTCCTGGACGAACCGGGCGAGGGCGATCGGGGTGGGATAGTCGAAGACCAGGGTGGCCGGGAGCTTCAGGCCGGTGGCCCGGCCCAGCCGGTTGCGCAGCTCCACCGCGGTCAGCGAGTCGAACCCGAGCTCGTTGAACGCCCGGTCCGGTTGTACCGGGTCGTCCGAGGTGTGTCCCAGCACCGCCGCGGCCTCCGCGCGTACCAGGGACACCACCAGGCGCTCCCGCTTGGCCGGCGGCAGCTCCGCGAGCCGCGCCGCGAACGCCGTACCGTCGTCGTCGCCCCCGGTGGCCGCCGGCGCTTCGAGCGCCCGCGTGAACTCGGGAACGGCGCTCACCAGGGGACGCGGCCGCGCCAGCGCGAAGGCGGGCGCGAAGCGCTCCCAGTCGATGTCGGTCACCACCAGGTGGCCCCCGCCGCTGCCGACCAACTGGCCGATGGCCATCGCCGCGGCGTCGGGCGCCATCGGCCGCAGACCGCTCCTGCCCAGCTGCTCTCCGGCGTCCTCCATCATCCCGCCGCCGCCCCAACCGCCCCAGGCGATCGAGGAGCCCGCGAGCCCGCGGATCCGCCGGCGCTGCGCCAGCCCGTCGAGGAACGCGTTGGCGGCGGCGTAGGAGGCCTGCCCGCTCGACCCCCACACGGCCGCGCCGGAGGAGAACATCACGAACGCCTCCAGCGGCCGGTCACCCAGGACCTCGTCCAGGTTGATCGCCCCGATGACCTTGGACCGGGCGAAGCCGGCGAAGTCCTCCAGCGTGGTGTCGGCCACGAGCACGTCGTCGTGCCCGACACCGGCCGCGTGCATCACCGCCGTCAGGTCGGGGATCGGCTCCAGCAGGTCCCGTACCGCCGCCCGGTCGGCGACGTCGCAGGCGGCCACCGTGACCGCGGCGCCCAGCTCGGTCAGCTCCGCCTCGAGCTCCGCGACGCCCTCGGCGCCGCGGCCGCGTCGGCTGACCAGCACCAGGCGGTCGGCGCCCTCCCGGGCGAGCCACCGTGCCACGTTCGCGCCGACCCCGCTGGTGCCGCCGGTGACGAGCACCGTTCCGTTCGGCTTCCAGCTCCGCGCCCGGTCCGCGCCGCCGTTCGGCGAGCGCACCATGCGGCGTGCCCGTACGACGCCTGAGCGGATCGCCACCTGGTCCTCGCCGCTCGTGCCCGCGAGCACCCCCTGGAGCAGCGCGATGTCGTCGGCTCCGGGGGCGGGGGGAAGGTCGACGATGCCGCCCCAGGTGTCCGGATGGTCCACCGCGAGAACCGCGCCGAGCCCCCAGAGCGCAGCCTGGAACGGACTGACCCTCTCCACGGCCTCGCCTCCGCCGGCCCTGTCTTCACCGGCTCCCTCTTCGGTTACGCCGTCTCCGCTGGCGCTGTCTCCGGTGGCGCCGTTTCCGGCCGCTCCGTCTCCAGCCGCTCCGTCTCTGGTCGCTCCGTCTCCCGCTGCTCCGTCTCCGGCGGCCTCGTCCAGGGCGACCGCGCCGGACGTGGTCAGCCACAGGGGCGCGCTCACCTCCGCATCGGCCAGCGCCTGCACCAACGTGACGGTCGCCGCGGCGCCCCGGGACAGCGTCGGGTGCTCCTCGTGCGGCTCGTCGTCGAGCGGCAGGAGACAGAGCACACCGGTCAGCCCGGGTCGGGCCTGCGCGCGTATGGCTTCAGCGAGCGCGGCGCGGTCCTCACCACCGACCACCAGCGGATACACCCGGGCGGCCCGCGCGGACAGACCGTCCAGGACGTCCCGGACGATCCGCGGATCGCCGCCCGCGGCGGGCACGGCCACCAGCCACGCCGTACCGGTGATCCCCGCCGCACTTGGCGCGCTCACCCCGCGCCACACCAGCTTGTAACGCCAGTCGTCGAGCACGGACCGCTTGCGCTCCGCGTCCCGCAGGGACGACAGGGCGGGAAGCACGGTCCTGAGGGCGTCCGCGTCCACCTTCAACCGGGTGGCCAGCGCCTCCGTCTCCTCCGACTCCAGCGCCTTCCAGAAACCGTCGTCCCGGGGGCCGTCCGACCCGTGCCCGTGGGACGACGGCTCCAGCCAGTAGTGGTGGTGTTGGAAGGGGTAGGTGGGCAGGTCGGTGGTGGTGGCGTGGGGGATGAGGGTGGTCCAGTTGGGGGTGGTGTTGGTGTT
>NZ_JBIUCF010000098.1:0-25571 GCF_044593615.1 Nonomuraea sp. NPDC051941
GCTGCTGCGCCACTGTCAGCTCCGCGGCCTGCAGGTCGACGTCCGTCCAGCGCAGCCCGGCCAGCTCACCGCGGCGCAATCCGCGTAGCGCGGCCAGCCACCAGGCGGCGTACAGGCGGTCCTGCGCGACGCCGGTCAGGAAGGCCGCGAGCTGTTGTTCGGTCCAGACCGCCACCGCCGGACGTTCTGCTGTTTGCTGCCACCGGGCGGTCCGTCCGGGGGTCCAGACGACCGGATGTGGTCGTCGGGGATGGGGGAGTTCGGCGCCGTTGGCCGGGTTGATGGGGAGCAGCCGGGCGCGCACCGCCGCGTTCAGCGCGGTCCGCAAGGTGGCGTGAATCCGCACCACGGTGGCGGGCGACAACCGACGGCCGGTCGGCGAGGGGTGGAACGCCAGCGTCGCGAGCAGTCCGTTGACATCGCGAGAGGTGAGCTGGCGGAGCAGGACCCGTCCCAGCTGCGGGATGAGGTAGAGGCGGATATGGGTGGCATAGCCCTGCCGAGTCGACGGACGCAGGGCGTCCTTGGTGGCCAGCCAGCGTGCCAGCCACTGTCCAAGGGTGCATCCGGCCCCTGCGCCGTCATGGTCGGCAGCGGCCAGGGCGCGGCCTGCCGCTTGGGCTTCCTCGGGGTCGGCGTAACCGCCCTGGCGGATGCGCTGCCGCTGCCCGTCCAGGCCGCGCACCTGCACCGCGAAGTACCAGCTGCCATGGTCGTCATCTATTGGCAGACGCGGACACGTCACCCCTCGCTGGCGTCCTGTTTCCGCATCCACGCAGCCGCATCGCCTGCTGACCTGCACACGAGTCTTCGGCATCTGTCCCACCTCCACCTCTCACGGTGGGCGACGACAGACGCGCTAGCCAGGGCCCGCACTCGATCAGGGGATGACCTCAGGGCAAGTGCCCAGGGTGCGGGGAACTCAGGTTGAGCCGGGCGCTGGCCCTCACCCCTGGTCGTCCCGAGCCGTCAGATGGAATCCTGACCCCCCGCTCTAGCGATAAGACTGGCGATCACGTGCCGCCTCCGCCACCATGGGAGGCCGCTCTCAACGCGTCATCTTCCCAGTCCGAGCAGAAGGAAGATTGCGATGCAGCCACCGATTCCTACTTCTGATCAGATCGGCACTGTCGACCTGGCGTCCTAAGCCGTCGTTCCCTGCCCATCAAACCTGGATAAGGACGAATACGGCGTCTGGGCCGTCACAGCCGGCGACGAGGAGCAGTACGCCCTGTACTTCGAAGTCGCTGACGCTGCCCACCCCTCCCGGCAGGTCGCCGAGTTCATCGTCGAGGCGGTGCGAGCACACGCCTCCCGGTTGCGGGACCGCCGCCCTCGCGATCTGCTCGTCACCCCAGGAGAAGCCCGTACCATAGGTCGGCCAATCCGAGGAGCCAACCAGCCTCTTGTAGAGCTCGAAGAAGCCCATGTTGCCGCGACTTGTAGTAGTACAGAAATCATTGCCGTCCGACCGTGTAACGCAGGTTCGGGGGCGACCACTTGTCGTCTGCCGGGGGAGTGCCCGGATGGTCGACTCCGTAATCCCCGTAGCTGACGTCGTCTCATAGCCGGCTGATGCTCCGCCTGAGGCTTGATGGAGTTCACGAGCCCAGGTATACGGAGAAGATGGCCAACGTTGAGTCACCCGTCCGAGGGCTCGGCGGCGCATTACCCATGCCGGCGTGGGAGGGGCTGATCAGGGCTGGCGCGGCTCGGTCCTACGCCGTCGGAGACGTCCTGGTACGGCAGGGTGAGACGGGCGCGTTCGTACTGTGCCTCACCGCAGGCAAGATCAAGGTCACCCGCAGCGAGCCGGATGGATCCGAGGTGCTTCTGGCCGTACGCGGGCCCGGGGAGGTGGTCGGCGTGATCGCAGCCATCGACGGCGGCAGGCGCTCGGCCACGGTGACAGCCCTGCAAGCTTGCGTCGCCTACGCACTTCCCGCCGCCCGATTTCGCGCGATCCTGGAGGGCCACCGGCTCACCGACCAGCTCGTCCGCCACGTCGTCGAACGCCTCAGGGAAGGCGAGGACCTCCGCAGCGAGCTGGCGCAGCTCTCCGCCCAGCGCCGCGTCGCGGCGATGCTGCTCCGCTTCGCGGCTTGCGACACTTCATCGAGACAGGTGATCGAGATCAGCCAGAGCGAGTTGGCAGGCGCTGCTGGGATGTCCCGCGCGGCGGTCGCGGCCGAGCTGTCGGCGCTGCGCAGGGCGGGACTGGTCGTCACTGGCCGCCGTCGCCTCGAACTCCTGGACCTCGCCGGCCTCCGGCGGATCCTTCTGGAGGGTTGACGGAAAATCTGCGCTCTGTGTCCAGTTCTGGACAGTTCGCTCGCCCGACCTCCACGACCATGAGCAGCAGGAGCAGCACGTGGGGAGAGCGAGGAGAGAGACATGCATGGAGCCATCCCGACCCAGCTGTTGCCGCCCTACCGGGCGCTGCTGGCTGTGGACATCGTCAAGTTCAGCGCCGCCAAGGGGGTGTTCTTGGGAGACCTGCACGAGCTGGTGCCTGAGGTCCTGGAACGTGCCATGAACCTGTCCGGTCTGCAGGAGGTATGGGACGCGCGCCGCTTCCCCGACAGCGCGGGAGACGACTACATCTTCGGCACCGACCCGGCGTGGTTGCCGCTGCTCGTAAGCCCGCTGTTGGCGAACCTGCAGACCGTGCTCGAAGAGGTGGATCACCGACTGGCCGCGCGCGACCGCGACCTCCGTCTGCGCCTGCGGGCCGCGCTCCACGTCGGCCCGGTCCCGGACTCCGGCGACCTGGTACGCGACCGCATCAGCGAGCCGACCGTCACCACGTTCCGGCTCCTGAACTCGACCCCGATCAACGACGTGCTGAAGCGCTCTCATCCGGACGTCACCCAGACCGCGGCCGTGCTTTCCCAGCGGGTGTTCGACGACATCATCCGGCCCGGGTACACGACGTTGCATCCCAGCGAGCTCGCCTCCGCGACGGCCGAGGTGCCCGGCAAAGACTTCGCCGAGCCCGCTTGGCTGTACGTTCCGCGCCCCTCCTGGCAAGCCCGGACCCAGGACCGGCCCGCCGTTCCCGCCGCGGAGGCGGAGAAGGCCGGTGGCTTGCCGCTGGCGGTCTTCCAAGCCCCCGTCGGCCAGAGCAACACCGCGCATTACATGCAGGTGAGCCAGACGCTTCCCACCGACTTCTTCGGCCGCGAGTCCAAGGGAGACCGCAGTGAGTGAGACAACGGCAGCAGCAGTGTTTCAGGCTCCCGTCACGACCGCGTACGTCGCGGATCGCATCTACACGAGCAGCTCGATGATCCGGTCCATCGCGCTCGACCAGGAAGAGATCAAACGGCAGCGGGCGATGTTCGTGCCGACAGCCGGCATGGAGGCTCTCACCGAGCGTCTCAAGACGTATGGAGTCGTCGCGCTGGTGGGACCCAAGGGGAGTGGCAGGCGGATCACCGCGATCAACCTGCTGGCCGGGCTCGGCCTCCAGCCGCGCGAAGTCCCTCTCGACGAGGACGACGCGGGGGAACTCCTCGGACCGCCGGATATGGGCTACATCGTCCATGCCGACGACCTGGCCGGCAGTTCCAAGCCGCTGCAGGCGTGCATCGGATCGGCGCGCGAGCGAAGGCTGCCGATCGTCATCCGGGTGACCGCCGACGTCTGGCGGCGCGTCGCCCTCGACGGGGTTCCTGAGCTCCCCATCGTCTCCGCCCCTGCCATCGACATCTTCGGCAAGCATCTAACGGTCTCCCTGGGTGAAACCGAAGCCGGCGGCTGGAGCGCCCACCCGAAAATCAAGGAGTGCCTGTCGCCAGCCGGTCCTCGTGACGCCGTACGACTCGCCAGGCTGGCCGCGGAGGCCATGTCCAAGGCAGGCCACTTCAGCGAGCACCTGGTGGACGAGGTGCTCGGCGCCTACACCAACTGGGAAGCCGAACTGGAGCACATCTTCTCCACCGTGCCAGGCGAAAAGGAGGACGAGGAAGGCAGGACGCGAGCACTCCGGCTGGCCGCCGCGGTGCTGGAGGGAAGCACGTCGTCGTCGGTCTTCACCGCGGCCAGGATGCTCTCTGAAATCCTCGAGCTCCGCCCGGAGGCCGGACACGGACTGGTTGGGCCCAGCACGAAAAAACGCCTGGAATCCATCTCCGCCGGCTACGACCATGGCCGTGTCGTGTTCTCACGAACGGCGTTCGGCGCCTCGACCCTCGATTTCGTCTGGAGCCACTGGCCGCAGCTGCACAAGGATCTTCAGGACTGGTTCGGCAAGCTCGCGCAGCAGCTGCCGGACGACGGAGCGCTGATCGCTGAGCAGGTGGCGGACCTCGCCATCCGTCAGCGTCATTTCGCCATGCTGAACACGCTGGCGACCGGATACCTGGACGGGACGGCGACCTTCGGCCTCGGGGTCGCCCTTCTCACACGGGCGGCGTTGAGCGACGAACTCGGCCGCGCCGCTCGCCGTACGCTCTATCAGTGGTCCCGGCAGTCCCCGCCACGGCGTCCCGCCGCAGTAGTAGCCACCTGCACCGGCCCGCTGGCCGAAGCGTTCCCTCGCGTGGCGCTGACCCGGCTCAAGCACGTCTCGCTCACCGACGTCATCGACATCAGGAAGAACCTGGTGGACGGCCTAGCAGGCCTGGCGACGAACCTGCGACTCCGCCGAGAGCTCATTGACGAACTCGTACGCTGGCTCGACCGATCCGAGCCGGAACCGCGACGAAGCGTCGCAGCCGAAGCCCTACTCAAGGTCCTGCTGCTGCAGGATCCCGACGGCCGGCTCCTGCTACTCGAGCACGTCGACCTGGGGTGGGAGCCAGCTCTGGCGGTGGCCTGGAGGTCACTGCTGCGAAGCCCCCTTCCCGAGGCGGAGATACGATCGGGTGTCTCCCACTGGCTGGAAGCGGCCGCCCAGGCAAAGGCGCCTCTTTCCACGGTGGTAACCGTGCTCGGGGCGGTTCCCAGTAGCGCGGTCGAGGAGAGCCTCCTGGTCATCGCCGTCTTCAAGTGGGCACGCGAAACTTCGGACGAGGCGGAGCCCCCACGCCAGCACGTTTTCCGCCAGGTCATCGACGCCGTCCTTGCGAGGAGCGGAACCTCGACCAGGGAGTCGATCGACCTCGCGCTCCAGATGGAGCAGGAGGCGCAGGTCGGTGATTAGGGACTTCCTGCAACAACTGCTGGGAGCCAGAGCGAGCCATTCGAACGAGTACATATACCGCACGCGGCTCCCCAGCGAGCTCGATGGTGCCTGCTTCGACGCGACCATCGAGGTCCACGGTCAGCTCGATCACCAACAGCCCGCTCAGGAGGCCCAGGTCTACCGAAAGTTGGAGAGCCATGCCCGCGTCGTCAGCAGCAAGCTGTCCGTCCTCGATCTGGACAGGGCCGCTGCTGAGATCACCATCGAGCTGAACCGCGAATCGGTCGTCGCCATGCCCGACCTGCACGTCCGGCTCGATCGGGTCCGGGCGCGGGTCAGCGCCGGCGCAAGCGCTATGGAGACGGCACGATCGCTCCAGGAGGCCGTCCAGAAGACGACGCTCGCCCGGATGGAGTACCGGGAGCAGGCCCGGCGGCTCGGCTTCTTACGAGATCACTTCCTGGCGAGCCCCGCCATGGCTCGCATGTGGTGGGTGGGCGAAGACCCCAGCCGCCTGGCCGACCTTGCTGCCATGTCCACCAGCGGCAAGGCCGACCCCTTCGAGACCGCAGTAAGACTCCTCGAAGAGGCCGCCGATGCGGGTTCGGCCCGCAACGAGGCCGCCGCGATCATCGAAGCCTTCGTTCGCGGGTTGACCCCGGAGGCGAGAAAGTACCTCATCTCGCAACTCGCCCAGGTTTTCACCAACTACGAGCGGCCGGAATTGGCCGAGCGCCTGCTGTCCACCGCCCGACTCAACGGGGCATCATGACCGGCGACCCGCCCGCGCACGCGGCCACGATCCTGGAACATGCCAGGGAAGAACTCAGCCGTGCCGACGTCAAGGCCGGAATCCTCCTGACGGTGAATGGCGTCGGCGTCGGCGCGGTGCTGAACAAGCTCACCGCCGGCAGCGACCCCGCCGCAGCGAACACGTTCCTCGCGATCCTCTGGTGGGGTGCAGTTCTTACGGTCGTGGTCAGCTCAGGCTTCCTGATCGCGGCGATCAAACCCCGAGCCTCCCGCCGACGCGGGCCGTTCGGCGCCCGGATCGCCTATTTCGCCGATGTCCGCAGCCTGTCCGGTCCCGGCGAGCTCTCGACGGTGTTGCGGCGGCGCCAGGATGACTGGCTGGATGCGCTCGCGGACCAGATCTGGCACGTCAGCCGACTGTGCCAGGTCAAGTACGGACACCTCAACAGAGGCTTGTGGCTGATGGCGTCCGGCTGGGCGGTGTTCCTGGCCGTGTCTGTCATCGGCCCTGCGATCTCCCGCTGAGCTCCCGAGCTCGCCTCCGTCCGCTCGGTCGCGCACGTCCGCGACTTCGCCGACCGGTTCAAACCCCACGCGCGGCTGCCGGCCGTACAAGACTTCACCGACATGCTGCGCGCCGACCTGAGCTGCCCCGGATCTGACGACTGTCCCGGTCTCGACCAGCACACGTCCCTTCCATGCGTCGTGCACGCTCCTCGGCCTGGACGGGAGTGGGATGCGGTTACGTCCCGCGGAGTGGTGTACGGGTGGGAGCATGTGCCCCGCACCGCGACCGTCATCTAATGATGGCGCGGTGGCTGGAGTGCAGGATCCATTCCAGGCGACGCGGCGTAATGTCGAATTGGGGGCGGCCGGGCCGTGCTCGGTGCGTGCTCGTACGCCCCGTCACGCGTCGTCAGGACACGGCACCGCGGTCGCAGGTTCGAATCCTACAGGGCGCGCTTCTCCACCTGCGGAAACTCCAGCCGCGCCCGTGCGCTGGGGCGGCATGGGGCAAATGTGAGGCAAAGCTGAGTCAGCCGCTGAGCTGCCGCCCGAGCGCGGACGCGGCGTTCAGCACCAGCCGGGCCGTCTCCCGGGCAGCCTCGTGGGCGACCTCCGGCAGCACCGAGACGTAGGTGTCGGCGGTCAGCGCGATGCTGGCGTGCCCCAGCATCGCCTGCACCACCTTCAGGTCGATGCGTGCGGCCAGCGCCAGCGAGGCGGCGCCATGTCGTAGATCGTGCAGCCGGATGGGCGGCTGTCCGGAGGCGGTCACCAGCCGGCGGAACCGGCCGGTGAGGTAGTCCGGTCGCAGCGGCTCGCCGTCCGCGGTGGTGAACACGTACCCGGTAGTCCCGCCAGCGCGTCCCCGCCGTCGCGCTCAACTCCTTCTGCTCCTCGCGATACCGCACCTTGAACTGCTCGTCGCCTTCAACATTCTGCGAGGCACGCTCTTCCGCCCCTCCGGCACCGGAGCGCATCCTCTGATCATCCTGAAGGCGGGTTGGGCGGACCGGCCGAGTCGTCATTCGTCACGGCAGCAGCCGTCACCGCACAGGGTCTGTCCTGCCTGGTGTACGACCACCGCGACACCGGCTACCGCGACGGTGACCCCGTCAGCAGATCGACCCGTGGGAGCAGTGCTGGGACCTGCGCTCATTGGTCGACGAGCGCCACGTCCGCGATCCGGACGGAAGCGATTTCGGAGGCCTCAGTCAGTGGCAGCAGTCGCTCGGGGTAGGCATTCAGGACCATGCCGTGGTAGACCCCCTGCTGGGCGCTCGCTTCGAGGGCGGCCAGGTCGAGGCCGAAGGAGCTCAACGCCTGCTGATCCTCGGAGGTCAGCAAGGCCACCCATGCGGCGAATTCCCCGGCAAGCGAGTCCTTGACGCCGAGCTTGCACGCGTCGAAGCCCTTCGCGTCGCAGCGCCCGGAGTAGTCCCAAGCCACGGGCATCAGCTGGGCGGGGGAGAAGAGCCCGACGTCGATCTGGAAAGGCCACAGGGCGCGTACGTCGTCTTCGGGCAGCGGTTTGGCGAACTCGACCACGGCCAGGACGCGGACGTCGGCGTCGCGCAGCGTTTTCAGCAGGTTTGCCGCCGCTGCGACATCTGGGCGGCCGCTGCTGTGGCCGACGGCGCGCAGGAGGTTGGTCAGTCTCCAGGGGGTCGCCTGGGGCGCCTCAACCTCGCCCTGTGGGGTGGCCCTGAGGACGGCATCCCTGCGACCGCGCGTGTCGACGGTGAGGGTGGGGTTGGGCCAGCGGGCTTCCAGGGGGATTTCGATCGAGCGGTCGTCGTGGCGGGGCCGTGGGATCTTCTCGTGGATCACCCGGTAGTCCGGATGCGCCACTGCGAAGGCGTTCACCCAGACCAGCCGTGGTGACCGGTCGTCGGCCCGCGCCACGGCGCACCCTACGGGCAAGGAAAGTGACAGCAGTACGGCCAGGGCCGACATTATCCGGAACATCATCTCTCCTTGCCCGTAGGTTCCGGGCGGAGGCGGGTCAGGCCCCCGCCCGTGCCGATCAAGTGTTGGGGAAGGGAACGCGGGTGCTACTGCGGTCGCATCCGTCGACGCACACCGCCTTGACCAGGAAGGAGTCGCCGACGCGCCGGTATTCGCATTGGATGTCCACCTCCAGGTTGTCGGTGACAGGTGTCGACTTCATACCTTTCTTGAACACCAGACTGCCCGTTACCGATCGCTTGTAGCCCTTGATGTAGCAGCTGTCGATCTCGCAAGCGCCTTCGTTCCTCGCCTTGACCCGGTAGACCTTCGGATTTGCGACGACGTCGATCGGCTTGTATTTGAAGTCGTTGCACTTGGCCCGCTGGCCTTTGGTGACGTTGAAGGCGACTGAGTACTGGAGCGAGCCCGACGTCTTCTCCGGCTCCGCACTCCCGCCCGCGGTCAGACCGTGTGTGGTGCTGGTCTGCGTCTCCGTCAAAGAGAAGCACGTCGAATCGGACACTGTCATGTCAATGTGACTGCGCAGATCCTTACCGAACTCCGAGTCCACGCTCTCTCCCTGAGTGGGGAAGAGATGGAAGTAGGTGGTGTGGTTGGTCGCCTTCCATCTCTTCGGGAAGCCTTCACCGGGGTCCCAGTCCGCCCCCATCTCCAGCTTGACCTGCCACTTCTTGGACACCCAGGCGTGCTTGCAGTTGTGCTCGCCCTTGAAGGAGTTGCCGTTGGCGGTGCACTCTTTGGGCGCCCCCGATGGGTTGCCTTCGTCGTTGCAGCTCGCGGCGGCAGCCAGGCCTTCTGGCGGCAGGCTGCCGCAGATCACGCCCGGGTCGTAGAAGTCGGTGGTGTCCAGGTTGGTATCGATCGGAACCTGGATCACGGACATGCCACCGCAGCGGTCGAAGACGTGGACGTTGATGATGAACTCGCTCGGCTCGACCTGTCCGGCGGTGGCCGCCATGGCCCTGTCCGGCATCTGCTCCGTCCACGTCCGTCTGATCTTCGCCGTGACCGCGACCTGTCCGTCAGGCAGCTCCTGGACCACGGATTCCGCCAGCTCGACCCGGGAGTTGGATCGGGTCACCCCGTCCCCGTACAGCGCCGTCTTCTCGGCCAGGAGCTCCGAGTTGAGCAGCGACAGCATCGCCGTATTCGGGGCCGCCGGCGTAACACCGGGGACGTCCCAGATGGTCTGCGCGCGGCCCTCCAGGACGACGTCCTGGGCCTTGTAGTACGCCTCGACCCGGTCCCGGTACGCCTGCGCCCCGGACTCCGGGTCCGCCGTGGTAGCCCCGGACTTCGTGGTCTTCGTGGCAGTCGTGCCCTCGAGCACGCACGTGTTGACCTCCCGGCTCGGAGGGGGCGGCACCGCCTTTGGCGTGGCCTGCGCGGACTCCCACTCGCTCGTGCCGTAGGCGGTCTTGGCTCGTACCTTGATCGTGTAAGTCTGGCCGTTGACCAGTCCGGGGATGGGCGCGAAAGGCTCGGTGACAGTCAGGACCTTCACCTGGGCGCCGTCCGAGGCGGTCACTTCGACGTCGTACCCGGCCAGGAAAGCGAGGGACCCGTTCTGCTCGGGGATCCCCCAACTGGCCGCTGCGCTGGAGTCGCCTCCCTGAGCGTTCAGATTGAGCACCTTGCTGGGTGGCCCGGGCAGCGCGTAGGTGAGCGCCAGTGACGGCTGCTCGGTGGCCGCCGCGTCACCAAAGACGATCAGGTCGTCCTTGTTGGAGGTGACCAGCAGCCATTGAAACTCGCTGCCTGCGATGTCGGCCTGCGGGTTACTCAGGGGTAGCTCGAACTTCCTGTCCTGCTCGACGTCGCCCGCCAGATCCGAGCCCTTGGTGTCGCCGGTGACCGGGTTCCGCAATGGCGTCACTGTGATCACCGCGTCGGCCGGGCAGGCGCCCGCCGGGCACGTCGGCGTGCCGAGTTTGAGGATGCCGGTCCTGGCTCCCGCGCCGTCGGGGAGGTCGTCGAGCTTGAACCCGACGACGACGGCGGTCTTGCCGGTGCCGGTTCCACCGATCCGCAGGTCGGTGTCGTCGCTGACCGGGCAGGGCGCGCCGTCGCAGGCGGCTGGGTCGGTCTTCGCGGTCTTGATGACGAAGCTGTCCTTGCCCAGAGTCAGGTGCCGGATCTCCTCCTGCTCGGGAGGTGGGGGCGTCCCGGGGGTGGTGAAGGTGACTGGTGAGGTCTTCGAGGTGCAGACCTCGTCCGCAGCTGTCCTCCCATTGGCGCAGGCGGCCATTTGCCACTTGTACGTGGTGCCGGGTTCGACTGTGTTGGCGGGTACTTGGAAGGAGGCCCGTTCGCCGCCGTTGACGGTGCGGGTGCCCAGTGGTGCCGCGCCAACGGGCGTGCCGCTGTTGTCGTACAGGTAGTACTTGGCAGTCACCGGCCTACCAGACGGACGGTTGACCATGCCGGACAGGACCGGCTGAGTGGGGTTGGCCATGCCTGTTTCGGTGTCTGTGGGCAGTAACGGCGCGTCAGTCGTGATCCGGTAGTAAGGGCTTTCGTTGCAGGTAGGCGGATTGACGCCGGTCAAGCACGCCCGGATAGAGACCTTGAAGTCGTCGACGTTGCTCACGTCGTAGGTCAACGACGCCGCCTGTCCTGAGGGGAGATTCGCGCTGGTCGGCGGGGTGAGGGCCGTCATCCACTTCAGCTCGGTCTCGTTCAGGGCACGGTCGTAGACGCGGATCTCGTCGTAGGAAACCTTGCGGGTGGAGATGCTGGCTCCGGCGCGAAGACCGGTGTTCAGATTGAAGTTCTTGGTCGCTGTCCACGGCGTGGCGGTGTAGTCCGCCTCGCCGGACAGGGTCCCATTGACGTACAGCCGGAGCTTCTTCGTCGTGTTGTCGTAGATACCTGCCAGATGGGTCCAAACCCCCGCTTGTGCGGCGGAGGTCGAGGCAATGGAGGTCGAGGCGCTGCCGTCAGCGTCGGTGTGGTACGCCTCCAAGGTCCACCTGGATTTGGCACTGTTGTAGCCGACGATGAGAGCGCTGTTGCGCGTACCGTTCTGGCTGATCAGATCAGCCGAGTTGGCCAGGCCGTTCAGGCGCACCCAGCCGGCGACCGAGTAGCTCTTGCCGGTGTCGACGGCTGGTGCATCGGTGGAGGCGAATGCCGTCTTGCCACCTGTGGGATCGAGGAGTAGTCCCTTGCCGTCCTTGGCATCGATCTCAGATGCGGTGCCTAGTGTGAAGACGAGGGAGTGGTTCTTGCCGCTGGAGTCGGCTCCGTAGGTGCCTTCGTTGAAGCTCCATTGGCCGACGGCGCCGCCCCCGGTTGTCCATGACGGGATTGGCGCGGTGGAGTCGATGACAGAGGCGTAGTAGTCGATGTTCTTGCCGTCCACGGAGGCGGATTTGTAGCCGACCTTGACCGACTTGGTCCGGACGATGGCGTGGTCACCGTCGAGCGAGTCGACCGATTCGGCGGTCACGCTGGGGATCTCCGGGGGCAGGAAGTAGTTCGTGATCAGCTTGGGAGGGTTCGCTCCCGCGCCGGTCATCTCTGCCGAGTGGAACTCTGCCCAGTAGGAGTCCCAGTTGTTGACGAGGCTTTCCGTCGTGCCGCGTAGTTCGATGCCGTAATTGCCGGCCCCACCGGTCCAGCGCTTGACCCAGTTGGTGACAGGCCAGCTCATCGTTTGCGTGGTGGTGGTCCCGCATACAGAGCCTGTCAGCTCGATGGTGTTGGCTGGCTTGCTCGACCACTTCATCTGGCCGGGCGTCCAAGAGTCCTGTACGCGGCCGGCGTAGATGATGCCCTTGCCCGAGCCTTCGCCTCGTGTGTCGCAGGCCACGTGGTTGGACTTGAATAGTTGCAGGGCTGCGGAGTGGATCGCCTTGCCCCTGAGCGGACCGACGTCGAATTTGAGATAGGACCGGCTGTAATCGAAGCCGTCGAAGCCGTTGCAGGAGGCGCGCTGGCCGCCGATCCTCAGCAGCGTCGACCCAGGCTCGTCCCACCCACCGCACAGGGACTTGAGCACCGTGTCAGTGGTCACCGTGAGCGTCGACGTAGGGTCCACCACCACCGGGAAGGTCGTGGCCGGGTCCGAAAGCCAGGCAGTGTCCGGTTTGAGAACGAGCACGCGTCGGCCGTTCTCCTCGAGTAAGTCAGTGGGTATGGTGGCCCTTCGCTGAGCACCGGCTGCTTGCTGGCGGGACGCGCCACTGCTGTCCCACATCGAAGGCTCCGGCGCCTCGGCCACGACCTTGCCGTTGCCGTCGCGGAGCCGCAGCCCACCGTTTTTCTTCTCCACCAGACTCAGCCCGCTGGTCTCTACGGGAATGCGGAACTCCACCGGCCCAGCTGGTCGCTCGCGCAACACGACGTCGTGCCGGAACCCTGTCGGCAGTGCGGTCACCACGAGATCCGCTCCAGGCCCGGCAGCATCGTGGTATTCGGCGATATTGCCGTTGATCGTCGGCTTGGGGAGCTTGGTCGGCCATGTCAGCGCGAACCGCTGTCCCTTCGAGCGTTCCATCGACGCGAACGGCCCGTCACCGCCGAGTGAGAACTCGACATCCGCCTTGCCCAGTTTGGGTTTGAGAATGCCGTTCTGTTCCACAAGCGTGGTATCGAACCAAGACCACGACCCGTCGGGCTGTTTGAGCTGGGAGGGCCCCGCGTACGACTCCGTCGCCAGGTGCCCGTCGGGGTATGCCCAGGTGCGGGATGCCTCAGTGTAGGCAGCCTCGACCGTCACCGGTTTGCGCTGTTTCCTGGCTTCCTCCAGTGCTGCCCGCAGGGGAGCATCAGGGTCCTTGGGGGGCGGGAAGCTGGCTGGGGACGAACCGGCTGGCCTTTTGGGCTCGGGATCGGCTAGGGCAGGGCCTGGAGTGCCCGCCACAAGTAACGACGCTGTAAGCGTGAGCACCGTGGCCAACGCTATTTGCCGGCGCGGCGGTCGACTCCGCCTCGTCGTCCTGACTAAGTGATGCACTAACACCTCCATCGATGAGGGGCACGAGCGGCATATGAGGGTGCCCATACCGCAAGGCCACATCTGTTCGATGGCATGATCCGGCTCAGTACTCTTGATCTTGGAATCGATAACTCTCGATCTTGTAATATCGACCTTCTAGGGGCGTTTTCAGACGCGGAGATCGGAAATATCGGGTGGCATTGGCGCGATCTCCATGACCGCGATCAGTTGAGAGCTAACGGGGAGGGCGCGTGGAGTATCGGCTCTTGGGGCCGGTGGAGTTGTGGCGCGAGGGGCGCTCAATTTCCATCGTGGGTCAGAAGCAGCGGACGCTCCTCGCGATCCTGGTGCTCAACGCCAACCAGGTGGTGTCTCACGACCGGCTCATGAGCACTCTGTGGGGAACGGACATCCCGGCCTCGGGCCGGAAACTGCTCCACAATCATCTGTGGTCGCTGCGGCGATTACTGAGCGCGCCGACTGACCTTGCGACCACGCCCGCGGGCTATCGGCTCAGCGTGCCGCCGAATGGTAGTGATCTCGCAGTCTTCTCCGCTGGGACTCGTGCGGCACGAACGTCGCTGGTGGCCGGTGACCCGTTGCGAGCAGCCGATCAGTTTCGGGAAGCCCTAGCCCTATGGCGGGGCTCCGCGCTCGCGGGCACGCGAGACGAGCTTGTGCTCACCGACGGTGCCTCGCTTGAGGAACTGCGCATCACCGCGCTTGCCGACCGCATTGAGTCTGACCTCCGCCTGGGCCGTCACGCGGACCTGATCGGAGAGTTACGACACCTCGTGACGGAGTATCCCCTACAGGAACGGTTACGCGGCCAGCTCATGACGGCGCTGCACCACTCGGGCCGCACAGGGGAGGCACTCGAGGAGTACCAGATCGGCCGTCGGCACCTGCGACGGGAACTCGGCTTGGAACCCGGCCAGCAGTTAAGTGCCCTCCATCAAACCATCCTCTCCGCCACTCCCACCGCCGAGCCGGCCTCGCCTGACATGACCGGTACCGGCGCTCGCCGGCACTCTCTGATACCGCGCCAACTACCAGCGGACATCGTCCGCTTCACCGGCCGCGAGGACAGCCTCAACGAACTGGACCTGCTCCTGTCCCGCGAGACCACCGCGGTGACCACCGCCGTTGTCACAGGGGCGCCGGGAATCGGCAAGACCGCCCTGGCCATACGCTGGGGTCACCGGCGCGTTTCTTACTTCCCGGACGGACAGCTCCACATCGACCTGCGCGGCTACTCGCCGGGCGAGCCGGTAACCGCCATGCAGGCCCTGCACCATCTTCTGCACGGGCTCGGCATCACGCAGGACGCCATCCCGCACGAAATGGGAGAGCGGGAAGCGCTGTACCGGTCGCTGCTGGCCGACCGGCGTCTGCTCCTGGTGCTCGACAACGCGTCCGGGGCTGACCAGATCCGTCCGTTGCTGCCCGGCTCCTCCCATTGCAAGGTGGTCGTCACTAGCCGCGACTCGCTGCGAGGGCTCGCCGCCACCCATGACGTCCGGACCGTGATACTCGATGTGATGTCGGAAAAAGAGGCACTGTCGCTGCTCGCCGCAATGTTGGGTGGCGAGCGGGTCGGGCACGAGACACCCGCCGTGGAGTCACTGGCTCGCCTGTGTGGATACCTGCCGCTCGCGCTTCGCTTGGCCGCAGCGCATCTGACAAGCCAGCCCACCCTGCCGATCGGCGACTTCGTCGACAGCCTCCTGGGTGACGATCGGCTGGCCGCGCTAGACGTGCAAGGCGACCCCGGCATCGGCGTCCGGAGCGTCTTCGAGCGGTCGTACCAGGGGCTCATGCCACGGCATCAACGGATATTTCGCATGATTGGCCTGCACCCCGGTCCTGACATTGGCTTAGATGAGATCATCGTCATGACAGGTGAGACCCACGCCGACATCGGCGCGGCGCTCGACGCGCTCGTCAATGGTCACCTCGTCTATCGCAACGCCGATGGTCGCTACGTGCTGCACGACCTCGTATGGCTCTTCGCGCGTGAGATCAGCCAGGTCCATGACGGCGAGCGGGCCCGGGACGCAGCGCTGTCTCAGCTGTTCGATTGGGTGGTGCACGCCGTCAATGCGGCGATGAAGGAGATCTACACTACCTCGCACGACATCGATCCCAAATGTGGGCCCTCGCTTCACGAGCCGCCGTTGCTCGACGGGTTCGATGCAGCCGCGGCCTGGCTCGATCTCCACTATCCCATGCTGATGTCCGCGCTCCGGTACTCCCGGCGACATGGCTGGAACACGCATGCCTGGCAACTCGCCGAGCTTCTGGACTATTTCTTCTACCTTAGGAACCGGATCGACGATTGGCTCGAGGCTCTCCGGTTGGCGCTGGGGGCCGTACGCGAGGACCGGGATCGCAAGGGCGAAGGGCGGGTCCTGAACGCCCTGGGTATGGCCCACCTCATGGCCGGGCGCCCGCGGGAGTGCATCGGCTACCATCAGCTGGCCCTTGATGTGAGCCGTGAGGCCGCAGACCTCACGGGTGAGGCATACGCGCTCAACCGGATCGGGTATAGCCGCCTGTGGACCGGCGAGTTCAGGCAGGCGATCGCCGACAGCCTACGGGCCATAGACCTGTACCGGCGGCTTCGCAACGAGCACGGAGAGATGTCTGCCAGCGCCACCCTGGGCATCGCCTACCTGCGTACGGGCCACCTGATGGAGGCCCTGTCCACTTTGCGTAGATGCCTGGACTCCGACCGTAAGATCGGCAACCGGAGCGACGAAGGCTACACTCTCTCACTGCTTGGCGAGGTCTACGACGACCTGGGCGACCTCACGGCGGCGCTGGATCACTACCAGCAGGCCGTCCAACTGAACAAAGAGATCGGCCAGTGCAGGTTCGAAGCGAACGCGCTCAGCGGGATCGGCCGGGTGTATCGCAAGCAAGGTCGTCTCAGCGAAGCTGCGGAACGGCATTTGCAGGCGCTGACTCTTATCCGGGAGGGCGGCGACAAGACCGCCGAATGCGAGATCATCCTGGACCTGGGCCACTGCCAACTGGCGGCCGGAGATCCTGGCGAGGCATTGACGAACTACCAACTCGCTCTGGACATGGCCGACGACATCGCTGAACCCCGCCTGCAAGGTCTGGTACGTCGCGCTATCGCCGACGCGCACCACATGCTTGGGCGGCAAGAGGAGGCCAAGGTCTGGCTTCGCGAGGCTCTCGACATTCTCGCGCCCATGGGCGTTCCACAGGCAGAAGAGATCGCCAAGCAGTTGCGCTGACGCCGCAGCAAGCGTCCACGTCAACCCTCGCATCACACCTGGGGCAGAGGTGGTCCTGCTCGCTGAACGTTCATCGTCAGGTAACGTGGCTGTCAGGACGTCGTCATGCGAGAGCGTTCAGGTTCGGAACGGGTTCCCCGCCCCCAGGGGTCAGCCAACCGTGCTCGGTGCGTGCTCGTACGCCCCGCTTCTAATCCGACGGTCGCAGGTTCGAATCCTACAGGGCGCGCTTCTCCACCTGCGGAAACTCCAGCCGCGCCCGTGCGCTGGGGCGGCATGGGGCAAATATGAGGCAAAGCTGAGTCAGCCGCCGAGCGGCCGCCCGAGCGCGGACGCGGCGCTCAGCACCAGCCGGGCCGTCTCCCGGGCAGCCTCAGGGGCGACCTCCGGCAGCACCGAGACGTAGGTGTCAGCGGTCAGCACAATGCTGGCATGCCCCAGCATCGCCTGCACCACCTTCAGATCGGTGCGCGCGGCCAGCGCCAGCGTGGCGGCGCCATGCCTTAGGTCGTGCAGCCGGACCGGCGGGCTGTCCTGAGGCGGTCACCAGCCGGCGGAACCGGCCGGTGAGGTAGTCCGGTCGCAGCGGCGCGCCGTCCGCGGTGGTGAACACATATCCCCAGTCCGGCCAGCGTGTGCCCGCCCTCGCGCTCAGCTCCTCTTGCCCCTCGCGGTGCCGCATCAGCACCCGTACGGTCTGCGCGTCCAGGGCCACCACCCAGCAGCTGGCGGCGCTCTTCGGTGGGCCGACCACGACCTGGCCGTCGGCGTGCACTCGCTGCTGCGCCACCGTCAGCTCCGCCGCCTGCAGGTCGACGTCCGTCCAGCGTAGCCCGGCCAGCTCACCGCGGCGCAGCGCGGCCAGCCACCAGGCGGCGTACAGGCGGTCCTGCGCGACGCCGGCCAGGAAGGCCGCGAGCTGTTGTTCGGTACCGCCGGACGTTCACCCGTTTGCTGCCACCGGGCCGTCCGCCCGGCGGTCCAGACGACCGGATGCGGTCGCCGGGGATGGGGGAGTTCGGCGCCGTTGGCCGGGTTGACCGGGATCAGCCGGGCGCGCACCGCCGCGTTCAGCGCGGTCCGCAAGGTGGCGTGGATCCGCACCACGGTGGTCGGCGGCAACCGGCGCCCGTTCGGCGAGGGGCGGGACGCCAGGGCCGCGAGCAGTCCGTTGACGTCGCGAAAGGTCAGCTGGTGCAACCGAATCTTTCCTAGCTGTGGATCGAGATAGAGACGGATGTGTGTCGCGTAGCCCTGTCGGGTCGACGGCCGCAGAGCGTCCTTGGTGGCCAGCCAGCGTGCCAGCCACTGCCCGAGCGTACATCCGGCCCCCGCGCCGTCGCGGTCGGCAGCAGCCAAAGCTCGGCCTGCCGCCTGCGCTTCCACGGAGTGGGCGTAACCACCCTGGCGGACGCGCTGCCGCTGCCCGCCCAGGCCACGTACCTGCACCGCGAAGTACCAGCTGCCGTGGTCATCATCCGCTGGCAGACGCGGACACGTCATGCCTCGCTGACGCCCCGTTACCGCATCCACACAGTCGCATCGCCTGCTGACCTGCACACGAGTCTTTGCCATTGATCCCTCCTCCACTCCTCACGGTGTGCGACGACAGACGCGCCAGCTAGCTCTCTGCTGTGCGCTTGTGCGGTCGGCCCAGGGCCGAGGTCGATGCCGAGCCATGTCGCCTCGGACTGGCATCGGATCGCCTCGGCGGCGGCCGTGCAGGCGGCGCCCTTCTCGTCGGTGCAGACGTGGCAGGCGACCAGGGCGGCCCGGAACGCGCCCACGATGCCGTCTTGCACGGTCAGGTAGTGGACATCGTCGCCGCATCCGCAGCAGAGCGGCCCGTACCAGGGCAGGTCGCGCACCGACCGGACGATGGCGTCGGCTGGAGAGCCTGTACCGGCGAGGTCGGCATGAGCGCCTTGTACTGAACAAGGGACTTCCTGTCGAACTGACAAAAAGCTATGGTGTGGTCATGCCCGACGACCCATGGCAGCCGCCGCGCATCCTGCTCGCGGTCGACCTGGTGATCCTGACCCTGCGCGACGCGCGCCTGCACGTCCTGCTCGTGGAACGTGGCATCGACCCGTTCCTCGGGGCACGCGCCTTGCCGGGCGGCTTCCTGCGCGACGAGCATGAGGACATCGAGGCGGCAGCGCGGCGCGAACTGTCTGAGGAGGCGGGCCTGTCCGACGTGCACCTGGAGCCCCTGGCCGTGTACGGCGAGCCGGGCCGCGACCCGCGCGGCCGCGTCGTGTCCGTCGCCTACCTGGCCATCGCACCCCGCCTGCCGGAGCCCATCGCCGGCACCGACGCCGCCGACGCCTCCTGGACCCCGGTGGACGACGCCCTGGCCCCGGGCACAAAGCTGGCGTTCGACCATCGCCGCATCGTCATCGACGGGGTCGAACGCGCGCGTACCAAGCTGGAGCACACCACCCTGGCCACCGCGTTCTGCGCCGAGACCTTCACCATCTCAGAGCTCCAGCAGGTGTACGAGGCGGTCTGGGGCGTCCGCCTCGATCCCCGCAACTTCTACCGCAAGGTCCAGGGCGCCCGCGACTTCATCATCGCCGACGGCCCAATGCGCAAGACCCCGAACGGGCGACCCGCCCGGCTCTTCAAGGTGGGTCCGGCCCACGTCCTCAATCCCCCGATGACTCGGCCTTAGGAGGTCGATGGTCGTGATCGTGATCCTCACCGCGCTGGATCTGGAGTATCAGGCCGTCCGCGAACACCTGACCGACCCGCGCGTGCACCGCCACACCGCCGGCACCCGCTTCGAGCTCGGCCGCCTCGCCGGCGACGGACGCCGGGTGGCCCTGGGCATGGTCGGCAAGGGCAACCATCCTTCGGCGGTGATAACCGAGCGGGCGATCGCCGAGTTCTCGCCGTCGGCGCTGCTGTTCGTGGGGGTCGCCGGAGCCCTGTGGCCCGGCATCGGCCTGGGGGACGTGGTGGTGGCCACGCACGTGTACGCCTACCACGGCGGCACCAGCCAGGACGACGGTCTCAAAGCCCGCCCGCGCGTCTGGGAGATCGACCACGAGACCGACCAGATCGCCCGCCACCTCTACCGCACCGAGACCTGGACTCGCCGCCTGCCTGTGGGCGCGGCCGTGCCCGCGGTGCGCTTCGGCGCGATCGCGGCCGGTGAGGTCGTACAGGACTCCGCGATCTCCGCGCACGCCCAGTGGGTGCGCCAGACCTACAACGACGCGCTCGCGATCGAGATGGAGTCGGCTGGTGTGGCGCAGGCCGCCCATCACAACCGGTCGCTGCCCATGGCCGTGGTGCGCGGCATCAGCGACCGCGCCGACGGCACCAAGACCGCGACCGACGGCCTGAACTGGCAGCCGAGGGCGGCGGCCAACGCCGCCGCCTTCGCCGTGGCTCTCGCTCAGGAACTGGCCGTGGAGCACGAGAACCATCCGGCGAGCAAAGCGAGAGAGGCGAACAGCATGTCCGACAGCGTGAAGAACGTCGCCCGCGACAACGCCCGGGTGGGCGTCCAGGCCGGGCACATTCACGGGAACGTCACCATCGGTCACCCGCCTCAGACCCCGGCAGCCGACCCGGCCGCCCAGCTCGCCGAGCTGCGCGACCGGCTCGCCAGGGCGCGCAAGGCCCAGGAGGTGGACGAGGACACGTTCACCGCGGCGGAGCAGGAGATCGCCGTCGCCGCCGATTCGCTGTCCGAGAGCACCGAGGAGGGCAGGAGCAAGGCGATGATCGCGCTCAAGAAACTCCGCGGGCTCCTGGCGGACGTGGCGGAGCTGGCGGCGCACGTGTCAGCCATCATCGCAGCCATCCGGGGCCTCCTGTGAACGATTCCCCCTCCGGCCCGACCAACCTCGCCCAGGACTCGGCGAACGTCGCCGTCCAGGCTGAGGCCATCCACGGACCCGTCAACGTCTACCAGGTCGCAGCCGCCCCATCGCCCGAGGAGACCTTCGAGGCGGGGCTCAATTCCCTGCGCGCCGGCATGGCTCCGGAGGCGCGCGAGCACATCCGCAACGCCGTGGTCCTGCACAACTACGTCAACGGCCACTCCTGCTTCTACCTGCTGCTGGCCCTGCTCAGCGGACGCACCCTGCAGCAGGTCCCGCCGAAGGAGATCGCCATGCTGCGCTGCGTGCGCGGCGCCGTCAACGACGACGATGAATGGGCCGACGCGATCAAGCTGGTCGACCACCTCCTGACGTCCCGTCCTGCGAATGGCGGGGCTGCCGACATAGAGCAGGAGCTCCAGAAGCTGACCGACGAGCAGCGCAACGACGTCCTGCAGCACATGGAGATGTTCCTGGACAGCTCCGCCGAGGACGCCCTCTGGGCGCGCGCCTTCGACGCGGCCCGGAGCGACCGCTGCGCGAAGGACCGGCTGCGCCGGGCCTGGAAGTTCTTCCAGCCGGAGCCCATCGGCGCCCGGGTACGGCCGGCGGATCCTGTCCTCATCGGAGTCGGCACCTGGACCGCAGCCACGGCGACCACCGCGCTGGCCCTGGCGACAGTCGGCTTCATCGGCGCCACGGCATGGCAGGACAACGGGCCTGCGGCGGTGTCCGCCCTGCTTGCTCTCGCGGCCGGCTGCTACGCGAGCGTGCGCAGCGGCGTGGAGTGGCGGTGCAGAAAGGAGCGCCGCCAGGCGAAGGACCGCGAGGATCTGCGCCGGCCGGCCACCACGCGCGGCGACGGTTTCGCGAGCAAGATCGACCAGCAGTTCAAGCACTATTTCGCGCTGTACACCCCGCGGGATGCGGACAGCGCTCGCTGGCTCTCGGAGACGGCGGGCGTCCGCCGGGCCTTGCGTGACGAGGTCGTCACCATTTACCGGGAGAGCACGGTCAACGCCAAGCGAGTCGCCTGGCTCACCAGATACCTGGTGGCCGACGTCGCGCGGCGCTGGCAGGCGGGCAAGCTGTGGGACTACCGCAAGGAGCTGCGCGTCCCCTTGCTCGTGAAAGCGATGTGCGTGCTCGCCGCGATCGCGACGGCCGCGGCAGGCGGCATCCTGGTCTGGAGCGGCGCGCACGTCAGGCCGTTGTTCGTGTCGCTGGCCGCGGTCGCCGCCCTGGCCTCGGTCTGGTCCGCGGCTCGCCTATGGCTGCGCATAGCCGCGGAGTACAGGCGCCACTCCGCCGACAAGGCGGAAAGGGAGGGACTGCTGGCCGGCCGCCAGGAGGCTTTCGACCGGTGGAAGCGCAAACTCGCCGACAGGCCGGACGATCTCGAGATGGCCCGCTGGCTGGAGTGCGACCGCAAGGCGCTGATGGAGCAGGCGATGAGTCTCTACAGGTTGAAGCGGCAGGACGTCCTCGCCCACGCCTTCATCGAGGCGCCCGCCACGCCCTTCTACGACAGGGCACGCGTCGAGAACGGGCCATGGCGCTATTCGAAATACAAGATTCTGCTTTTCCTGCTCACCAAGGACGGTGTGCGGCAGTTGACCGTGCACCTCGACTTCCAGAAGGCCACCTTCCGCAGCCGGGCACGCACCAACTACCGCTACGACGCGTTCACCTTCGTCCAGGTGGCCGAGACCGACAACGGAGAGAACGTCTTCGAGCTGACGCTGACCAACGGCGATCCGATCAAGGTCAAGGTGACCGATCCGCCCACGGATGTCACCGAGACTGAGGACAAGGATCCGCAAGGCGCGTCACAGGTGACCCTCGGCACGGCGGGGCTCGACAATGCCCTGCACGTGCTGGAGGGGGTCGCCGCGGAGGGCAAGGAGTGGATCGCCTTCGAACGCCAACGTGAGAAGGTCCCCCTCGCGGAGGTGAGCAAGGCCGTGAACGCCATCTTCGCCTGACGAACCATGAGCGATCGGTGAACCACTTCCGATGATCGTCCGTTCACCAGACACGAGCTGAGTGCGGCAGAGGGTGGCCAGGTGGCCGATCTGTGAGGCGTCATCGGGGCGTTGATCCGCCGCCTGCGTTCTGGCGGGCGGATCCGCCGCTGCCGGTCGTGCCGGTGACGGGGTAGTACACGGGCGAGACGGCCCCATGGAATTGCGGCTGTTGTAGTCGGCTTAGCACTGATGGCCTTGGTGAAGCCGAACACCTCCGGAGGAAGGGGCCACGCGTCAGACGAAGCGGATGGGCCGCGGTTACGTCCCGTCGAGTGGTGTAGATCCAACCTTGAACGGCGCGTCGCCTTCAACGACAGGGGCCATCGCGTGAGTCTCTGTGTGAAACCGCCAAGTGACACGCAGAGGAGAAGCACACGATGGCCCTGGACCAGTCTGCCCTGTTAGAGGTCCTGACGGTACTGAAGAACTCCGAGGCGAGCGAGCGGATCCGGCACGCCGCTGAGACCATCTACCAAGCCCTCATCGAGGCCGAGTTGACCGCGGTGATCGGCGCCGCCCCGAACGAGCGCACCCCGGACCGGCTGGCGCAGCGCAACGGGCACCGGCCACGCACCCTCACCACCACCGCCGGGGATCTGGAGCTGCAGATCCCCAAGCTGCGCACCGGCTCGTTCTTCCCGAGTCTGCTGGAACGCCGCCGCAGGGTCGACCAGGCGCTGTTCGCCGTGGTGATGGAGGCCTACCTGCACGGGGTGTCCACCCGCAAGGTCGACGACCTGGTCAAAGCCCTCGGCGCCGACACCGGCATCTCCAAGAGCGAAGTCTCGCGCATCTGCGCCGACCTGGACGAAGAGGTCGCCGCCTTCCGCGACCGCTCCCTGGCAGGCCAGCAGTTTCCCTACCTGTTCCTGGACGCCACCTACTGCAAAGCGCGGGTGAACCGGCGGGTGGTCTCCCAGGCGGTCATCGTGGCCACCGGCGTCACCGCCGACGGCCGCCGCGAAGTCATAGGCTTCGCCGTCGGTGACAGCGAGGACGGCGCGTTCTGGACCGCGTTCCTGCGCTCACTGAAAGCCCGCGGTCTGGCCGGGGTGCAGCTGGTCATCAGCGACGGCTGGCGAGCGTCCCGAAGGGCTCGGCCGAGATGGCCGCCGCGGCGATCCGCACCATCTTCGCCCAGCCCACCGCGGACATGGTCCGCGACCAACTGACCGTGATCGCCGGCATGCTCGGCCGCCAGTTCCCAAGGTCGAGACCATGCTGCACGAGGCCGCCGACGACATCCTGGCCTTCGCCGCCTTCCCGCCCGCGCACTGGAAGAAGATCTGGTCCACCAACCCGCTCGAGCGGCTCAACAAAGAAATCAAACGCCGCACCGACGTCGTCGGCGTCTTCCCCAACCCCGAAGCCCTGCTCCGCCTGGCCGGCGCCGTCCTGGTCGAAGCCCACGACGAATGGCAGGTCGCCGACCGCCGCTACCTATCCGAAAGCTCTATGGCCCTCATCGCCCCATCCAGCACTAACCAGGAGGAGGTGGCGCAGACCGAACTCGTGACGGCATAGTCAACCCAGCAGAGCCTCACGCGAGAGCCGAACTACACCACTCTGCGGGACGTGACCGCAGCCGGTCCGGCTCTGGTACAGCAGCGCGTTAACGATCTCGCGCATCTGGTATTTGCCCTAGTGGCCGCTGACCGAAGGGTGGGCGGCCTTCCACGCCGTGATCACTGGCTCGATCAGGGCCCACCGCTCATCGGATAAGTCCGTCGCGTACGGCTTGCGTTCACTCACCCGGCCATCTCAACACGTCCACGCCCACCAGTCAGGCATAACGCTACAGATTCACTCGATCACACTATGACATCAGGGGCATCGGCCCACAGACCGCCCTCTCAGAGGGGCCGACGACCGCTGATCGCTGCAAGGCCTACACGCCGTCCTCATCCACGACGGCGGAAGATGCGTCCTGGGGCGGCGCCGCCGCTCCGAGCGGTCGCAGGCCCTTGTCCGGGGCCGAGGAAGCGATCGCGTAGCGGCCCAGGCAGTTGAGGTGGGCGTGGCCCAGCGGGGACAGCCGGGCCACATCCTCGTCCTTGACCGGCACGCCCTGGGCACGTAGCTGGTCCAGGATCGCCGACAAGTACTTCGAATTCCACAACACCACGGCATTGAGCGCCAGCCCCAATGCCGCTAACTGATCTTCCTGGCCCTCTCGGTAGGCCTGCCGGATCTTCCCGGCGTTGCCGTGGCAGAGCTTGCGGGCCAGACGGTGCCGGGACTCCTGGACCGACAGCTGCTTGCCCAGGCTGCGGCGGTAGCTGGAATCGATCGGGTCCAGCATGCTGAGCAGGTGCAACGTCTTGTCGATTCGGCCGTACTCGGCGAACGCCTGCCCCAGCGGGGTCGGGTTACCCTGGCGGGCGAACATCCGCAGGAGGTCATAGGCGCGCACCTGGTTGGTCACCAGCGACCCGGCCACCCGCACCATGTCCGGCCACTGCGTGAGGACCTTCTTGGTGTTCACCTGTTCCGGGCGATCGCCTCCAGCGCCCCGTACGCTCCGCTGCTGCCGTCGGGCAGGTCGGCCCGCCAGAACCGCTGATCACCCAAGTCGGCGAAGCGGGGCGCGAACCGGTAGCCGAGCATGGAGAAGATCCCGAACACCATGTCGCTGTCGCTGTCGCTGTCGCTGTCGCTGTCGCTGGCCTGGCCCGTCGTGACCACCTCGGGTTTCGGCCCGGCGTCCAGGTTGATCAGGCAGTCCAGGATGTAGAGAGAATCGCGGGGCGTGCCCGGCACCACCATCTGTCCGATCCCAGCCACTTGATCATTGACTGCTTTCAACCAGGTCAGACCCCTTTTGTAGCCGTAGTACTTAGGTGAGGGCCCGGCGTTGATCGTCTTGACCGGGACGACGAACCGCAGCCCGTCCACCGACGCAAGCAGCCCGCCGCCCCACGCCGCGACGATCGGCACCCGGCCCTGGTGCTCCACCAGGATCGCGTTGGCTGCAGCGTGCGTCTCGCCGCGCACGTAGTTCTGATCCACATGCGAGAGCCGACCTCGGGTCAGCGCCTCATCCCCAGCCTTGAGGACTCCGTTGCCCAATTCGGTGGGTCATGCGGTGAGTGCCAGGTCGAGGCGCGCGAAGTGTGAGACTCGGGTCGCGCCGAGGGGTGTCTCGGT
>NZ_JBIUCF010000099.1:0-25404 GCF_044593615.1 Nonomuraea sp. NPDC051941
TGATGCTCAACGAGGAGTCCCGGATGATCGCCCTCGTGGTCACCGGGATCATCGTGATCGGCGGGCTGGCCATCTGGATGCGGTTCGACACCGTCAACCAGCGGCGCAAGGAGGCCCAGAAGGCCCAGGTCGAGGCCGAGTTCGAGGAACTGTCCGAAGAGCCGACGGCAGGTGGCTTCCCGGTGCCGCCGCTCGATCTGCCGCACTACCACGGGGTGCAGCACAAGGAGATTCCCAGTGGGACTAACTGATTGGCTGAACCCCGTCAAGGGCTTCGGGGTCACCTTCCACACGATGTTCAAGAAGCCCGTCACGACGAACTACCCGGAGGAGAAGAAGCCGACGGCTCCTCGCTTCCACGGGCGTCACCAGCTCAACCGCTGGCCTGACGGGCTGGAGAAGTGCGTCGGCTGCGAGCTGTGCGCCTGGGCGTGTCCGGCCGACGCGATCTTGGTCGAGGGCGCGGACAACACCGACGAGGAGCGGTTCTCGCCGGGTGAGCGTTACGGGCGCACGTACCAGATCAACTATCTGCGGTGCATCCTCTGCGGTCTGTGCATCGAGGCCTGCCCGACCCGGGCGCTCACCATGACCAACGAGTACGAGCTCGCCGACACCTCCCGCGAGAGCCTCATCTTCACCAAGGAGATGCTGCTCGCGCCTCTGACCCAGGGCATGGAGCAGCCCCCGCACCCCATGCGGCTCGGTGAGACCGAAGAGGACTACTACCGGCTGGGGCGGACCAATGGGTGAGACCGTCACGTTCTGGGTGCTCGCCGTCGTGTCCGTCGGCGCCGCGCTCGGCATGGTCTTCAACAGGAAGGCCGTGTACTCCGCGCTGATGCTCGGCACGGTGATGCTCTCCCTCGCGGTCCTGTACGCCGTGCAGGACGCGCCCTTCCTGGCCGCGGTGCAGATCATCGTCTACACCGGCGCGATCATGATGCTGTTCCTGTTCGTGCTCATGCTGGTGGGCGTCGACTCCTCCGACTCCTTCGTCGAGACGCTGAAGGGCCAGCGCGTCTGGGCCTCTCTCGCGGCCCTCGGCTTCCTGGTGCTGGTCGTCCTGGCCTTCGGCAACGCGATCTTCGCCGACCAGGCGGGGCTGGCGCAGGCCACGGCGCAGGGCGGCTACATCCGCTCGATCGCGCTGCTGCTGTTCACCAAGTACGTGTTCGCGTTCGAGATCACCTCGGCGCTGCTGATCACGGCGGCGCTGGGCGCGATGGTGCTGGCGCACCGCGAGCGGCTCACCGAGAAGCCGACGCAGAAGGACCTGGCCCGCGCCAGGTTCCTCGGCGACCAGCCCTCGGCGCTGCCCGGCCCCGGCACCTACGCCAGGAACAACGCCATCGACATGCCGGCGCTGCTGCCCGACGGGTCGGTCGCTCCGTCCTCGGTCAACCGGTACATCGCCCGGTACGACGTGGAGCACGACCACCTGCCGGCCGACCCGAAGCTCGCCGATGCCATCAAGCACACGGCCGAGGAAGACGCCGAGGAGCACGCCATCGAGCGGGATGACAGCGAGCAGAACAATGAGGTGACCAAGTGACGACGCACTACCTCGTCCTGTCCGGCCTGTTGTTCGCCATCGGCGCTCTGGGTGTGCTGATCCGGCGCAACGCGATCGTGGTGTTCATGTGCGTGGAGCTCATGCTCAACGCCTGCAACCTCGCCTTCGTCACCTTCTCCAGGCAGGTCGGCAACCTGGAGGGCCAGATCATCGCGTTCTTCGTGATGGTGGTGGCCGCGGCCGAGGTCGTGGTCGGCCTGGCCATCATCGTGACGATCTTCCGAACCCGCAGGTCCGCGTCGGTCGACGACGCCAACCTGCTGAAGTACTAAGAGGTGACTGGTGGAATCTCCTGTTGAGATCATCCAGCACACCGGCGGCGTGATCGGGGTCTCCTGGCTGATGATCGCCCTCCCTCTCGTGGGGGCGGCCATCCTGCTGGTGCTGGGCCGGTTCACCAACCGCTGGGGCCATCTGCTGGGCGTGGCCATGTCCCTCGCCTCGTTCGTCGTGGCGGTGCTGGCGTTCTTCGAGCTCGTCGGGTTCGGGGAAGAGCAGCGCCGGAGGGCGGTCGAGCTCTACGACTTCATCCCCGGCCTGGTGAAGATGGGGCTGCTGATCGACCCGCTGTCGATCAGCTTCGCGCTGTTGATCACTGGTGTGGGGTCGCTGATCCACATCTACTCGATCGGCTACATGTCGCACGACGAGCACCGGCGCAGGTTCTTCGGATACCTGAACCTGTTCGTCTCCGCGATGCTCCTGCTGGTGCTGTCCGACAACTACGTGGGCCTGTTCATCGGCTGGGAGGGCGTCGGTCTGGCGTCGTACCTGCTGATCGGGTTCTGGCAGTTCAAGCCGTCGGCGGCGGTCGCGGCGAAGAAGGCGTTCGTCGTCAACCGCGTCGGTGACTTCGGCCTGCTGGTCGGCATGTTCGTCATCTGGACCACGTTCGGCACGCTGACCTTCAAGAGCCTCGGCGAGCAGATCACGCCGGGCCAGGAGAGCGGCACCATGCTGGCCATCGGCCTGCTGCTGCTCCTCGGCGCGTGCGGCAAGTCCGCCCAGCTCCCGCTGCAGTCCTGGCTCCTGGACGCCATGGAGGGCCCGACCCCCGTGTCGGCCCTGATCCACGCCGCGACCATGGTCACCGCAGGCGTCTACCTGGTGGTCCGCTCGGGGGCGTTCTTCTTCCCCGAGGGCTCGGGCGCGGCGCTCGCCGTCACCATCGTCGGCGCGGCCACGCTGCTCGCCGGTGCGATCATCGGTTGCGCGAAGGACGACATCAAGAAGGGCCTGGCCGGTTCGACGATGTCGCAGATCGGCTACATGATGCTCGGCGCGGGCCTCGGCCCCGCGGGGTACGCGTTCGCGATCGGTCACCTGATCACGCACGGCTTCTTCAAGGCCGACATGTTCCTCGGCGCCGGTTCGGTCATGCACGGCATGAACGACGAAGTGGACATGCGGAAGTACGGCGGGCTGCGCAAGGTCATGCCGATCACCTTCGTGACGTTCTTCATCGGCTACCTGGCGATCATCGGGTTCCCGCTGCTGTCCGGTTACTTCACCAAGGACGGCATCATCGAGACCGCGGTCGAGCACAGCCCGGTCCTCGGCTGGCTGGCCGTCCTGGGCGCGGGCATCACCGGCTTCTACATGTCGCGGATGGTCTTCATGACCTTCTTCGGCGAGAAGCGCTGGGCCGAGGACGCGCACCCGCACGAGTCGCCGGCCGTCATGACCTGGCCGCTGATCATCCTGTCGATCGGCTCGATCGGGCTGGGCGGCTACCTCATCCTGAGCAACCGCCTCATGATGTTCCTCGCCCCGGCCGTCGGCCGGCCGGAGGAGCTGCCCTCGTTCCACGCCACCAGCCCGGCAGGTCTCGCCACGCTCGCGCTCGTCGCGGTCGGTGCGGCCTTCGCCTGGATGAGGTACGGCCGGGCCGAGGTGCCCGTCGTGCAGCCGCGCGGGTCGTTCCTCACCACGTTCGCCCGCCGTGACCTCTACGGCGACGCGCTCAACGAGTCGCTCTTCATGCGCCCCGGCCAGTGGCTGACCCGCATCGCGGTGTTCTTCGACAACCGCGGCATCGACGGGCTGGTCAACGGCCTGGCCGCGGGTATCGGGGGCACTTCGGGGCGCCTGCGGAGGCTCCAGACGGGCTTCGCCAGAACGTACGCGCTGTCCATCTTCATCGGTGCCGCCCTGCTGACCGGCGCCCTGCTCCTCGTTGGGAACCTCTGATGTCACCCTGGCTTCCGATACTCATGGCGGTGCCCGTGGTGGGCGCCATCGTGGTGGCCCTGCTTCCCAAGGGCAGTGACAAGCTGGCCAAGCAGGTCACCCTGCTGGTCTCGCTGCTGACGCTGGTCCTCACGGGTGTCATGGCCGCCGGGTTCAAGCCGGCCGGTCCGCGCTTCCAGTTCACCGCCGAGTACAACTGGATCCCGAGCTTCGGCGTGAAGTTCGGGGTCGGCGTGGACGGCGTCGCGCTCGTCCTGATCGCGCTCTCGGTGGTGCTGGTGCCGATCGTGGTGCTGGCCTCCTGGCACGACGCCGACGGCGTCAAGACCGCCGACGGCACGCTCATCACGCCCAAGCGGTCGGTGAAGACGTACTTCTCGCTGCTGCTGGTGCTCGAGACGATGATGATCGGTGTCTTCGCGGCGACCGACATCTTCCTCTTCTACGTGTTCTTCGAAGCCATGCTGATCCCGATGTACTTCATGATCGGGTCGTACGGCGGCGCCCAGCGGTCCTACGCGGCCGTCAAGTTCCTGCTGTACTCGCTGTTCGGCGGCCTGCTCATGCTGGTCGCGGTCATCGGGCTCTACGTGGTCGGCGGCAGCAAGACCTTCATGTTCCCCGAGCTGATCGGGGTCGTGCAGGACCCGGCCATGCAGAAGTGGCTGTTCGCGGGCTTCTTCATCGCCTTCGCGATCAAGGCGCCGCTCTGGCCGGTGCACACCTGGCTGCCCGACGCGGCCGCGCAGGCTCCGGCCGGTGCCGCCGTGCTGCTGGTGGGCGTGCTGGACAAGGTCGGCACGTTCGGGATGCTCCGCTTCTGCCTGGAGCTGTTCCCCGACGCGGCCAAGGCGTTCACGATGCCGATCGTCGTACTGGCGGTCATCAGCATCATCTACGGCGCCATCGTGGCCATCGGGCAGACCGACATGAAGCGCCTCATCGCGTACACGTCGATCTCGCACTTCGGGTTCATCGTGCTCGGCGTGTTCGCCATGTCGTCGGTCGCCCAGTCCGGCGCGGCCCTCTACATGGTCAACCACGGCTTCGCCACCGGCGCGCTGTTCCTGGCCGCGGGCTTCCTGATCGCCAGGCGCGGCTCGCCGTTCATCGGGGACTACGGAGGCGTGCAGAGCGTCGCGCCGGTGCTCGCGGGCTTCTTCCTGGTCGCCGGTCTGGCCGGTCTCTCGCTGCCGGGGCTCTCCTCGTTCGTGAGCGAGTTCATGGTCATGGTCGGCACGTACTCCAGCCAGGCCCACGGGTCGGGCGCCCTGACGGTGGCCGCGGTGGTCGCCGCGGTGGCGGTCATCCTCGCCGCCGTCTACATCCTGTGGATGGTCCAGCGGGCCATGAACGGGCCGACGGCCGAGCCGGTCAAGGCGTTCAAGGACCTGAACGCCCGCGAGATCTGGGTGCTGGCCCCGCTGGTCGCCCTGATCATCGGCTTCGGCTTCTTCCCCAAGCCGCTGCTGGACGTGATCAACCCGTCGGTGCACCAGACGCTGACCAACGTGAAGGTGCCCACCTCCACCATCGCTGAGAAGGGGACAGGTCAGTGAACTCCATCCCAGCGCCGACGATCGAGTACGGCACGCTGGCGCCGCTGCTGGTGGTGTTCGGCGCGGCCGTCATCGGAGTGCTCGTCGAGGCGTTCGCGCCGCGATACCTGCGTAAGTCGATCCACGTCCCGCTCACCCTGCTGAGCCTGTTCGGCGCGTTCGCCCTGGTGCTCGTCCAGGTGCTGCGCGGCAACGTGCCCACCGCGCCGGTCGCCATGGGCGCGGTCGCGGTGGACGGGCCCGCGCTGTTCATCTGGGGCGTCATCCTCGTCCTGTCGTTCGTGTGCGTGCTGCTGATCAACGACGAGGGCCACTTCGTCGCCTCGGCCGCGGCCGTGCCCGGCAGCGCCGACGAGGAGGAGGCCGAGGCCACGGGCGGCGGGCACACCGAGGTGTACCCGCTGGTCCTGTTCGCGGTCGGCGGCATGCTGCTCTTCCCGGCCGCCCACGACCTGCTGATGATGTTCGTGGGCCTCGAGGTCATGTCGCTGCCGCTCTACCTGCTGTGCGGCCTGGCCCGCCGGCGTCGCCTGCTCTCGCAGGAGGCGTCCATGAAGTACTTCCTGCTGGGCGCGTTCTCCTCGGCCTTCTTCCTGTACGGCACCGCGATGGTGTACGGCTTCGCCGGCACCGTCTCGCTGCCGGGCATCAACGAGGCCATGGCCAGGAGCGCCACGCTCGACCCGATCCTGATGCTCGGTCTCGCGCTGCTCGGCGTGGGCCTGCTGTTCAAGATCGGTGCGGCGCCGTTCCACGCCTGGAAGCCGGACGTCTACCAGGGCGCTCCGACGCCCATCACCGCTCTCATGGCCTCCGGCACGCTGGTCGCGGCCATGGGCGCCGTGCTGCGGGTGTTCTGGGTGGGTCTGGGCAACCTCGACTGGAACTGGCGGCCGATCATCTGGGGCGTCGCCGCTCTGACCATGATCGTCGGCTCGATCCTGGCGATCACGCAGACCGAGATCAAGAGGATGCTGGCGTACTCGTCCATCGCGCACGCGGGCTTCCTGCTCGTCGGCGTGATGGCCACGTTCGGCTCCGCCGAGCAGAACGCGGTCTCCCTCAAGGCGATCCTGTTCTACCTGGCGGTCTACGGCATCACGACGGTCGGCGCGTTCGCGGTGGTCACGCTCGTACGCGACCCTGGCGGCGAGGCCGGTCACCTGTCGCGCTGGGCCGGGCTCGGCAAGCGCGCGCCGGTGCTGGCCGGGGTGTTCGCCTTCTTCCTGCTGGCCTTCGCCGGCATCCCGCTCACGAGCGGCTTCTTCGGCAAGTACGCCGTCTTCGCCGCCGCTCTGAACAGTGGCACGCAGCCCGGCGACTCGATGGGCGGCTGGATGGCCGGCCTGGTCGTGGTGGGTGTGGTGGCCTCGGCCATCGCCGCGTTCTTCTACGTCCGCGTGATCGTGCTGATGTTCTTCAGCGAGCCGGCGGCCGACGGCCCGGCGATCGCGGTGCCCAGTATGGGGACCGTGGCCGTCATCGCCGTTTCGTTGCTGGTTACCGTAGGAGTGGGGCTCTACCCGGAGTCCGTGCTCGGTGTCGCCAACGACGCCGCACACAGCCTGTTCATCAGATAAGGGGATCTCGTATGTCTGCGCCTCCCGTGGTTGACCTTCCCATCGAGGACGAACGGCTGGCGCAGGACGTGGCCACCGGACTGGCCGCGGTAGAGAAGCTCCTGCGTTCGTCGGTGGAGAGCGAGGACGCCTTCGTCACGGAGGCGTCCAAGCACCTCATCGAGGCCGGCGGCAAGCGGTTCCGCACGCTGATGCTGCTGCTGGCCGCGCAGTTCGGCGACCCGTCCGCGCCGGGGGTCGTGCCCGGCGCGGTGGTGATCGAGCTGACCCACCTGGGTTCGCTCTACCACGACGACGTCATGGACGAGGCCCCGGTCCGCCGGGGCTCCCCGTCCGCCAACGCCCGGTGGGACAACACCGTGGCCATCCTCACCGGCGACTATCTGTTCGCCCAGGCGTCCGACCTCCTCGCGGACCTCGGTCCCGAGCTGATCCGCATCCAGGCTCAGACGTTCTCCCGCCTCGTCCAGGGGCAGATCCGCGAGACCGTCGGCCCGCGCGACGGCGAGGACCCGATCGGCCACTACCTGAGCGTGCTCGCCGACAAGACCGGCTCCCTGATCGCCGCCTCCGGCCGCTTCGGCGCGCTGCTGTCCGGCGCGCCCGCGGACGTCGAGGAGCGGCTCAGCCGCGCCTGTGAGGCCATCGGGGTGGCCTGGCAGCTCGGTGACGACCTGCTGGATGTGGCCTCGTCCGGCGCCCAGTCGGGCAAGACGCCGGGGACCGACCTGCGGGAGGGGATCAGGACCCTCCCGGTTCTGTACGCTCTGGCGTCGGAGGAGCCGTCGCGGCTGCGTGAGCTGCTGGCGGGTCCGGTGGCCGAGGAGGATGTGGAGGAGGCGCTGAGCCTGCTCCGCGCCGACCCGGCGATGGCCCAGGCGCGGGCTGAGCTGGAATCCTGGGTGGACCGCGCCCGTGCCGACATCTCCGGCCTTCCCGACATCCCCGCCAGGTCCGCATTTTTGGCGCTATGTGACTACGTGGTCCAGCGTTCCGGCTGATTTCCGGACCCGCTTCGCGGCGCGAGCCGTCCTGAAGCCGTCGTACGTGAAGATCGCCAGGGCCAGCCAGACGATCGAGAAGCCGATCCACCGGCTGGACGGCATGGTCTCCTTGGCGATCAGCACGCCGCACGCGAACTGCAGGACCGGCGCGATGTACTGCAGCAGCCCCATGGTGCTGAGCGGCACCCGGATGGCCGCCGCCCCGAAGCAGATCAGCGGGATGGCGGTGCCGATCCCGCCGCCGATCAGCAGCAGGGCGTGCCCGAGCCCCTGGCTGGCGAACGTCCCCTGCCCGCCGGCGTGCAGGAAGAAGATGTAGCCGAGCGCCGGGAGGATCAGCACCAGGGTCTCGATCGCGAGGCCCTCGGTGGCCGGCACGTTGGCCCGCTTCTTCAGCAGCCCGTACACGCCGAAGCTCAGGGCCAGCGTCAGCGCGATCCACGGCAGCCGCCCGTAGTCGAACGTCAGCACCAGCACCGCCAGGGCCCCGAACCCGACGGCCACCCACTGCATCGGCCGCAGCCGCTCCCGCAGCAGCACCACCCCGAACAGCACGTTGACGAGCGGGTTGATGAAGTAGCCCAGGGCGCTCTCGACGACGTGCCCGGTGTTGACGGCGTAGATGTAGGTGCCCCAGTTGAGGGTCACGACCATGGCCGCCAGCACCAGCAGGCCGAGCTTCATGGGTTGCTTGAGCAGCGGGCGGAACCAGGACCAGTGCCTGCGTACCGCCAGTACGGCCGCGACGGCGACCAGCGACCACACCATCCGGTGGGCGAGGATCTCAACGGCTCCGGAGGGCTTGAGGAGCCGCCAGTAGAGGGGGAACAGCCCCCACATCGTGTAGGCGGCGATCCCGAACAAGACACCGCGCCGAAGGTCAGGCATGAACCCCATCTTCGGGCATTACCACCTTTAAACACAAATGCCTCTCACTATACGGAAATGTGTAGCGCTCCTAAAGCGTTAGAGCCTATGTACTCTGGGACGAGACCTACTGGAGGTAGTGCCATGGGCTGGCTGTTCGGCGGCAACAAGACATCGATGGTCCGGCCCGAGGACGCCCTCCCCGGCCGCCCGGACCCCATGCCGATCCCGTCCCGCCACGCGGTCCTCGACGCCCCCCTCACCCCGCCCGAGGGCCTCGAGATCGCCGACTTCGGCCTCGGCTGCTTCTGGGGCGCGGAGCGCAAGTTCTGGCAGACGCCCGGGGTGGTCACGACGGCGGTCGGATACCAGGGCGGCTACACGCCCAACCCGACGTACGAGGAGGTCTGCAGCGGCCTCACGGGTCACACGGAGGCCGTCAGGGTGGCCTTCGACCCGGCGAAGGTGTCGTACGAGGAGCTCCTGAAGGTCTTCTGGGAGGCCCACGACCCGACCCAGGGCATGCGCCAGGGCAACGACGTGGGCACGCAGTACCGGTCGGCGATCTACTACCACTCACCGGAGCAGCAGAAGGCCGCGGAGGCGTCGCGGGACGCGTACCAGGGGGTCCTGAAGCAGGCGGGCTACGGCGAGATCACCACCGAGCTGGCCCCCGCGGGCCCGTTCCACTACGCGGAGGACTATCACCAGCAGTACCTTCACCGCAACAAAAACGGCTACTGCGGGATCGGCGGAACGGGCGTGGCTTGTCCGGTCGGCCTGACCTCTGGAGAGGCATAGACCTGTGGATATAGCTAGATCCTGGCCCTTGATCGCTCGGCATCCCCGGCGTCGATCAGGGGCCAGAGCCGTTTTCGGCGACAACCTTCACTACATGGTCAAGGGCGTGCCGCCTGCGGCGGCCCGCCGCGCGTCGGGCGGTCGCTAGCCGCGCTGCGGCCTGGGGGCCGGTCGCGGTCAGCACCGCCCACGCGCCTCTGCCAGCGTGTGATCTGCTTTGCTGCGTCCTTCTCCCTGCAGGTGTGGCCGTCGTTCCCCTGCTGGGTGTCAGCGGGAATCGTTAGCATGGCTTCATGACCGCAGGACGGCCTGCTATCCCCAGTGAACTTAGACGCCGTGTCCTTATTGAGGCGGGGCATCGATGTGCGATCCCGACTTGTCGAGCCACGCCGGTTGAGATAGCGCATATCATTCCGTGGTCAAAAGTCAAGAAGCACGAGTTTAAAAACCTTATTGCTCTATGCCCCACCTGTCATGCGCGTTATGATGATCCGCACAATCCACTCGATCGAAAGGCTGTGCGGCAGTACAAAGTTAACCTAAATCCGCTCCTTTCGAGTACCTTCGGTGCTGCGGCGGATTGTATTTCCCTCATCGCTGCTTACCAGGGTTTTCGGACAGCCTTCGGTGCCTGGGTGCGAGGCGAATTGGAGTACGCCGCAGCGAAGGCAAGGGTGAGGTCTATTGCAGCGGACCCCACTGCCCAGGGCAAGCCAGATGGTGGGCCATTCGCAGATGCGCTGTGTGCGCTGCTGGACTTTCAGAGCGCATGGGGGAGGGACGCAGAGGTCTCTGAGGTCGCGGGGGCCATACTCATGCATGTCGCTGAGTGGTCCGACGAGGTCAGGGGTGCTCCTTGTCCTGTACCTGAAGCATTGGCGTGCCGCGATATTACGGAAGAGCTTGCCGAGGTCTCGTCCCGCTTGCATCTGCTGGTCTGTGAAGAGGCTGGCATTCTGGCTAGCGAAGAGTCGCCGGTGCAGAACTTTGCATGGTGAAGCTCTGAGTCTGATTGGATTTCTGTATTAGCTCGTTACTCTCATTTTGTTGGCGCGGAAGACCTTGCCTAAAGGCTTCTTCGAATAAATTCTCTGATAAGAGCGAAGTCGAGCTGCCGCCCTGCTTCCGGTGCTCGGGCCTGGAGGCCCTGCGCTCCGGGTCGGGTTGCCATCGAATTACTTGCCTACCGCAGGCTGCCGTGACTTCTGATGCCTGATCTCGGCGTGTAGATTCCGGGCCAGCTCCTCCAAGGTCTCTCCGCAACGCACGTTAGAGAGGCCGCTGTTCTTGGGCACGCAGTTGACTCGCATGGCCACCCAGCCTCCAGACATGTCGGTGATCTGCCAGCCGGGGAATCTGCTGAGCACTTGCTGCACGGTCAGAGGCACGGCTGCGCTCCGGCGACGAGCGACGAGAGCGGGTGTGCCATGCGCAGTTCCATGTAGCGAAGAGCGACTCGGTGGGCGGCGCGGGCCGGCTGGGTGAAGGGATGCCCTGCGTAGATCGCTCGGTGTCTGCGTGGGTTCCAGCCGGTGCGCCACCAGTACGTGCCGTCCGCGCACCAAACGATCAGGCCGACCCAGACCGACACCATGGGCGTGCCGCAGTCGTGATGGACGTCGGTAGTGATTCCGGCGGAGGCGGTAGTGCGTTCATGTACTGAGCGTCGCCGTCACTAAACCGCAGGTGAACGGCCTAGTGCTGCTGGTGGTACGCCTATTCCCGTCATGAATATCGGTACGGCAGGAGTCGGCGGCTTAACCTAGCGTTGTGACCCAGATACCGCCGCAGTTCTGGTCCGGGCCAGTTGTGGCCGCCGCTCTCGCCGAGTGCGATCTACCAACCATCCTCGAAGAGGTGCGGCGGGTGCACGGTTGGACGCAGGGCCAGCTCGCTGAGGCGGTTGGCTACTCCCAGAGTTGGATGTCCAAGGTGTTGCGGGGCCGTCAGCCGCTCACTGTGTACCAAGTTCGGGAGATATCCATCCAGATCGGGGTGCCGCTTCACTTGCTCCGATTCGGAGCCCGAGGGGATGACGATCCGACGAAGCGCAGAGATTTCGGTAAGGCTCTGGCGTTGACCGCGCTGGCGGGGGTGGCCCTGCCCAAGCGGCCGGATGTGGACGAGACGACGGCCGCCACGCTGACCAGCATCACCGGCGCCCAGCGTCGGTTGGAGGCTGTCACGCCTGCGCGTGAACTCGCTCGTCCGGCGGTGGCGCAGGTCGATCTCGCGAGCCGCGTTCTCGGCCGCGCATCGCGGTCTCCGCATGCTGACCAGATCCGGGCCGGTCTGAGCGAAGCGGCAGGCTTCGCGGCCTGGGTGCATGCCGACATGCAGGACACCGGTTCGGCGCGCTTCTACTACCGTCGCGCCGTCGACAGCGCACGACAGGCCAACAATGCGCTGCTGGCGGCGTACATGATCGGCAGTCTGGCCGCGTTCGAGATCGACGCCGATGATCCGCTGATTGGACTGAATCTGTTGGCGAGGGCGCGGCGGGAGATCGGTGAGCGGCCACCGGCCATCGCCCGCGCGTGGCTGTCCAGCCTCGAAGCGCTCGGCCATGCGACCGCGCGAGACGAGGTGGCAGCGGTTCAGGCGTTGAGCGCGGCTGAGGCTGCAGTACGGGCTGGTGAGCGGGCCTCCGCACCGCCCTGGCCGTGGGTGTTCCCGTTTGATCATGCGAAGCTGGCGGGCTATCGCGCCCTGGTGATGGTACGGCTCAAGCGGCCGGCCGAAGCCGTTGCCGCCTTCAACGAGTCGCTTTCGTCGGCCCAGCCCGGTGCGAAGCAGCGGGGTGTGCTCATGACGGAGGTGGCGGCGGCTGAGGCCATGTCGGGGCGCTACGACGAGGCGCTGTATCTGGCGTCCAACGCGCTCACTGTGGCGACGACGTATGGCTCTGAGCGTGTCCTGTATCGGGTCAAGAGTTTCCGCCGATCGTATGCCGGGCCGTCGTCCAGCGCTCTGCGCTCATTCGATGAGCGTCTTCACGCCACTCTGATCTAGGGGGACCATGGTTCGCATCGCTGTGTCTGGTCATCGGGGCTTGCCGGAGGAGACCGCCGTCCTGATCGACGGCGCGGTACGTAAGGCGCTTGCGGAGTACCGCTCCGGCGTAACCGCGTTGTCCTGCCTGGCGGACGGGGCCGATCAGATCTTCGCTCGCGCGGTACTCGACCTCGGTGGGGTGCTGGAGGCTGTGATCCCGGCCAAGGAGTATCGGGACGGGCTGCCGGGCGAGTGTCATGCTTTGTACGACGAGTTGCTGGGCCGGGCAGTCCGAACTCACAGGCTGGACTTTGTGGAGTCCACCTCGGAGTCGCACATGACGGCCAGTGCTCGGATGCTGGACGACGCCGATGTGTTGTTCGCTGTCTGGGACGGGCAGCCGGCCCGAGGTTATGGCGGCACTGCTGACGTGGTGGCCGAGGCTCAGAGGCGGGAGGTGCCCGTGCGGGTGATCTGGCCCGATGGGGCCCGACGAGATTAGGAGCCTCTAGAACGCTAGGTGCCTGGTCAGGCGGCCAATGGACCTCTAGGCGTGCCTCTAGACCTAGAGGTGGATCTCTCTAGGTCTTAGAGGCACGGGCTCTACTGGTCCTCACGTGCTTGCTGCTGTGCGATCTTGCGAGCGGTGGTGATCCGTTGGCGAGCTATCTCGGCCCAGAAAGCCTCTCCGTGGCGATGGCCGCTGGAGAGCCAGGTCCAACTGTCGGCTGTCTGTTCAGGGAAGTTCAGCGTGACACCTTGCGCCTTCCCAGAACTCGGTTTCCTCCAAATCCAGAGGATCAGAAGGCCCAGGGAGTTCGGCACGTAGTCCAGGTTCGTCCCCGGCGGCATGTGCTGTGGAGCGTTACCAACTCTGGTGAGTGAAGCGGGAGATCTTCGACCGGGCCTCCGTTCTCGGGGCGGAGCACAGGCTGCGGCACTACCCGCACAAGCTATGGGGCTTTGAGATTGACGGGTGGCCAGTCGTGCTGGCAGAGCTCTATATGGCTAGATGTGTGACCAGCTTTGTACGGAGTCCACGAGGCGAGCCGGCGGATGAGCAGATTCGTGATGTTCGAGAATGCGCTCGTGATCTGCGGGTGCTCCTCGGGTGTCCGTCGCCGGGGGTGAAGACGGCGAAGACGAGCCGTTCTGTCACCCCTGCCTGGCATCATCGTTCACAGGACCGAAGGAGAGAGCGAAGTTGGGGAAACAGAAGCGCATTAGAGCTAGCCGACGACCGAAGGGTCCTCGTCCGGTCGCCCTGTATCACGACATGGCGGTTTACGAGAACTTCGAACGTTGTGCTCGCCGTATCTTCGAAGTGGTTAAGTTAGCGCAACGGACGAATCCCGGTGCTCCACGTCACCTGTACCTTGACATCCAGGGGCATAAGAATGACGAAGGCGGCTACGACCGTGATGCGCGGGAGCTGATGCGGCATTTCATCCTTGAGTTTCTCTGGCCTTATCTCTCCGAAGCCCACATGCCGATAATTCACATAAAGAAGAATGAGGGGCAGCTTGACGACCTTCCTGATCTTCTAAGTATTTCTTACCCGGAAGATGAGAACGGATTTTGGTATGATGCGGAACTCTTGCCGATCAGATCGCGAGACTTGGTGGATGGCGGCCGGAAATCTCCACCACTCAAGAGTGTGATTGCCGACTATCTCGGGATGGACGTGCCGTGCTGCCTCGTATGCTGGGGCGAGCCAGCCGAGCGAGCGCATGTCGTGCCCACAGCGCTCGGTGGCTCGATGAATGTCCGCAACTTTGCGCTGTTATGTAAGCGCCACCACGAGCAGGCTCCCGATATCGCCGACGCGGAAGGTTTCTGGGCGTGGGTGGATTATGCAGAAATGAGAGATTCTGGAAGTAAGTGGCAGACGGCTCCGGAGGAGATGCGACGGTGGGTGCAGGAGCACGGTGGACACACTGACATGGCGGACAGGTCGGAAGCCGAATTTTTGGCGGCAGTCAAGTTTGAGCTGAAACATCTCTATGGCTGGGACGATGCGGACTTCGCCGAATTCTCATGGGAATTGCAGCACGAATGTCATCACGTTCTGGAAGTCGCCACCGGGCGACACTTCGGGGTGGAAAAGAAGGTATCCACTTACGCTTGGGCCTACGATGTGGCTTGGTATCGAATCGAGCGCGACGACAACCTTCGGGATCAGCGTCGACGTAGGATCAGGACTTACGATTCTATCCCCAGGTGACGTTCTACCTGCATATCGATGGCTGAGGATGCATCGGGGCAGGCACCTCGTGACCGCCGAAAGTGAGGATCCGATTCAGCTCTGTGGATATCTTTTCAAAGTGCCGAAGGGCTACTGCGGGATCGGCGGAACGGGCGTGGCTTGTCCTGCCAGCCTGACGACCAGCGACGGGGAGTGATGACTCACAGCGCGCGGAGTGGGAGTGAGGTGGAGGCTCTGGCCGGAAGTCTCACTCCCGACGAACGTCAGATGCTCAGTGCTCTCGATCTTCAGCGCCTCGCTCTGGAGAAGGAGGGTCTGGCGCCCGAACACGCGGCGCAGGTCGAGGAACCGATCTATGGCGTTCTCTCCTCTCTCAAGGTGTGGGAATGCTTGATCAACGAGATGGAGGAGTGGTCGCGCGGCCAGGACCGTTACATGGTCTACGAGTACATCAATGACCTGACGGTTCGAGATGGTCTGGAAGAGTACTGCGAGGCTCTGCGTGGGATGGCTCGCACGAAGCTCACCAGCACTCTGGACCGACTCGACGAGCGCTTTCGCGCTGTGACGCATGAGGACGGCGGCGCTGAGCTTGCGCAGTACTGGCGGCCCCTCGCAGAGGGGAACGAGAGCCGATGGTGGTGGACTCGAAGGCCGAACGATCTACCCCAGGGCTGGTAGTCACTAGTAGCTACGGCGACAACTTTCTCTACATGGTCAAGGGCGTGCCGCCTGCGACCGCCCGCCGCGCGTCGGGCGGTCGTTGGACCGCGCTGCGGCCTGAGGGCCGGTCGCGGCCAGCACCGCCCACGCGCTGGCGCTGCCTCGGACTGTGGCTGAGCGGTGCGTCTCGCCAGATGCCGTCGGTCGTTGGACGGCTCCCTCAGCCGGATCCGGGGTGAGTCTCTTGCCGCATGCGCTGCTGCTGCCTGAGGAGATGCTCATGGACTGCAGCGCGGAGCCGGTCGGCTGATTTCGATGCTGACGACAACGCCTCTGCCCAGGGAACGCCGGGGTGCAGCTCATGCCAGGGCGGGCGCGGCCCCCGTCGCCTCGCGCCGGGCGCGTTATTACTGAACCCTTCGACAACGACATTCCATAACGGCTGGTGATCGTCGATCAATAGCCGCACCGCCTTGAGCGGTATCCCAAAGCCATGGCGGCGTGGGTTCGGCGGCTTTCACCACCGAGCCCACGCCGCCGGTTCGTCGTGCTGATCTAGCTCGCCGGCGCGAGTTTGACGGTCAGGGCGCCGGTCTTTTCGGCCTTGGGGTCGAAGAGGATGGTGTAGGTGCCCGCGGCGGGCAGAGTCGTCGCGGAGATGGTGCAGTTGCGGCCGCAATAGATGGGGGAGACCAATGCGGTGCCGTCGGGCTTCTTCACCGATACCTGGGCGTCGATGGAGCTGCCGAAACTGGAGTTGGTGAAGGTGAAGGTCACCTTCTGGTTGGCGGTGCCGTTGAAGGTCCAGGTTCCGTTCTGGCCTGGGGTCATGGTGGTCAGGGTCGAGGTGGCACCGCCGATGGTGATGCTCACCGGAGAGAGGTCGGCGACCGGGTAGGTCCTCAGCGTCAGCTTGCCCACCTGTTCGTCTCGCGGGTTGAATTCGACGGTGTAGGTGCCCGTGGCCGGCAGGGCCACCGGGTCGAGGAAGCAGTTGCGGCCGCAGTAGGTGGCCGCCACCAGCACGGTGCCGTCAGGCTTCTTCACCGTCACCTGGGCGCCGGTGCTGTTGGCGAAGGTGGCGTCGGTGAAGTTGAACGAGACGAGCTGGCCCGTGGTGCCGGAGAAGGACCAGGTTCCGTTCTGGCCGGGCATCGTCGTCGTGAGGCTGGACGCGGCGCCTCCGACCGTGACGTTGCCGCTCAGGTGGGTGATCGAGTAGAGCTGAGCGGTCAGCTTTCCGACATTCCCATCCTGCGGGTCGAATTCCACCGTGTAGGTACCCGCGACCGGAAGAGCAATCGGTTCCAGGAAGCAGTTACGACCGCAGTAGGTGGCCGCCACCAGCACGGTGCCGTCAGGCTTCTTCACCGACACCCGAGCGCCGGTCGTACTGGCGAAGGTGGCGTCGGTGAAGTCGAACGAGACGAGCTGGCCCGTGGTGCCGGAGAAGGACCAGGTTCCGTTCTGGCCCGGCGTCGTCGTCGTGAGGCTGGACGCGGCGCCTCCGACGATGACGCTGCCGGTCAGGTGAGTCACCGTGTAGAGCTGCAGGGCCAGCGAGCCCGTCTTGGCGTTCTGCGGGTTGAGCTCGACCGTGTAGGTACCGGTCACCGGCAGCACGGTCGGCTCGAGCAGGCAGTTGGTGCCGCAGCGGGTGTCGGCGACCAGGTCGGTTCCATCCGGCTTCTTGACCTTGACCTTGATGTCCGAGCTGGAGGTGAACGTCGAACCGGTGAAGTTGAACGACACCTGTTGGCCCTCGGTCCCGGCGAACGTCCACACGCCGTGCTGTCCGGCGATCGTGGTCGTCAGCGTGGACGCCGGCCCCCCGACGGTGACCTGCGCCGCCACGTCCTGCGCCACGAGGTTCACCTGGGCGGAGGCCGAGCCGGTGTAGATGCCGGCCGGGTCGACCACCACCTGGTAGGTGCCGTCCGCCGGCAGTACGGTCGCATCGAAGAAACAAGAGGTGGAGCAGGACTTCTTCGGCAGGAAGACCGAACCGTCCGGTCCGAGCACCGACGCCTGCGCGCTGGTGAACGTTCCGCCCGAGATCGTGATCGAGATCCGCTGCCCGGACTTTCCTGCCAGCGACCAGGTCGGGTTCTGCCCCGGCTCGGTGGTGGTCAGCTTGACCGCGGCGCCGCCCGGCGTGAGCGTCCCGGTGACGTCGCCCGCGACGACCTGCGCGGAGATCGAGCCCACGGCCGCCCCGTACGGGTCGGCGACCACCGTGTACGTTCCGGTCTCCGGCAGCGTGGAGGTGTCGAACGCGCACGACGGCTGGCAGTAGGTCGGCTTGAACAGGTCCGATCCATCCGGGTTGCGCACCGAGGCGCGTGCGTACCCGTTGTTGTCCCACGTCCCGCCCGTCAGGACGAACGCGATGCGCTGACCGGCCGTCCCGGCGAACGACCAGGTGGCGTTCTGCCCCGGCCCGGTGGTGGTCAGCTTGACCGGTGCCCCGCCGGCGGTCAGGGAGCCGGTGACGTCGCCCGCGGTGAGCTGCGCGGAGATCGAGCCCACGGCCGCCCCGTACGGGTCGGCGACCACCGTGTAGGTCCCGGTCACCGGCAGCGTGACCGTGTCGAACGTGCACGACGCCTTGCAGTAGGTCGGCTTGAACAGGTCCGATCCATCCGGGTTGCGCACCGAGGCGCGTGCGTACCCGTTGTTGTCCCACGTCCCGCCCGTCAGGACGAACGCGATGCGCTGACCGGCCGTCCCGGCGAACGACCAGGTGGCGTTCTGCCCCGGCCCGGTGGTGGTCAGCTTGACCGGTGCCCCGCCGACGGTCAGGGAGCCGGCGACATCGCCCGCGATCACCCCTGCCGTCATCGGCCCCGGCCGCGCGACGGTCGGATCGACGACGATCGTGTAGGTGCCGTCCGCGGGAAGCGTGATGGTGTTGAAGGCGCAGGCCGTCGAGCAGTAGGTGGAGCCGTACAGCGGCGTTCCGTCCGGTTTGCGGACCGAGGCGTAGGCGGAGCTGGTGAGCCCGCTGACCCCGAACGCGATCCGCTGCCCGGCCTTACCGGCGAACGACCAGTACGCGTCCTGTCCGGGAACCGTGCTCGTCAGTGTGGAGGGCGCTCCGAGCGCGACCGTCCCGGTGAGGTCGGTCACCTCGAACAGTTGCAGCGCGAGCGAGCCGGTCTTGGCGTCCTTCGGATCCCACACCACCGAGTAGGTGCCGGTGACAGGCAGGGTCTCGGTGTCGATGAAGCAGGTCTTGCCGCAGCTCTGCGACGCCAGGACGGTCCCGTCGGGTCGCTTCACCCGCAGGGTGGCGTCGCTGCTCGAACTCAGGGTGCCGTCGGTGAACTCGAAGGAGACCTTCTGGCCGGCTGTTCCGGCGAACGTCCAGGTGCCGTACTGGCCCGGCTGGGTGGTCGCCAGCGACACCTTCGGCCCGCCGATCGCCGCGGTCTTGACGACGTCGGGCGCGATCGTGCTCACGCTGAGCTTGTAGGCGCCGAACTCGTCCTCGTGCGGTGAGACGCGTAGCCGGTACGCGCCCGCCGCGAGGCCGTCGAGGCGCTTGCCACCGCACAGAGAGTTGGTGGCGACGCTCGCGCCCGCGGCGTTGAACAGCTCCCAGTTGAACCAGAGCCCTGGGCACTCCTGCGCGTCGACGAAGATCGAACCCGGCTGGCCCAGTGTGAACTGGTACTCGTCGCGCGCGACCTCGGTCTCCAGGTTGCCCGCTCCCGCGGCCGGGACGCCGTCCGAGGCCGTGAACGGCAGCGACACCGTGAACGTCTGTGGCGGCGTGACGTCCAGGTCGAGGTTGACGTTGTCGATCCCGAACGCCTGGTTCGAGATGCCCGCCACCCCGGTGGCCGTGGTCTTGAACTCGATCTGGCTCTTGTTGTGGGTGACCGGCATCGTGATCCGGTATTTGGCCCACGGCAGGCCGGTCGCCAGTTTCCCGGTCGCGACGGGCGTCAGCGTACTCGGCGTGATCGTGTACGGGGTGCCGCGGTCGGTCTCGACCTGGACCGTCTCGGTGTCGGAGTCGGACGCCCAGTCGCCGACGGCCAGCAGGTCGAAGCTCAGCGTCCCGCTCTTGTGAGACGGTAGCGCCTGCGCGTAGAACCGGTACGAATCCGTCCCGCTGAACGGCCCTGAGAACGTGCTCACCGCCGGATCGGTCGAAACCCGCGACGGCCGCACGTTCGAGCTGAGCGCCCCCTGGAAGTCGATCGCCAGGTCCCCGTCCTCGTTGACGGTCTGCGCCGTCGGGTCGAGGATGGGTTTCGTCTGCTCGGCGGCGGCCTTCGCGAACGAAGTGTCCGCCGTGAGCGCGATGTCCAGGATGCAGTCGTTGAACTGGAGGCCCGCCGGGACGCCGTTCGCCTCGCACTGCGTGGTCGCCAGCTGGACCTGCTCGGGCGTCAGGTCGGCGACCGAGACGATCTTGGCCGGGAACGATTTGTTCGTGAAGGTCGCGGTGCTCTGGCCCGGACCGTAGGTGAACAGCGACTCGTTGTCGTCGATCCGCCAGGAGTCGGCGAAGCTGCTGTGCAGCACGGTCGGCGAGGCGTTGGCGGGCAACTGGGTGCCGTCCCGCAGCCGCAGGTCGTTCTTCGGGTTGCCGTCGGCGTCGCCGAGCAGGCCCACGAGGTCACTGTCGGGGGTCGGCGGCACGTAGAGGCTGGCGGCGCCCCTCCTCCAGGACAGGGCAGGGCCGGCCACGCCGTCGAACATGACGGCCCACTTGTCGTCCTTGCGCAGGATGAACGCGTTCTTGCCCAGGTAGAGGAGCTTGCCGGTGTCGAGCGTGCGCTTCTCGTTGTCGATGTACAGGTCGTCCTCGTGGAACTCGACCAGGTGGTCGCCGGCCTCCATCGCGGCGTCGAACATCACCGAAACGTCCCTGCCGCCGCTGGCGGGGCTGAGCCGGCCCTGGATCTCCAGGTTCCACTTGTCGGACTGGGCGAGGATGAACTCGCCGACGGACTGCAGGTCGTAGCCCAGGCCGTCCGGGGTGGTGAAGTGCGGTTCGCCCTTCACCAGACTGCCGTGGTGGGTGAAATACCACCACAGGATGAGGCCGACCAGCGCCACAACGCCGAGCGCCAATGCCGCCTCAACCGTGATGAAGCCGGCGTCGATCAGGAACGCCCTGCCCGCCTGGCTGGCGAGGAACAGTTCGATCTCAGCGGTCAGTTCGGCCGCGGCGAGCTCGACGCTGCCATAGGCGCCGATGTCCTCGGCGAGCGTGGTCGGACCGACGGTCCGGATGCCCCTGATCAGCGGCAGAAGGTAGTCCGGGGGCTCCCACTTGAAGTCGTCGTCGTCCTCGTCCACGACCGGGATCTTGGCGGGCGGGCTGTTGGGATCCGCCGGGTCCTTCTGCCTCTCGCACTTGCGCTCCTTCTTCACCTCCCTGATGTCCAGGAGGCCGGAGGCCGGGGAGGTGGCCCTGTAGGTGGACAGCTGGAACCCCTTGGCGCCGCCACCGAGCGGGCACGTCTTTTCCTTGCCGTAGACCTGGAACCAGTCCTCGTACCCGCCCCAGCGGTCGAGGACCGACCCGGCGCGGACGCCGTTGACGCCGTTGGCGGCGATCGCCGAGACGTACCGGCCGACCTGGCGTGCCCAGCCCTCATAGTCCGGGTTGCCCTTGACCTTGGCCTCGACCACCTCGGCGAAGCTGGTGCCGATCCGGTCGTAGTAGACGATGTCGGGCCGATCGCGGCCGTTGTTGAGGTACGTCTCCCACTGGACGTCCGGGTTGATGACCGCGCCGGGCTGTGCGGGCGGCGGGACGCCGAGGTGGTCGTTCAGGTACTTGATGGCGCGCGCCTGCCCGATGGACTCGATGCCGCCGCCGGCGCTGCACTCGTTGGGCTGCTGGTAGATGTAGGTGCCGAGCGCGGGACGGGCGGTCAGGCAGAAGTTGTTGTTGATGCGGCGGCGGGTGGCGTACATGCGGTTGAACACGCAGCGTTTGTCACCTCTGCCGGCGTTCGACCAGTCGTTGCTGTTCGGGGGGCACTGGGCAGCGGCCGCGGTCGCCGCTGCCGCCATTCTGGCCGTTAATGTCTCTTGGACGGGTCCTAACAGTGACGCCACGAGCACACACGCCATAATCACGCAGAGACGCCGCATGCATTCACCTCGGATAAATAGGACATAAATATCGCAGCGGGACGGTACACCATGAAGATCGGCTTGCGGCAGATCTCGAATCACCACGTTCCGTGATCATTGACTAGGCTGCGGTTCGGATCCGCTCTTGGGAGGTACCGTGGTCGTCCACCGGTCGTGGGAAATCGCTTTCGACGCGCCGGCTTCACGGCCGGTGCGGGCGGCTCGGATGGTCGTCGCGGCTCATGGCCTCGATCGGGACGCCGTGCTCGTGCTGGACGCCGACAGCGACGAGTTCGTGACCGTCCCGGGGCTCCCGGCCCACCTCTCCCGCAATACGGTGTCGCTGTCGTCCGACGGGACCCGGCTGGTGTTCCTGTCGCGGCAGGACGACGGCGCCGGACCCACGCGGGTGGTGCTGCACGAGCTCGCCACCGGAGCGCGGCAGGAGTTCGTCTCGGATGGTTTCGTGCGGGCGGCGCTCTCACCGGACGGCAGCCGGATCGCCGTCCTGGCCGACCTGTCGAACGGACCCGGAATCCCCGGCGTGGGCGACGAGATCGCCGGCATCGTGCTGATCGAGACCGCCACCGACGCCCGGCAGCCGCTCTGGTCGGCCGAGGGCTACTGGCAGGAAGACGCCATCAGCTGGTCCCCGGACGGGCGACTCCTCGCCGCCACCTATCTGACGCTGGACGACATCATCACCACCGTCGTCCTCGACCTTTCCGGCAAGGTGATCGGCGTCCACGAGGATCGGGTCGCCCTGCCCGGGGCGCACTCCGTCTGGACGTCCGACCGGGAACTCATCGTCTACCCGGAGCCCGACGACGAGAGCCCCCTCATCGCGATCGACGTCCCGACCGGAAGCGAGCGCCGCTTCACCAGGCGGAACTTCAGCGCCTACCTCGCCATCACCGGTGGCCGGGTCGTGCGTCCGGGATCTTCGCCCGAGCGGGTCGTCACGACCGACTTGAACGACACCGACGAGCGTCCCTTCCTTACCTTCCGCCCCGCCGTGTCGATCGAGGCCATCGACATCGTCCCGTCCGCCGTCAGGTGACCCGATTCACCTCCGCTTCGGCTCCAGAGCGCCAGGCCGGCCGCTGAGTAGTCCGGTGTTCTGCGTCGTGCCGCCAACTTGGACGGACGCGTCTCCGGCCGCAGGATCCCGACCGGCCGCCGCTAACTCAGCGCCGTCGACAGCCACTTGCCGCCTACCCGTACGTAGAGGCGTCTGTTGGTCGAGTCGACCGCAAGTGTCCCGTCGACCGGGGTGTGCGTGAACGAGGCGTCGCTGACCGCGCCCGCGACCATCCGCAGCGGTGGGTTGGGCTGGTTCTTGGTCGGGATGGTACCGCCGGACTGCCCTCCGATGTTCGCGTGGCAGTTCTCCACGCGGAAATCGCCGGTGCTTGAGGCTTCGTAGTAAATGTGAGTGCCGGTCGGCTTTGTGGAGTAGCGCCCCACGACGTTACGCAGGACGGCGGTCGAGCCGGAGCCGGAGTAGAGATCGATCCCGGAGTTGACCGTCGCCGCCGACGGACTGTTGGCGATCAGCACGTTCTCCAGGGCGCCGGCGCTGCCCGCCCAGGCGATGATGTTCTGCGCAGTGGAATACCCGGAGGCAAAACCACCCGCGTAAGCATAGATATTGGACGCATAGACATGCCTACAGGACGCGTCGACCTTCAGATGAGGGCCGCCCTGCATCCTGGAGGTTTCGAATTTGCAGTCCGTCAGATAGATCCCGTTGGGATTATTGTTCTTCGCGGTGCCCTGGGTGATCCACAAGGCGCCGGTGCCGAATGCCTCCATGCGGCATCCGATGAAATGGATCTGGTTGACGTTGTCGGCACTGTATCCCCAGCCGGTCATGGCCGAGGAGTTTCGAAGCCACACGTTGGGCTGAGTAGTGCTGTCCGCTGTGCCGGTGCTCTCCTCGATCACCAGATTGTAGAACCTGGAGTCCCAGAACTCGACGGCGTCGATGCACAGGTCGTTGTTGCTCGACATGAAAACATCACGAAAGTAGGAGTTGTCATTGTAGTAAAGCTCGAGCAGCAATCCGGTCTTGCCAGTGCCGTTGAACCCGAGGTTTTCGATCGAACAGTAGCGCCGATGTTTCGACCCGCTCGTGTCGGTTGGGGCTCCGGACATACGCAACAGGATGCCGTTCGCCTTCTTGACCAGCGTGGAGGCCTTGCTGCTCGCGCCGACCAGTCGGATTCCGTTGCCGCCGATGGACAAGGCCGGGCCGCCGGCCGTCGGGGTGACCGCGTACGCCCCCGCGGGGAAGTACACGGTTCCGCCGCCGGCGGCCACCGCCGCATCGATCGCGGCCTGGATTTTCGGGGTGTCGTCATCGGCCCCGTTGCCGAGCGCCCCGTAGTTCTTGACATTGAACCAGTCCAGCGGGGCCGTCTCCGCCGCTGCGGACGGGGTCTTCGCGATCATGGCGGCACCCGCCAGCCCTGCGGCGGTGCCCCACAACGCCCTGCGCCCCATGCTCGGACTCTTCGGCTCCGTCACGCCACAGCCCTCCTAGAGATCAACTTGGGGATTAAATCAGTTCTAGACCGATTCGCGAACAAAAATCAGGACGAATCGGGCACATTTTGAGCCCTTCTCAGAACTGTCACAACTGACCATTATCGTGAGCCACTGATCGTCGCAGGGTCGTGACCTGCCCGCGGAGGATGCGCGCCTTCTTCTGCAGCCACCCGAACGCATCGCCCGCCCGCCCGCCGTCCGGGCGTGCGGCCTGGGGGCCGGTCCCGGACGGCGGCGGGAGAGCGGGTCGGGCACCGAGTGCCGGTCCTGCCGTACCAACCGAACGCCCGATGAGGGTTGCCGCGCCGCCGCACAGATGCAGCTCTACGATCGCCACTACATGGCTGGACGCCGTACGTGCTTGCGGGCGATCGACGATCCAGGGTTCGTTCCTCACCCTGGGCCACGGGAAACGCGGGCAAGGTCCCGGGGAGTAATGGGCTTTGAGGTCGCGGCGATGCCGCCGGTGTCGCTGGTTGGTTTGGGTTGGGTTGTGGACTCCTCGGGCAGGTAGCGGCGCTCGCGTGACTGCCGCTCGTTGTGCATGTCCGGTCGCTGGGTCAGCGGTGTCGCCGGTACTGCAGATATACGATCCCGTTGCTGGAGGCGGTGCTGGAGACCAGGTCGAGTTGGTAGGACTTGGGGACGCCGTCGAACAGGCGGGTGCCCTCGCCTGCGACGTAGGGGAACATGCTCAGCCGGAGTTCGTCGATCAGGTCGAGCCGCATGAGCGACCGCCAGAGGCTAACGCCGCCCCATACTATGATGTGGCCGTCGCCGCCCAGCCTGAGCTTGTCGATCTCTTCTGTCGTGTCACCAGCGGCGATGGTGGTGTTGGCCCAGTCGGCCGTCTTCAGGGTCCGGGAGAAGACGACCTTGCGCCCGGCGTTCAGTATGTCGGCGAACGGGTGGTCGGTGGAGGTTGTCATGCCCTCAGCGATGCCCTCGTAGGCGGTGCGGCCCATGATGTGCGCGTACGCGCTCTGGAGAAAGTCGAGGTGCGCCGGGGCGTCGGGCTCACGGTTTTCGGGCAGGCCGAAGCAGAACTTCCAAAACTCGGTGTCCTCGTCGGCGAGAAGGCCGTCGAGGGAGTAGTTGAACACTGTCGCTATCAGCTTCCGCATGATCAGAACTCCGTGGTCTCGGGTCGTCGGGGGACGTGCGTGTCCCGGGCCGCAGCGCTCGCGTGGCCGCGGCGTCTGTGGCCTGTCGCTGATGCTGTGACGAAACATGGGCCCCGGCCATCGCGCGGCAGCGGACAGTAGATGGGCAGACGGGATCGGTGGCGCGGTCGTGATGGTGTGACCGGCCA
>NZ_JBIUCF010000100.1:0-25287 GCF_044593615.1 Nonomuraea sp. NPDC051941
TGCTCGACGACACCGTCGCGGCCGACACCGAGGAGGACCCGCTGGCGCGCGGTGGCACGCTGGCCGGCACGCTGAAGGGCCGGGCGGAACCGGACCTGGGTGCGATCGCCGAGGAGCTCTACGCCGAGCTCACCGAGACCGAGCGGGCGAGCGTGCCCGAGGTCTTCCTGCGGATGATCGACGGCGACGCGCTCCGGCCGGTCGGCCGGGACGAGCTGCCCGAGACGGCGGCCGTCGACGCGCTGCTCGACGTGTTCGCCGCCGCGGGCATCGTCACGCGGGCCGGGACGGCGTACGCGCTGGCCATGCCGGGCCTGCTGCGCGCCTGGCCCCGGCTGGGCGAGTGGGTGGCGGGCAACAGCGCCGGGCTGCCCGTGCACCGCAGGCTCGCCGCCGCGGCCGCCGAGTGGGACGGCCACGGTCGCAAACCCGCCGACCTGCTGCAGGGCACCCACCTGGACCGGACCTTGCAGTGGGCGGCCACCGAGCGCAAGGACCTCACGCTCACCCGCCGCGAACGCGACTTCCTTGACGCGGCCGCCAGGCAGTCCCGCCGGCGCTCCAGGACGCGCAACCTGATCGCGGCGGTCCTGGCGGTCCTGCTGGTCGCCGCGCTCGGCGGGCTCGGCGCCGCCGAGTACCTGCGCAGGCAGTCCGACCGGCAGCGCGACGAGGCCCTGGCCAAGGAGCTGGCCCTGCGCGCCGACGGCCTGCGGGAGCAGGAACCGCGGCTGGCCCGGCTGCTGTCCGTGGCCGCCTGGCGGCTCGCGCCCGCGCTGGCGGAGACGCGCGGCGCGCTGTACGAGTCGGCCTCCCGGCACATGAGCGACGTCTTCGTCGCCCCGGGTGTCAGCGGCGAGACCACGCAGGCGCTCAGCCCGGACGGCCGGATGCTGGCCTCCGCCGACGGCGGTACGCTCCGGATCTGGGACGTCACGAGCGGGTGGCGGCTGCACGAGTTCTCCGGCCTGCCCCAGTCCCCGAACGCGCTCGCTGTGAGCCCTGACGCCCGCACCCTGGCCGTCCTGGACGACCAGGGGGTGCGGCTCTGGGACACCGCCACGGGCCGGCCGCTCGCGGACCGGTTCGGCGCCGAGGCGGGCAACGCGGGCCCGTTCGGGAAGCTGGAGTTCGACCGTACCGGTCGGCTGCTGTCCGTCCCGCACGGGGACGAGGGCGAGCGATGGTGGGACGTCGCCGGGCACAAGTGGCTCACCGCGCCGCGCGGCGCCGTGCTGAACGGCGTAAGCCCTGACGGCCGCTACGGCTTCGTGGCCCGCGGCCGCGAAGCGGCCGAGGTATGGGACCTGCGCCGGAGCCGCCTGCTGAAGGTCGACAGGCCGCCCGCCTCCGGCACCGTGTCCGAGGTCAAGTTCACCGGCGACGGCAGCGGGCTGGCGCTCGTCCAGGACGTGCCCGGCCGCGACCAGCCCATGGTCCACGTGTACGACCTGACCTCCGGCACGACCAAATTCGCCGAGGACGGCAAGGCCGGGCAGGAGGTCGACTTCGTCTTCGGCGACGCATTCGTCGCCCAGTGGGACGCCCAGGACAACGAGCTCGTGCTGACGCGCTGGAGCGACTGGTCGACCGTGCTGAAGCTGCCGCTGCCCGGATCCATGCAGGTTCGGTTCGACCTCGCCGCGAAAGCCGTGCGCGGGCTGGACAGCGAAGGGACCGTCTTCACGATCGACGTGTCCATGCTGTTCGACCAGTCGCTTGGCGCCGAGGCGGACAACCTGCAGCCGTCGCCGGACGGCCGCGTCGTGGCGGCCAAACGGGACTACGACCTGACCCTCCTGGACGCGGCGTCCGGCCGCCGCCTGGCGGGCCCGATCACCTGGAAGGGCTGGGGCGAGGCCATGGCGTTCACCTCCGACGGCAGGCGGCTGGCCTACGGGGACGGCGCGCGCGTCCGCGTGCTCGACGTCGCCACCGGGCGTACGGTCGACGACTTCGCGGCCGTCACCAAGGGGACGGAGCAGATCAGCGAGCTCGCCTTCACCCGCGACGGCCGCACGCTGGCCTTCCTGACCAAGTCCTCCGGCGGCGATGAGTGGCTGGAAGTGCGCGACCTTGCGCGCCGGGTGTCCACCTCCACCGGGCAGACAGGCTTCCCGCCGATGAGCGCCGGCGCGGACGGCCGGCTGCTCGTCGCGGGCAACGGGCCGCTCCTGTACGACACGGTGAACAAGGCCGTCCTGCCCACCGCGAAGGAGACCCAGGGGATCGGCGGCGCCGCCGCCTTCTCCTACAGTCCCGACGGCAGTCAGGTGGCCTTCGCCGGCGGCGAGCTCGCCCTGTGGGACCGCGACCTCAAGACCCGCCTCGCCGTCTTCCCGCCCACGCTGGACGGGACCGAAACCGACTGGGTTGCGGCGGTCGCCTGGTCACCGGACGCGCGCACGATCGCCGTGTACGAGGCCGGCCCCCGGATCCGGCTGTGGGACGTGCCCAGCAAGCGGGAACTGGGCGTCGTGTTCGATGGGCTGACGGATTCGGCCGGCAACAATTCCTGGCTGGCCTTCTCCCCGGACGGCACGAAGATCCACAGCCTGGCGCCCGACGGCACGCTGCGCACCCACGAGCTCGACGAGCGGCGGCTGGTCACGCAGGTGTGCGCCCGCGCCGGCCGCACGCTGTCAGCCGAGGAATGGCGGACCCACCTGGCGGGCATCGAGCCGTTCACGGTGTGCCCTGCCACCCAGCCCTGAGCTCGCAGACGCCACTGGTTGTTCGGTTGCTGCTCAAGCCCAAGTCGGGCAAGCACGGAGTGGCACGACCGGAATGGGAGGCGCTGCTGCCCAAGCCCCAGGCCGGAACACATTGAAGCTCGGGAAGTCCGACCGGCGGGGACGCAGCGTTAAGGTCGTCTTCCTGACCGACCGGAGCGTGCGGGCGGGCATCATCGGGGGTGGGCTGGTTCCGGACGGCCGACGCCCCCTGGACCCTTCGGGAGGAGGCTGGGGTGCCTCACCGCTCGACGCGCTGGAGCCGCGAGCCGTCGCCGCTGCGTCAGGCACGGCTGGCCCGTAACTGGACGCTGGAGGACGTGGTCGAGGAGATCGACCTGCGGACGCCCGGTGGCCAGTCGGGGGTGACGCCGAGCATCGTCTCAGGCTGGGAGCTGGCCCGGCACACGACCAGCTGTTCGCGGACACTCAATTTGGTGATGAACGCGTCATTCGAGATGGGGACGGGCAGGCGTCAAAAGACCCCGACGGGGCGAAGCTGTCGGGGTCTTGGTGTGCAGACTGACGGCCTGGTGTGCGTCATGCCCGGCGGGGTTCGGGTCTTCATCGGCTCCGGGCTGCGCGTTAGAAGAAGTCCTGAGACCCGGAAGGATCTTGGGAAGTTGAGCTGGATCAGACCGGGTCTTGGGGTGCGTTGCGTCAGTTCCCGTACTGTTTGGTGTCCGGGTGCTCAATGAGCAGGACATGGGCGGTCTTGTCGGCAACGGGACGGTGCCGCATTCCTCTGGGAACGACGAACAGTTCGCCCGGCTTCAGCACCACCGGGTTTTGCCCCTCCAACTGGATCTCAAAGCTGCCGTCCCAGCACAAGAAGAGCTCGTCCTCATCGTGGTGATGCCACGGGAACTCGCCTTCCAATCGAGCCAGGCGAACAACGGTGGTGTCGTTCACCGCCGCCAGATTGTGCTGCTGGAAGGGCCCTGGGAGCGCGGTGATGGCCTCGGCCACCGAGACCGCAGCAAGGTGACGCGAAGCTTCATGTTGTGTGGTCATGCCACAATCCTTGCCTTTCAGAGTGGCCCGATGACAGAGCCAATCTGCGAAAATTGGTCCTCTTAGCAGGCCAATCGTCTGAAATCAATCCCGCCCTCGCCCCGCTGGCCAAGGCGCTCATCGCGATGCCAGACCCCTGGAAGGGGTGGATGTGGCTGCGCACCGCCCACGTCCAGGAGCTCCTCACCGGCCTGGCCCGCGGTCGCATGTCCCTGACCCACCAGGCGATTCACCCGTTCCCCAGCTGGCGGACCGTCGCCTATCTGCGCGACCTGCTGATGGCCTGCGGCGTGCTCCCTGCCATCGACAAGCAACTCCTGCACACCGAGACCTGGCTCACCCGCCGGTTGGCCGAGCTCGACGGCCACGCGCACGAGCCGCTCCTGCGCCGGTTCGCCACCTGGCACCTCCTGCCAGCCCTGCGCGCTCGCGCCGCCCGCCAGCCCTTCCCTGCCAGCGCCCGCCGGTTCGCCAGCGAACAGTTCACCTACGCCCAGGCCTTCCTAACCTGGCTCGACGAGCATGACCTTGATCTACCGCAGTGCGGGCAGGCTGACCTGGATTCCTGGCACGCCACTCACCCAAATCCCATCGCGCCGCGCTGAAAGCCTTCCTGGCCTGGGCCATGGCCAACCGCCACATGCGCCAGCTCGACCTGCCCGTCCCACCGCACGGCAACTCTGCGCCGTTGAGCCAGCTCCGCCGCCTGGAGCTGATCCGCCGGGCCGCCACCGATGATCAGATTCCACTACGTGTCCGGGTCACCGCATGCTGTCGGCGTACTCCTTGATGTGCAGAGGCGAGTACGAGTAAACGTGCAGAGCTGTCAGAAACACCGCACCATCGCGCTTGGCGACGACCCGCAGCACATCGCGGCCGCCCTGAGCGGATCACGGAGCAGGAGGGTCTCAGCAGGACCGCTGGAGCTTCTTTCGCCAACAAGCAGGCGGACACGGCCGACGTTGGTACATTGTTACCATGGTAACAGTCGAACGTACTCAGACGGGCCTCCGGCTCGAGAAGAACGTGCTCAAGGTACTCAAGGGACTGGCCGAGTACCTGGATATCTCGCTCGGTGACCTGGTGGAGGGCATCGCGCTGCACTCCTTCGACGGCAAGGTGCCCTTCACGCCCGAAACCCTGGCCAAGATCGAGCAACTCAAGGCCGTGTACGGCTTGACGCTGACATCTGCCGACGCGCACCGGCTGACCGAGCGATGAGCGGCGCACAGTACACACTCACCGGACGGCTGGCGGTCGCGCTGCCGCCCGAGGCGGCGTTCACGCTGTTCACGCCGCGCGGCGAGGAGCTATGGGTGGCCGGGTGGCGGCCCCGTTTCCAGATGAGGACCAGCGATGACTCCGCCCCCGGCACCGTCTTCGAGACCGGCGCGCACGACGAGCTGACCATCTGGGTGGTGGCCGCGCGCGAGCTTGGACGGCGCGTCTCGTACGCCAGGGTAACGCCCGGCTCCCGGGCCGGGACCGTAACCGTCGAGGTGGACGCGGACGGGCAGGGCGGCAGCACGGTACGGGTCACGTACGAACTGACCGCGCTCACATCAGAGGGCCAGGGGCATCTACGCGAGTTCGCCGAGAGCTATCGGGACTTCCTGCGGTCATGGGAGGTGGACATCGCCCACCATCTCGAGTCCCGGCCGCCGAACGCGGCTGTCCAGTCGTAAACGGGCACATCGCCGGGACGAGGACCTCGGAGTCGCCCCCCGCACAAGGCATCACGATCAAGAGCCTCATCGCTGTGACCGACCCGCTGATCATCTCTGCACGTCTACTCGTACTCGCCCCTGCACCTGAACCCGTACGCCGACAGGCCGTTGTGCTGCTCGAGCTGGCCGGGGCAAGCCAGGTCCTGTTGTGATGGGCGGAGATGAGCGGTTCATGGTGAGCAGCGTTCGACTGACGTCCGGAGAACCGGATCAGGCCCGTTGTCGGCGGGCGAGGGGAATGCGGAAGACGAAGCACGCGCCGCCGCTCGCCGCGTCTTCGATGTGCAGGGTGCCGTGGTGATCTGAGGCGATGTCGCGCGCGATGGCCAGCCCCAGGCCGGCGCCGCCGCGGTCGCGGCTGCGGGCGGTGTCCAGCCGGACGAAGTTCCGGAATACGCGTTCGCGGTCGGCAGGGGCAATTCCCTCGCCGTCATCAGCCACGGCCAGTTCGGCATGTTCGCCTGCGCGGCGCAGGCGAACCTCGACCATGCGGGTGGCGTGACGTCGGGCGTTGTCGAGCAAGTCGGCGAACAATCGGGCGATCTGGCTCGGGGCGGCGTTCACCGTCACCGCGGGGTCGAGGTCGAGTCGCAGGTTGCACCGGTCGGCCCAGCGAGCTGCCTCTGTCTTCACCAGTTCTGTCAGGTTCACATCCTGGAGGATTCTCCCGGTGCCGGCCTGCGGCCGGGCCAAAAGGAGGAGATCATCGGTGATGTTCTCCAGCCGATTGAGGTCACGCATGACATGGTTCAGGAGACCGGGCAGGTCGACGTCGTCTGGATACAGCTGCGCTGCCTCCAGTTGCAGGCGTAGGCCGGCGATCGGCGTGCGGAGCTCGTGTGAGGCGTCAGCGGCGAACTGACGCTGACGGTCAAACAGCTGTTCAACGTGCGTTTTCGCCTCTCTCAGCTGTTCGTTCAGCTCCTGCAGTTCCTTGGCAGGGCCGTAGTGCTCCACCTTCATCGCCTGCTCGTGGGCGTCCGACGTGCTCGCCCGCGAGCCTGCTTGCTGTCGCCGGGTGAGGAATGCGGTCACGTCCTCGACCAGGTGGAGGAACAGCATCAGCGCTCCGTCCGGGCCGAAGACGGGAGTGTTGATCGCGCTCCAGTACCGTTCCTCGAACAGGTCCGCACTGCCGGACACCGGCATGGCGATCTTGTGCGGAGCCATGACATCGGACCGTCCGGTGGTCCGGACCCGGCAGAGCGAGGCTTCGAGCTTCCGCAGCGCGCGCATCTCGTTGGGATCGGCGGGGTTTCGGGGAAACGGGTCGAAGAGATACCGGCCCAGCAGTTCCTCCCGCTGCAGTCCGCAGGCGTCGGCGTATGCCTGGTTGACGGCCACAATGGTCAGATCCAGCGTCATGACCAGGCACGGGGTCGGAATGGCCGCGAACACGGCGGCGTAGTCAACGTTTTGTCGCATCACGTTCCCTCCCGGTTATGCGCGGCAGAGCCAAGGGTCCATAGCCTTCTCCGGGCATCTGCCTCGCGCGCCGGCTTGCCGGAGGAGTTGGTCGCGCGAGGGGAAGCCGCAGCACGAAGCAGGCCCCGCCCGTTGCGGACTCCTCGGCGTGGAGGGTGCCCATGTGCGCCTGGGCGATGTCGCGGGCGATGGCCAGACCGAGGCCGGTGCCTTTGTGGTCGAGGCGGCGTGCGGCGCTCAGGCGGGTGAAGCGCTCGAAGATCCGTTCCCGCTCGGACTCCGCGATCCCTTCTCCGTCGTCGGCCACCGTCACCTCGGCGCTGTCGCCCGCACGGCTCACCCGGACCTCGACCATCTGCTGGGCGTGCCGTTGGGCGTTGTCGAGCAGGTTGGTGAGCAGCCGGACGATCCGGATGGGGACGGCCTGGACGGTCACGCGGGGTTGAAGCAAGAGCTGGACATCGAGGCGATCGACCCGGCGGGAGACCTCGTCCCGGACCAGTTCGGCGAGGTCGATCTGCTGCGGCTCCATGGGAGGGCCCGCGTCCATTTCGCCGAGGACTCGCAGGTCGGTGAGGATCGCATCCAACCGGTCGACGCCTCCCAGCGCCCTGGCGAGCAGGTCGTGGAGATCGGTCTGGTCGGGATACAGGCGCGCCTCCTCCAGCTCGGCGCGCAGTCCCGTCACGGCTGTGCGCATCTCGTGCGAGGCGTCGGAGGCGAACTGCCGCTTCTTCTGAAGCTCCTGCCTCAGCTCTGTGGGCATGTCGGGCGCGGTCGGGATTATCGCTGCGGTTGGGCCCGCACCGAGCGAGTGTGGATCCTCACAGTCGTAGCAGGCTGGGGGACGTGTCATCGCGGGTGATCCTTTCTCTCGATCAGGTTCGGCGGAATCGGTGGGCTGTCACCTTGCGTGTTGACGGGCAAGCCGCTGACGCACAGCGCACGTCCTCCGAGTGGGGTGCTGCACTTTGCCCGGAAGACGTACAGGTCGGTGATATCCAGGCGCGGGTCCTGGCGGGCGATTGGGTAATCGAGGGGAGACATGTCGCTGTCGTTGGCCTTTCGGTTCTCGGAAATGCGGCAAAGGCCTGGGCGACGCCCTTCTGAATCGCCCCGCTGGCAACCCCGCTCGGGCACTGTGGAGCAGGTCGACGGCCTTTTCCGCGAATTGCGTCGTGCGCCGCGGCGGGCTCGGCTCCGGGGCCCCGGCGCTCCCTGGCCGGGTGGTGTGCGTGGGGTTGGTGCTCGCCGGTGCGGCCTGGAGGGCGGTCGACGCTGACGCTTGCGCAGGATGGACGGTCACCGTGGGAGGGCTGTGCGGACACCCAACCTCGCACGGCGACCGCGCCGCCGACGTGTCCCGGCCGGCCTTCCTCGGCCGCTAGGGGACGAGGATGAGGCGAATCGGGTCGCCGATCTTGTGCTCCAGCCGGTGGATCGCCTCAGCCGCGTCGGCGAGCGGGATGTGGTCGGTGATGGACGGGGCCAGGTCGAGTCGGTCGCCTGCGGCCAGCCGCACCAGCTCGGAGACGGACTCGGGGAAGCCTCCGTAGTGGCCGCGTACCTGCTTGCGCGTGTAGTTGAAGGTCAGGCCTTCGCTGATGGTGAGGGGCTTGGGGGTAATGCCGACCAGGATGAGGGCTCCGTTGAGGCCGAGCACTGCGGCGGCCTGCTCGCGGACCGCGGGTACGCCGGCGCAGTCGAAGGCGAAGTCGAGGCCGCGTCCGGCGGTGGCCGCGCGTACCTGGTCGGCGAAGTCGTCGTCGGCCGGGTCGAGGGCGATGTCCGCTCCGAAGGCCAGAGCGCGGTCCCGGGCGCCGGGCAGCGGGTCGACGGCGATGATCGGGGCGGCGCCGACCAGGCGGGCGATGCGGACGTTGTGCGCGCCGACTCCGCCCACGCCCCATACGCCCACGGCCTGGGCGGGACGTACCCCGGCGGTGGCCACGACGGCGGCGTAGGGGGTGGAGACCGCGTCTGGGAGAATCGCGGCCTGGTCGAACGGGAGGTTGTCGGGGATGGGGATGAGGGTGTCCTCGCGCGCGATGGTGTACTGGGCCCAGCCACCGTCGTAGTCGATCCCGCGGGTGCGCACCTGGGTGCAGGGGCGGCGGCGGGCGCAGTCATCGCACTGCTCGCAGCTCTGTCCGGCCTCCAGGGTGACGCGGGTGCCGACGGTCAGGCCCCGTTTGAGGCCGGGGCCGAGGGTGTGGATCATCCCGGAGACCTCGTGGCCGACGGTGATCGCGGCGGAAGTGGCGAACAGAGGCGGCAAGGTGCCATCGATCAGGTGGACGTCCGACAGGCAGACGCCTGCGGCCATGACTTTGACGAGTACCTCCCCCGGGCCGGGCACGGGGACGGGGACGTCCTCTACTGCGAAGTTCTGGGTGTCCAGATGGAAGCGTCCGGCGAGCATGGTGTCCATGGCGATCATCTCTCTTTCCTTGCAGCGTTGTGTCGATCGGTTCCGTACGCCCGGCGCGCGGCCGGGGGAACGATGGTTCGGGATTGTCTGAGTGCCTACCTCGTGCGCTGAGTTACGTGGTCGCAGCCGATCCGTGGTCGTCGTCCTGCGGGCCCGAGGCCAGCAGCACCCAGGCGAGGGTGCCGTCCTGTGTCGGGCCCACCGCGCAGTCGAGAGCGTGGGCTTGCACCAGGCGCAGTCCCAGCCGTTTTCCGGCAGGCAGGCCGAATCGGCAGCGGCGGGATCCCGCCAGGTGCCGTCGTCGAAGACCTCGATCAGGATTCGAGACGCCGAGCGGGCCAGCCGCACCCTGACGTCGGAGGCTCCGGCGTGCAGCACGGCGTTGGTGACCAGTTCGGAGACCACGAGGCGGGCTGCGTAGGCCGCCTCATTGGCCAGCCGCCACCTCGCCAGCTGGGCATCGGTGAACAACCTGGCTTGAACGGCCGCGCTCCGCTCGGCGCGCCTGGCGCACACCGCCAGGTGATCACAGGGCTGGGCGCGGCGTCGCTGGGCGCGGCGGTGCGGGCGTCCGTCTCGTGGCGTCCGCGCCCAGACGGGCCACCTCGGAGCTGGAGGTGGAGCATTCTCCGTTGCCGGGTCTCCGCGGCGGCACCCGGCGTGGCCCATGCTCGTCGGTGAACATCACACATTTCCTTGGCTGGTGGCCGCCCGCCGGGTGCGGGCGGCGTGGAGAGATCAGGCGAAGACGTCCTGCTGGTAGCGGCCGTCGGCCTCGATCTGGGTGAGCCACTGCTGCGCGGTTTCGTCGTCGGCGCCGGCGCGGCTGCGATGGATGGCGGCGAGCGCTTCCCGTACCGCGGGTGCCATACGGCGTCCGTCGCCGCAGACGTAGATATACGCGCCGTCCTGCAGGGCCTGCCACACCGTATCGGAGGCGGCGGCGAGGGCGTCCTGCACGAACCTGGCCGGATGGTCGAGCACCGCGGAGAAGGCCGTGTGCATCTGGGCGATCCCGGCCTCCTCCCACGCCTGCATTTCCTGGCGGTAGAAGTAGTCGTGCTCCGGGTGGCGGCAGCCGACGAAGACCTGGGAAAGGCCCACCTTCGCGCCGTTGGCGTGCTGCCAGGCGCGCTCCTCCAAAAAGCCGCGCAGCGGTGCGATGCCGGTGCCGGGCCCGATAAGGATCAGCGGCGTCGTCGGGTCGGCGGGCGGCGCGAAAGGCGGGGACGGCACGCGCACGTACCCGTAGAAGACATCCCCGGGCTCCAGCCGGCCCAAGTACTGCGAGCACAGGCCCCGGTATTCGCCGTCGCCGCACAGGGCTGGTCCCTTGACGAGGCCGACGGTCAGCCGGACCTGGCGCGGGTTGGCCAGCGGGGAGGAGGAGATGGAGTAGAAGCGGGGACGGATCGGCCCCATCATCTCCAGGAAGACCGCCAGCGGCAGTTCGATCGCGGGGAAGCGCTCCAGCAGGTTGAGCACCGAAATACGCTTGGTGAGGATCTCCTTGCGGTACCGCTCGTCGGCTTCCTCGGTGTCGGCCGTGTAGGCCTCCAGCTGCGGCCGGGTCCAGGGGCACGGGGTGTGCTCGGCCAGGACGTGCAGCTGGGTGCGGGTGGCCACGTCCTGCAGCTCCAGGAACTCGGTGAACAGCAGTCCGGCGGTGACGGGCGTGCCCACCGGCAGGTGCGTCCGGCCGCCGCCGGGCTGGTCGAGCCGGAGCACCTGGTCATGCTCGACGCCGAGCCGCGCCAGCGCGCGGGAGACCAGCTGCGGGTCGTTCTTGGCGAAGACCGCCAGGTGGTTGCCGGTCTCGTACGTGACGCCCTCGGGCAGTTCGATGATGACGGACCTCGCCGACGGGCGCGGCGGTTCGAGGCTGAAGTCCCACAGCCCGGTCGCGTCGCTGACGAGTTCCTCGTTGGCCACCACGGTCAGCGGGTAGGCCTGTTCGGAGACGATCGCCGGGCGCACGTCCGCCTCGGTGAGCAGCTGCACCTGGTAGCGCGGCCCGCCCGCGTCGGAGGTGTCGGCGGCGTACTGCTCGGCCAGGGTGGTCCACAGGGTGTCCATCCAGCGGGTGGCCATGCCGTCGAAATCGGAGGCGGCATCGGCCACACCGCGCTCGATGACGGGGGTGGCGCCGGCGGCCAGCAGGGCGGCCTCGATCCTCTTGGGGAAGGCCTGGTAGGTCGCCACCCACTGGGTGTTGCCGGCGCCCAGCAGCGCGAACCGCACATCGGACATGGAGCCCTCGGGCAGCCCGGCGGCGATCAGGTCGTCGAAGCGCTGGGCGTTGTCGGGCGCCTTGCCGTTGTAGCTGGCGGCGACGACGACGAGCAGGCCCTCGGTGGGGAGGTTGTCGCCCAGCTCGTCCAGGCTCAGCAACGTGGTGCCGAACCCGGACCGCTCGCCGCGGTCGGCGATCGTGCGCGCCAGGTCCTCGCAGCTGCCCAGGCTGGAGCCGTAGGCGACGGTGAGGCTCACTCCCACACCGCTGACCGCGGCCTCCTGCTGCCCGGCGTCGGTCTGCGCCGCTGAGACGCCGAACATGGCCCGCTCGTGCTCCTGGCGGGTCCGCACGACCAGTTTGAAGTCGCCGGGCTTGCGCGTCAGCGCCTCCCGGACGTCCATTTGGTAGTCGCTGGTGTCGGAGAACTTGAACTTCTGCAGTACCAGAGCGAGGGCCAGGCGGGCTTCGGTGAGCGCGAACTGGCGGCCGATGCAGGCGCGCCGGCCGTTGCCGAACGGCTTGTAGGCGTGCGGGTGGTGCTGGGCCCGGTTCTCCGGCAGCCACCGGTCGATGTCGAACTCCAGCGGCCGCTCCCACGCCGTGGGGTGGGTGTGCAGCGGGAACATCAGCAGGTTCGTCTTCGTGCCCTGCTTCAGGTGGTAGCGGCCACCGATGACAGTGTCCTCAAGCGGCGCCTTCATGATTTGCGGGATAGGAGCCCACAGCCGCAAGGTCTCTTCCAGCACGCGCGCGATGACATCCAGCTTCATGATCGTGTCGTAGGTGGGGACGGTGTCGCCGGGCAGCATCCGGTCCACCTCGGCGTAGGCCTGGGCCAGCACGTGCGGGTTGCGCAGCAGCGAGTACGTGGCGAACGACAGCAGACCGCTGGTGGTCTCGTGACCGGCGATCAGGAACGTCAGCACCTGGTCGCGGACGTTGGCGTCGTCCAGCCGCCGGCCGGTCTCCGGGTCGACAGCCTCCATCATCAGGCCCAGCAGGTCGTCCTCACCGCCGCTCTTCCCCCGACGGCGCTCCTTGATCACACTCTCGACCAGCTCGCGCATCAGCTGGATGTTCTCGCCGTACTTCTTGTCGTCGGCCTTGCGCAGCTTGGTCATCATCGGCAGCTCCTGCGAGCGCTGCATCGACTCCACCAGCGCCTCCAGCAGCGCCTGAAGGAAGGGATGCAGCTCCTCCGCGCCGAAGGAGTCGAACCGGTAACCGAACCCCGACAGGGCGATGGTGTCCAGCGTCAGGCGCGTGTAGTCGTCGGTCACCTTGACCGGATGCCCCTGCTTGCCCTCCCACTTGCCCACCAGATGCTGGGCGATCTCCAGCATCTGCCCGAAGTAGCCCTTCATGGCCCGCTGGCTGAAGGCCGGCATGAGGATCCGGTGCGCCATGCCCCAGACCTCCTCATCGTCGTGGGCCGTGAACAGGCCGGCGCCGGCGTAGTCCCGGACATGGCTCAGCGGCGGGAAGATGGGCTTGCCGAAACGAGTCTCGTCGCAGACCTCGGTCACCAGGTCCGGGTCGTAGACGAAGACGTTCTCCTGGCCGGCGATCTCCATGCTGAAGATGCCCTCGGGGAACTGCTTGGACAGCTCGCCGAAGTACTCGACCGGGTTGGTGTCGGGAATCTGCGGCGTGTGGCCGAGGATCGGCACCCCGCGCGGGGACCGGATGGGGCGAAGGCGGGTGGAGAGCTGGTCGGTCATGGGTTTCCTCCTTCGGGAAAGAGAAGCTGCGGCGGCAGGCGCTTGCCGCGGTGTGGACGTGTGCTCCCGGCCGGGGCCGAACTCCCTCTTGACGTCAGCAGGGGCCTTGCCCGACCTTGCCGCGACGCTCGGCACGCTCGTGTACGCGCGCGTTGTGGATGGATTCCTCCTTCTGCGTGGCGTCGGCGGCTGCGGTGACAACCTCGGCGGGATGCCGCTGAGTGCCGGGCCGAGGAAGTCCGTCCTGCACCGTGATGATCGGGTTGCTCGCTCTGCCGGGGTTGCTTTCCCGTCAGCGCGGCTTGCCGGCCCGGCAACCCGGCGAGTGGAGCATGATGCACACCCATCGGCCTCCGTCCTCATATCTGACGAAATCGTCACTAATGGACGCTACCGTCACTAAAGCAATGAATTGTCAAAGAGATTCTGAGTATTTCGTCAGTCTTGACGGATCCCACTACAGTGGGTACATCACCGGCGAAAGCTGCGACAGGAGGGAGAACAGATGGCCGACGCCGCACCAAGCCGCCTGGAGCGGCGTAAGGCGCGCACCCGCGCCGCGCTCATCCACGCGGCCCAGGCCTTCATCGCTGACGGCAAGACCAACGTGGCGGTCCTGGAGCTCACCCGGGCCGCCGACGTGGGCATGGGCTCGTTCTACAACCACTTCTCCAGCAAGGAGGAACTCTTCCAGGCCGCCGTGGAGGACGCACTCGACCGGCATGGAGGGGCGCTGGATGAGCTGACCCGCGGCATGGGTGACCCCGCCGAGGTCTTCGCCTACAGCATCCGGCTGACCGGGCGACTGCATCGCCGCCATCCCCAGCTCAGCAAGGTCATGCTCAACACCGGCGTGGCCATCGCCACCTCCGAGCACGGCCTAGCCCCGCGCGCCCGACGCGACATCCAAGCCGGCATCCAAGCCGGGCGCTTCACCGTGGGCGACCCCGAGCTCGCATTCGTGATGGCCGCGGGCGCCACACTCTGCCTCGGCCAACTGCTCCACACCCAGCCGCACCGCGACGACGCCCAGGCCACCGACCAGATCGCCGAAGACCTGCTGCGCATGTTCGGCATCCCCGCCGACGAGGCTCACGAAATCTGCCAACGCCCCCTGCCTGAGCTGGACCGCCTTCTCCCTCACGCCCCGGCGTAGCAGTGCCAGGCGATGGCTGGTGAGCAGGTCCTGACCGGTTGGTTTCAGAACGGCTGAGCCGAGGGGACGGCAGACGCGGACCCGAGTCGCTGGTGTTTAAAGAGCGGCGGGTGTTGCAGGGCTGTTTCACACGTTGCAAGCCGCGCAGGAGCCGGCGTTGCGGGCGTGGATCGTGGCGAGCGGCTCATCGGACGCGGGTCCGGACAGCCAGAGGGGGCGCATCACCACCACCGCCGGGGGCGCCCCCGCACCGACCAATCCCGACAGATCAGGAAGGCAGAATTCCTCATGTCCGCAATCAGCGACAGCACCACAGTAAGTCCCGAGCACATAGTCACGACCCTGCTGAGCGAATACGACGCCCTGAAGGCGGAGCAGCGGCAGCGGATCGCCATGCGCGGCCAATTGCTGTACGCCACGCTCACCGCGGTCGCCGGCATCGCCACCGTCACCACAACCGTGGGCCGACGGGAGTTGCTGTTGCTGCTGCCGCTGGCCACCACGGTGCTGGGCTGGGCCTATGTCACCAACGATCACAAGATCGCCGCCATTGGACGGTACGTCCACGATCGGCTGGGGCCGTGCCTGGCCGGCCTCGTCGACGACGGCTCCAGTGACATCGCGATGTTCCAATGGGAGAGATACCGCCGCCACGACCCACGCCGCCCCTCCCGCAAGCGGCTACAGCTGGCGGTGGACCTGGCCGCGTTCTGCGCGCCCCCGCTGGCCGCCCTCACCCTGCTCTGGCTACTGGGCCCGCACACTCTGGCGGTGCTGATCGGCTCAGCCGTCTCCCTGGTCACAGTGGCGGTCATGGCGACCCAGATCATCCGCTACGCGGACGTAGCCGATCCCCCAGCACCGGGCATGATCGCACGGCCGTCTCGATCTCGTGGGACGCCCGCGGTGCCGGCCCGCGGTCACATCCACCACGGCGTTTGACGGGCGCCACGCGGCAAAGCACCCGATGAATACGCGTCCTCGCCGCGTGGCTTACCCCGTTAGAGATGGACGGGTAGCCGCGTCAGGCCGTGGATGAGCATGCTCTGCCGCCAGACGAGCCGCTGTGGCTCCTCGGCGAGGGCCAGGTCCGGGAACCGTTCGATCAAGGCGCGGAAGGCGATCTCACCCTCCAGCCGGGCGAGCGGGGCACCGAGGCAGTGGTGTATCCCGTGCCCGAACGCGACGTGCCCGGAGGCGTCGCGTGTGACGTCCAGTTCCGTCGGCTCGTGGTAGCGCTCAGGGTCGCGGTTGGCCGACACCAGCGAGACGAGCACGACTTCGCCGGCCGGGATCATGGTCCCTCCTAGCTCGACCGGCTCGGTGGTGTAGCGCAGGGTCGCGAGGTTGACCGGGCCGTCGAAGCGCAGGAACTCCTCGACGGCGTTGGGGATCAGGGACGGATCGGCGCGCAACGCGGCGAGCTGGTCGGGGTGGCGGAGCAGGGCCAGCACGCCGTTGCCGATGAGGTTGACCGTGGTCTCGTGCCCGGCCACGAGCAGCAGGAACGCCATCGAGATGGCCTCGCCAGGCGAGAGAGAGTCGCCGTCTTCGGAGGCTTGCACGATCGCCGAGAGCATGTCGTCGCCCGGGTTCGCGCCCTTGTCGGTGACAAGCCGGGTCAAGAAGTCGCGCATCGCGGCGGCCGCGGCGATGCGCTCCTGCTGCGGTGCGAACGCGAGCAGGGTGTTGGACCAGGCACGGAAGTCCTCCCGCTCGCCGTCTGGAACGCCGAGAAGCTCGCAGATGACAGTCATCGGCAGTGGGAAGGCGAACTCGTCGATCAGATCGACGCTCGCCCCCCCGGCCCCTTTCGCCGCCATCGTGTCAGCCAGCCGGTTCGCGATCTCTTCGATGCGGGGCCGCATCCGCGCGACCGCCCGGACCGTGAACGCGCGGTTGACCAGCTTGCGGAGCCGGGTGTGGTCCGGCGGGTCCGCGTTGAGCATGTGCCCGGCCACGGAGTCGGCGAGTGGTATCCGTTGATCGGGCGGGATCGATCGCTGCTGAAGGATCTCGGCGAACCGGGCGGCGCTCTTGGACAGCCGCGGATCGTTCAGCGCGGGCCGGACGTCCTCATAGCGGGTCACCATCCAGGCGTCCAGGCCTATAGGCGTGGTTACCCGCACGACCGGCGACTCCAGACGCAGCTTTTGGTACAGCTCGTCCGGGTCAGCGAAGAACCGTCCGTCCAGATCAACGGTGGCTGGGTGCGTCATCACGTACCTCTCTACTGTCAGGCTCACGCGCGATACGCGCATGGGACACACGTCAAGCAACAAGGACGTCGTGCCTCACGACCAGGTCCTGCCGAACCAGCCTCCTGACCGGTCGAACCGATTGCTCCAGGACGACGACCCTCACCGGTTTCCTCCCTCGTTCGGTGACGGGGTGCCATACGCCGTGCCGACGGCTTCTTGATCGAACGCGGATCCGGTGACGACCCGCAGCACGTCCATGCACAACCGCGTGACCTCACCCCTGGGCACGGCAGGGTTACTCGCTGACTCGCGGGCCGCCTGCACGACGAAACCCAGCCAGGCCCCGACGGCAAGCCGCATCACGGGGGTATCCGCTTGTCCCAGCAAGCCGAGCACGCGTTCCACCTGTACCGGGTGGCCGGCCGCCACGAGGTCGCGTACCAGCGGCGGGGCCTCCGCCCCGGGGGCGGTTAGGTCAGCCAACCGGCCGCTGGCGGAGAAGCGATCAAGGTATGCCGCCAGGCTGCGTTGCAAGTTCTCTTGCGGGGAGAGCCCGGGATCTGGCGCAGTGACCTCGAGAAGTATTTCGGCCTCGCGCCTGAGCACCGCCTCAAGCAAGGCATCTTTCCCCGGGAAGTAGTGGTACACCAGTGCGCGCGTTACGCCAGCGTCCGCGGCGATCGCCCGCACGGAAAGCCCCTCGTAGCCCTCCCGTGCGAAGTGAGACGCCGCAACCTCCACGATCTGCCCACGGCGCGCGTCCGGGCTCAGGCGCGGCATGCGACGACTCTTTGACACAAGGCAAACAATAGGGCGAATATTTGACAAGAGTCAAACAAGAGGCACGATACGGGTTGTGGCCCCGACCGGCTGGGACCCTGGGCGCACGTCCCTGCAGCAGCCTGCGGGCGCTGCGATAACGCCGCCAGGAGCACGTCCGTGCTCGAAGCCGGCTCTCAGGCGGGTGGTTGCACCTCGATGGGGAGGTGGCGGGGTCCGCGCAGCATGGCGTTGTGCCGGTAAGGGGGCGGGTCCTGGGCCAGGGCCGCGGTGCCGAGGCGGGGGATCAGCGCGCCGAGTGCGATGTGGGCTTCGATCCGGGCGAGCGGTGCGCCGTAGCACAGATGGATGCCGCTGCCGAAGCCGAGGTGCTGGTTGTCCGGGCGGGCGGGGTCGAACCGGTCGGGCTCGGAGAACCGTTTGGGGTCGCGGTTGCCCGAGGCGAGCACGAGCACCAGCGTCGTGTTCTCGGGGATGGTGGATCCGGCGACGTCGACGTCGGCGAGGAGGATGCGCTCGCGCATGTGCACCGGGGGCTCATAGCGCAGCAGTTCCTCCACCGCGCCGGGGAGCAGGCCGGGGTCACGGCGCAGCCGGTCGAGCTGGTCGGGGTGGCGCAGCAGAGTGAGCACCCCGTTGGTGATCAGGTTGACCGTGGTCTCGTGTCCGGCGATGAGCAGCAGTACGGCGGTCTCCGCCAGTTCCTCGCGGGAGAGCCGCAGGGCCGGGTCCGGTTCGTTGACGAAGGCGGCGAGCATGTCGTCACTGCGCTGGCCGCGGCGCTGCTCGGCGAGGTCCACCAGGTACCCGCCCATCTCGGCCCGGGCCTGTTGGCCCGCCGGGTCCCGCTCGGTGGTGTCCTGGTCGGCCGTCACGTCGGCGGAGGCGACGATCGCGTCGGACCATTGCCGAAACAGCGGCTCGTCCTCGCGCGGAACGCCGAGCAGCCGGCAGATGACCGTGACGGGCAGGGGGTAGGCGAAGTCGTCGACGATGTCGATATGAGTGCGGTCCCGGAGCCCCTCGATCAACTCCTCGGTGAGTTCGGCGATCTGGCCGCGCATGGCGTCGATCCGGCCGGGGCTGTGCGGGGGGCCGAACGGTCGCATGGCCAGAGTGCGCAACCTGTGGTGCTCGGGGTCGTCGAGCCGCAGGAAGGGTGGCTGCGGCACCTCGGCGGGCAGACCGTGGGCTGCGGTGGGACGGCTGCGGGGATCGGCACTGATCCGCGGGTCGTGGAGCAGGGCGAGGATCTCGTGGTAGCCGCCGACCAGATAGCTGCCGTCTGCCTGCCGTACCGCGCGGCCGGCCTCGCGGAGTTCCGCGTAGAGGGGGTAGGGGTTGGGCCGGTTGGCGTAGTCGGTGATCCGTTCCAGCAGGGTTTCGGCGGTCATGGTCTCGGCTCCTCGTGGACGGGCGGCAGGGTCAACCATGCCGCACCACGGTCAGCCGACGGTCCGGCAGATGACCGGTGAGCGCGACGGTGGGACCGTGGGAAAGCGTCTTCGGATCCGGCACATCGGAGGGGAGCGGGAGGTCGGCGGCGACCGGCCGGTCCGCCGCACCGGGCGCCGGCGGGAACGAGGCGGCGGTCTCGATCAGGTGCTGGTAGTACTCGAGCGACTTGGCCATGTTGACGGTGACCGCGGCGGTGACCCGGCCCCGGTAGCCGTACACCACCACCAGACGGCGCTCCTCCAGCGAGCCCTGCGCAAGGACGATCTGGTCGGAGAAGGTGGGGACGCCCACCGACTTGATGTTGAGCCCGAACTGGCTCGACCAGAACGTCGGGAGCGCAAGGTGGGGACGCCGCAGCGGCCCCGGATTGACCATGTTGTAGGCCGCCACCTCGGCCTGCGCGACCGCGTTGCCCCAGTGCTCCAAGGAGAGCAGCTGGTACTCGAACAGCGGATGGGGGAAGCGGGAGACGTCACCGGCGACGAAGACGTCGTCGGTGACGATCCCGTACATGTCGAAGGCCCGGCACCCGGCGTCGCAGGCGATCCCGCGCGGACCCGCGGCCAGCCCGGAGTCCGCCAGCCATTCGACGTTGCGGACCGCGCCCAACGCCACGACGCACACATCCGCGTCGACGCGGCTGCCGTCGGACAGGTCCGCACCGGTGAACCGGCCGTTCCCATCGCCGCGCAGGGCGCTGACCGTCGCCCCGCAGCGCAGATCCACCCCGTGCGCCCGCTGCATTCTGGCGGCGAGCTTCGACAGCGTGCCGCCGAGCGCCCCCACCAGGGGTGCGGGGCCGCGTTCGGTGACCGTGACCTCCAGGCCCCGTTCCCGGCAGGCCGAGGCGATCTCCGAGCCGGTGAAGCCGCCGCCGATCACCAGCACCCGCTGCGGCCCTGCGGCCAGCCGCTCCGCCAGCCGTCCGGCGTCATCGCAGGTGCGCAAGGTGAACACCCCATCCAGGCCGGCCTCCTCCGGGTTGGGCCAAGGTCGCGCCCGGGTCCCGGTCGCGATCAGCAGCCGGTCGAAGGGCAGCGACTCGCCGTCGGCCAGCAGCACCTGTTTCCCGAGCGGGTCCAGACCGGTGGCCGGCACCCCCAGCCGCCAGTCGGCGTCCGGGTCCCGGCGCATAGGCAGCCCGGTGGTATGCGCCGCCGCCTGGCCGAGCAGCACCTGCTTGGACAGCGGCGGCCTGTCGTAGGGCGGATAGGGCTCATCTCCCACCACGGTCAGTGAGCCGGTGAAGCCTTCCTCGCGCAACGTCTCAGCGGCCCGCAGCCCGGCCAGCGACGCACCGATGATGACGATCCGGCCCTCCCGCAGGTCACCGGCCATCGGCGCGCACCTGCTCACCCAGGAGGATGGCCTGGACCGGGCACGCCGCCGCGGCCTGGCGCACGCCCTCCAGCCGGTCGTCGGAGACGGCCGGGTCGTACAGCAGCGCCTCCTCCCCGTGCAGGTGGAACACCTCTGGCGCGAGGAACACGCACTGCGCATAGCCCTGGCAGCGATTGAGATCCACAACGACCCGCATCCGGCCACTCCCTCCGTCGCTCCACCCCTCCTCATTTCCAGATAAGAAAGAAGCGAACATTAAGGGATAAATCGGACATTGGCCTGTTTGTTGCGCCAGGGACAGGTCCCTGGCGCAGCTCATTGTCCATACGCACACGTCGTCCTACATGGACATCCCCAAGCTCAACCAGCACCCAGGCCACGCGCGCCGCTGCCCTGACCAGCCTTATTAGCCCTTTCCGGCTTACTTGGTCTCCCCCCCCACTTCGGAGGAGGGGCCGATATCGATCGTCCGCACCACGACGGAGCCCAGATTGCATGGGGTTGCCATGGCCTGCGCGGGTGTGGTGGGCGGCCATTGCGGGGACGGACGATAACAGAGTGAGCACTGCGAGCGAACGACACGCGCAGGCCAGGCCGGACGGCGGGCGCTCCGGCGGCGTGGCCGGGCGCGCTCTGGCGATGTCCCGGTATGAGGTGCTGGCACCACATCTGCACGAGGGGGTACCGCTGGCGCAAGTAGCCGCTGCCCAGGGCGAGGACGGCGTCTGCTACCGCACGCTGCAGCGGTGGCTGGCCGACTACCGGCAAGGCGGCCTGGCCGCCCTGGCGCGGCCGGGCCGCCGCGACAGGGGTCTGCGTCGGTTCCCCGACGAGCTCGTGGCGTTCATCGAGGGGCTGGCCCTGCGCAGGCCGCGCCCCAGCGCGGCCACCATTCACCGGCAGGCCGAAAGCATCGCCAAGGCGCGTGGCTGGCCGTTGCCTGCCTACCGGACCGTGGCCCGTATCGTCGCGGACCTGGACCCCGCGCTGGTCACCCTCGGCCTTGAGGGCACCAAGAAGTACCGGGAGACCTACGACCTGGTGTACCGGCGCGAAGCCAAGGCTCCGAACGAGATCTGGCAGGCCGACCACACCGAGCTGGACATCTGGGTGCTCGACGACAAGGGCCGACCGGCCCGGCCGTGGCTGACCGCCATCGAGGACGACCACTCCCGCGCCATCGCCGGATACGCCGTCAACCTGGACGCGCCTTCGGCGTTGACCACCGCGCTGGCCTTCCGGCACGCGATCTGGCGCAAGCCCGAACCGGACTGGCACGTATGCGGCATCCCGTCGGTGTTCCACCTCGACCACGGATCCGACTTCACCTCGGCGCATCTGGAACAGGTCATGGCAGACCTGAGGGTCCAGCCGGTCTTCTCGCTCAAGGGCCAGCCGCACGGCCACGGCAAAATCGAGCGTCTGCTCGAGACGATCAACCAGATGTGCCTGGCTCACCTGCCCGGCCACGCGCCGCGCGGCACCCCGGACCGCGCCGGCCAGGCCAAGCTGACCCTGGCCGAGCTGGATGCCGCGGTCGGCAGGTTCATCCGCGAGGTCTACAACCTGCGCATCCACAGCGAGACCAAGATGCCCCCGCAGGCCCGGTGGGAGGCCGGCGGGTTCATTCCGCGCATGCCCGACTCGCTCGAACAGCTGGACCTGCTGCTGCTCACTGTTGCCAAGCCCCGCGTCATCCACACCGACGGCATCCACTTCCTGTCCCTGCGCTACCTCGATCCCGTCCTGGCCTTCTACATTCGGGAGCAGGCCACCATCCGCTACGACCCCCGCGACATCACCGAGATCCGCGTCTACCTCCGCCTGTCCGACGGCGCCGAGGAATTCCTGTGCCGGGCGATCTGCCCCGAACTGTCGGGCGCCACCGTCAGCCTCAAAGAGATCACCGCCGCCCGCAACGCTCGCCGCAAACAGCTACGCGGCCACCTGACCAGCCGCGACGCCGTCGTCGACCGGCTGCTGGCCGCTCACAGCGAACCCCTGCCCGCCTCCCTGACCGGCGCCGGTGTGGCCAACTGGGCAACCCTTACTCGACCCGACGGTGACGATGACGGCGCCAGCACTACCCAGAACAGTCCCGGCCCCAGTGCCGAACCGCTGACCGGGACGGACAGCACCACTACCCACAGTGACGGTCCGCGACTCAAACGCTACTGGAATGAGTGAGCCATCCGAGCCCCGGATAGACACCCCGCGTGGCGAAAGCAGACGACAACCCCGAGCCAGCCCCCGAGCCAGCAACGCCCTCCAACGCCCCAAGCGACGACACTCCCGATCCCGCGAGCGACCCGACCGCCGAGACCCGCCCTGACGATCAAGACAGCCAAGGCCGCTCCAACGTTACCGACCGGCCCGCACCTCCCGGACCTGACTCTCCGCCCGGCCAGCCGACGGGCAACGGGCACAGGTCCGCCGCCACTCCCATCGTGATCACTAAAGAGCATCGGCTCTTCATCGAGTTCGCCGACGCCGTACGGCGCGAACGCTACGTCGGCCTCTGCTTCGGCGCCCCGGGCGTGGGCAAGACCCAGTCGGCCCGCTTCTACTCCCAATGGGACCAGCTCGCCGGCCACCTCGACGGCACCCGCCCGGTCGGCTCCGACGGCGAGGCCTCGGCCGGGCAGATCCTGGCCGCCCGCGCCGTCATGTACACCCCCAAGGTCCACAACACCCCCCACAACCTCGACAAAGAGATCTCGTTCCTGTGCGATCGGCTCGGCTGGAATGTCGAACTCATGCTCAACCCCGGCCGCGGCATCGACGAACACGGCAGGCTCAACACCAGCACCCACGCCGAACTCCTCATCGTGGACGAAGCCGACAGACTGAAAGTCGGGGCACTCGAGCAGCTACGCGACCATCACGACCGCACCGGCATCGGACTCATCCTGATCGGCATGCCCGGCATCGAAAAGCGACTCGCCCGCTACCCCCAGCTCTACTCCCGCGTCGGCTTCGTCCACCACTACAAACCCATGTCCGCCAACGAACAAGCCTTCGTCCTGGCCAGATCCTGGCCCCACCTCAACCTCGGAGACACCGACGACTACGCCACCACCGAAGCCCTCGCCGCCATCACCCGCATCACCAGCGGCAACTTCCGCCTCACCGTCCGCCTGATCGGCCAGATCGAACGCGTCCTGAAAATCAACAACATGTCCACCGTCACCAAAGAAGTCGTCGAAACCGCCCGCAAGAACCTCGTCATCGGCTCGATGTGACCACCCCACGCCAAGCACACCCACCCAGAAATCGCGCACCACCACACAACATCACGCGCAGGCCGTTGCCCAGCCCCGAAGGACTCGGGGGCCGGGCAACGGCCTTCATAACGCCCGCCAGCACATCAACCAGCTGCCGAACTACCACGACAAGAGCGCGGCAGAAACAGCGACATGAACCGTGGCACGTCACAGCCGTGGAGTTGGCCGGAAACAGGTCGCCACGCCGCCACCGCGCCGGGCCGACCCAGTCGGGCGCGGCGGCGGCGTCTTCCCAGACCGCGCGGACGGTGTCTGGGCCGGGGATCAGCCCCAGCTCAGCGGCTTCGGCGAGCTGCTTCGTCAACCTCTCAGAGCAGTCGGCCAGCAACCCTTTGTGGCCAAAGCGGCTGGCGGGCGCCTGCGGGGCGGGTTGGTGAAGAGCTATTAGGCAAGCGGCCAGGACATCGGCGGCTTCTGCGGCGCGTGATGGGGGACGCGGTCGGCAGGTGTGCCCGGCACCCAGGTGGTGACGATCCAGGGTCGTGGAGATAGGGCGGAGGGCTCGCCGAGGAGCTGCGTGTCGGCGTACCGGCAGAGGAAGGCGCGAGGCGAGGGCGGGCAACGAACGAATCACCGGCGAGGAAGACAAGCGAGCGTGGCCAAACAGCGTCTGGATGCCCTCGAACCCGACCACCTCACTGGTTGCTCCGGTATTCCCCGAGGCCCCACTGGCTAGGGGCACATCCTGAACGGCTCGATGCCAGGCAGGTGGCGAGACCATTCACCGGCGGTGAGCGTACGACCGGCGCGCACGCACAAGGTCGCGGCCACGTGCCGCTCGTCCACGTCGAACACACGGATCGTGCCGTCGGGGGCGGCGGTGTGGAGTTTCGTGCCGTCCGCAGAGAATGCCACCCACCCGCTGTGGGCGCTGTCCGCCGCCTGCTTGCCGTCGAAGACGAGGCCCAGCGGTCGCCGGCTCGGCACGTCCCACAGACGTACGCGCGAGCCCTGCTCGTACGTCGCGATCGTGCGCCCATCAGGCGACCAGGCCAGCATGGTGACCTCGCTGCCCGGCACCGCGGGGAACTCGGCGATTCTGGTCCTGATGTCGCCGTCCCACAGGGTGAGTCGGCCGGGCCCGGAGAAGGCCACCTGCCGGCCGTCCGGGCTGAAGGCGAAGGCGCCGGCGAGCTGCCCGGTGCCCTGTTCGGGAGGCCGGGTGGCGCCCTTCTCCGGATCGATGAGCTGGAGCGGGTTTCCGGTCACGAGCAGCCGTCCGTCGGGGCGGAAGGCGAGGTCGTTGGCGCCCGTCCCGGTCTGCGCTCGTTGAGATCCGCGTTCGAGGTCCCACAGTTCGACGCGACCGTGCTCCCCGTGGCGCGACACGGCCAGCGTGCGTCCGTCCGGACTGAACGCCAGCGCCTGGGCGCCCTGCTCGCGGTCGCCTTCCAGCTTGAGCCGGGCCGACACCCTGTACTGGGTCGTATCCACGATGTGGACTGTGTCGCCGGCGGCCAGGGCGAGTCGGCGGCCGTCGGGACTGAAGGCGGTCGCGCTGCCACGGCCCGACCCGCTGACGGGACTGAAGGCGGTCGCGCTGCTACGGCCCGACCAGCTGATCGGTTTCATCAAAGAGCGGCCCGTCGCCGCGTCCCTGACCTCCATCCGGTCGTCGTCCCAGATCGCGGCCAGCACGCGCGTGGAGGGGTCCAGCCGTACGTTCCCGCTCTCGCTGCCGCCGCTGATCGGCGGGTCGAACACCATCGAGACATCCTCGGTGTGGACGGCGCCGTGTTCGTCCAGATAGCGGACGGCCCGGTCGGCGAGGTCGAAGCGGA
>NZ_JBIUCF010000101.1:0-24802 GCF_044593615.1 Nonomuraea sp. NPDC051941
GCTGCTGCGCCACTGTCAGCTCCGCGGCCTGCAGGTCGACGTCCGTCCAGCGCAGCCCGGCCAGCTCACCGCGGCGCAATCCGCGTAGCGCGGCCGGCCACCAGGCGGCGTACAGGCGGTCCTGCGCGACGCCGGTCAGGAAGGCCGCGAGTTGTTGTTCGGTCCAGACCGCCACCGCCGGACGTTCTCCTGTTTGCTGCCAGCGGGCCGTCCGTCCGGCGGTCCAGACGATCGGATGCGGTCGGCGGGGATGGGGGAGTTCGGCTCCGTTGGCCGGGTTGATCGGGATCAGCCGGGCGCGCACCGCCGCGTTCAGCGCGGTCCGCAAGGTGGCGTGGATCCGCCCCACGGTAGCGGGCGACAGTCGGCGACCGGTCGGCGAGGGATGGGACGCGAGCGTCGCGAGCAGTCCGTTGACGTCGCGGGAGGTGAGCTGGTGGAGCAAGCTCCGTCCCAACTGCGGGATGAGGTAGAGACGGATGTGCGTGGCGTAGCCTTGCCGGGTCGACGGACGCAGGGCGTCCTTGGTGTCCAGCCAGCGTGCCAGCCACTGTCCGAGGGTGCATCCGGCCCCCGCGCCGTCGCGGTCGGCAACGGCCAGGGCTCGGCCTGCTGCTTGCGCTTCCTCGGGGTCGGTGTAACCGCCCTGGCGGACGCGCTGCCGCTGCCCGTCCAGGCCGCGTACCTGGACCGCGAAATACCAGCTGCCGTGATCGTCATCTACCGGCAGACGCGGACACGTGACGCCTCGCTGACGTCCCGTTTCCGCATCCACACAGCCGCATCGCCTGCTGACCTGCACACGTGTCTTTGCCATCTGCCCCACCTCCCCCACGGTGTGCGATGACAGACGCGTCGGCTAGGACTTGCACTCGATCAGGGACGACCTCAGGGCGAGTGGCCGAAATACGTGGGGCTCGACGAACCGGCCCCGTCGTGAACGCGCCGTCACGTCGCCGGATGCAGGACTGTGACCAGGGTCTGCCGGGTGTGGGAGGGGCTTGCCGCCTTACACCAGCGGCGGCGTGCTCGGCTGGCCCCGGCAGGCCACGCCCCGTGCGACGGCCACCCGGATCTCACCGCTGCGAACCACCCAGACGACCGGCCCAAGCCCACATCGCCGGCAACCCGACCCGCCTGATCTCGCTGCGCCGAGTACGGTGCGCGCCCTGCTCGTGTGGCTGGTCACCAACGTCACCCGAGCGCTCGCCGCCGCGGTGACCCCGTGGTGAGCGCGCAGGTGCGCCTGAGACCGAACGGAGGAGGCAGGGACTGGTTCCGCTCTGCGCGAAGCCAGCGGAACTCGACAGCGCTGTCTCCCTATGGTGTGGAGTATGGTCTCCTCCATCCCGCAGCCATCTTCCATCTCGCCGCTACGTCCAGCGATCGATCGGACCGCCCTCAAGCCCTCTCCGGCTCGCGAGCCGCTGTGGCGGCAGGTGCTCGGTGAGTGTCTGAGGGGCCTTCGTCAACAGCGGGGCGAGAAGTTGAGTGAGACGGCGGGTCGCGCCGGAGTCTCACCGCAATATCTCTCCGAGATGGAAAGAGGCGTCAAAGAGCCGTCGAGTGAAATGATCGCCGCGGTCGCCGGCGCGCTGGATGTGACCCTGGTCGATCTGACTCTTGCTGTCGCAGAGAGTTTGCGGTCTGCTCAGCCCAGCGGGTCGAGGGGCGCTGTCTGCTCGGCGGCGTATGCTCTGGCCGCTTAGCGGCTTGCCGGGGTTGTTCGCGGGCCTATGAGTGCTCCTCGATGATCTGATCGAGGAGCCCGTACTCCAAGGCCGCGGTCGCGGTGAACACGCGATCGTGATCGGTGTCGGCACGTAGGGTCTCGATCGTCTGGCCGGTGTGCCGTGACAGGATGCGCTCGATGTCTGCCCGGACTCGTACAACCTCGTCGGCCTGCAAGATGAGGTCGGGGATCGTTCCGCGCCCCTGAGCGGCTGGTTGGTGCAGGATCACGCGTGCGTGGGGGAGAGCGGCACGTTTTCCCTCGGCACCCGCGGCGAGAAGGACGGCACCGACCGCGACGGCTTGTCCGACGCAGGTTGTCGAAACCCGCGGGCGGATATGGCGCATGGTGTCGTATATCGCGAGCATCGCACTCGGATCACCACCTTCGCAGTTGATATAGAACTGTATTTCGGCATCGGGGTTGTCCGACTCCAGAAAAATCAGCTGCGCGATGAGCGCGTTGGCGACGCCCGCGTCGATCGCGGTGCCCAGATAAACGATTCGCTCGGTGAGCAGGTGCGAGTAGACATCCATGATCCGCTCGCCTCGAGGATTCTGCGCGATGACGTTCGGTATCGTATATGTGGTCACTTGCCGACTCCTTCGGTGACGCCGAATCCGGGCCGCGGGCGATTGTGAGGCGCGACTTCGTCGAAGGTCTGCACGATCGCATCTATGAAACCGTAGTCGAGCGCCTCTTGCGCTGTGTACCAACGATCGTGCAGAGAATCCTCGAATATGCGCTCGACGGGCTGGCCCGTGTCCTCGGCGATAAGACCGAGCACCGTGTCACGAGTATGCCGGAGGTCGCCGGCCTGCAGTTCGATGTCGACCGCGGTGCCACCGATTCCCGCCGAGCCCTGGTGCATCAGGACGCGTGCGTGCGGCAGGGCGCGGCGCTTGCCTCGGGTCCCCGACGACAGCAGGAATTGCCCGGCGCTGTAAGCGATGCCCAGCACGAGGGTCGATACGTCACAGGGAATGAGGCGAATGATGTCGCGAATCGCCAGCATCGAGGGGACCGAGCCGCCCGGGGAGTGAATCCACAATGCGATATCGGTCGACGCGTCCTGGGTGGCGAGTGCTATCAGTTGCGTGGCCAGCAGTGTCCCGTTGTCGTCGTCGAGAGGGCCGTCGAGAATGAGAACACGCTGCTCGTAAAGCTCGCGTCTCATCCGCTGGTTGAACAGGGGAAGTTTCGATTCTTCGCTCATGCGTCCATCATGTGAGGCGATTCGCATCGGCGTCGACACGATCCGCCTGCGGCAGATCTGCTCTGAGCAGCGTGACCTCCTGAGCAGGGGCATATGGTCACGCTCCGCAGGGCACTCGGGTCGGCTTCAGGGCGCATCTGGTCAGGAGCCGGTTTCCGGATGGGCACCTGAGCATTCGCTCGGCATGGACAGCGGATCGAGTGTCGCCAGTCACTACTCGGGGCAGAGGATGGCGTCCCCCGTCCTGGAGGCGAGCGGGTCGATGGCGGGATCGCGGTGGGCGCTGGCCAGGGTGAGGGACATGACGAGCTGGACCCGCCCCGTCCCGCGAGCCGAAGGTGGGGGTGGTGAAGCCGGGCGAGCTGCTCTTGACGGCCTTGTACTCACCCTGGCTCTCGCACACCTCGAGGGTGGGTAGCGGGGATCCGTGGGCGGCCGGCCAGCGTTGAGCTCCTTTAGTTCCTCCTTCGTCAGCAATTCGTACGTGTCCAGCGCTCCCGGTGAAAGGCGCTGAGGTCGTCGGCGGTGGAGATCACGCCTCCGGCGGCGTAGCCGTCAGCTCGGCGAATGCCCTCCGTACGTCTCCCCATTCCGGTGAGGAGCCGATGGTCGCGCCCGCTGGTGCAGATACGCGTCGACGGGCCGGGCACGGTGCACCTGTCCAACGGGACGACGGTCGAGGTCGAGAACGACGGGGCACCCGAGCTGGCCGACCTCATCGTGGTGCCCGGCAGCGGGCCCGGCGCCAACACGGGCGTTCCCGCCGAGATCGCCCGCGGCACGCTGTCAGGTCGTCCGGCCGAAGCCCAACTGGGCCGATCGAGCAGTCCTGGCCGCCCCTCCGACCAGCAGGTATCACAGAACGTGATCGTGGGTAACGACCGCTTGGAACATTGAGTGACTGAGGGGGATGGCGATGTTGGATGGCCGCTGGATGCACGGTGTGCTGGCTGCGCTGGTCCCGCTGGGGCTGACCGCGGGCCAGCCCGGCCCGTCCGGGTCTCCGGCGCGGGAGAAACCCCCGGTCGTGCTGTTCCCCGCGTTCCATTTCACCAAGCTCCAGGCAACCGTACGCGACCAGACCACGGCGCCGGGCTGTCCGCGGTCTGGCACCTTCCAGGACTGGTTCCGCAACGACCGGCCGAGCAGGTTCAGCCAGGTCTGCCGAGACCGGTTGCTCACTCTGCGCTACCGCGACGATCCGTCGCTGCCGATGCCGGAGCGTTTCGCCGAGCAACCGGGCGTCACCGTCGAGATCATGGAATACGGCCGCACGGACAGCGCACCGTACTACGAGGCTCTCTACCGCAGGCTGGAGACCGCCGGGTACGTCCGCGACCGGGACATCCGGGTCGCCGGGTACGACGCCCGGCTCACCCCCGACATGGGCGGCTTCTTCGAGCGCACCCGCCGGCTCATCGAGGACACCTACCGCGACAACGGCGAGCGGCCGGTGCACCTGGTCGGCCACTCCAACGGGCCGCTGTATGCCCAATACCTGCTCACCCACACCAGCCAGGCGTGGCGAGACCGCTACATCCACGGCTTCACCCCGATCGCGGGCAACATGCCGGGGCAGGGTCTGATGTACTCCGTGATGTTCACCGGGCAGAACATCCAGGACTTCGGCTACCCCACGACCAGGCAGAACGCGCGGAGCAGCGCGCGGATGTACCAGAGCGCCCCCTCGACCTACATGAGCGCGGCCGACCCGGCGGTCTTCGGCGACCGTGAGGTCGTCATCCGCGAGTCCTCGACGGGCCGCTCCTACACGCCTCGCGACTATCGGCGCCTGTTCGCCGACGCGGGGCTGCCGACGGCCGGGAAGATCGCCGCGTACTACATCGGCTTCGTCCGGTTCGCCGATCCGAGGTCGTTCCCCGACGTGGACGTCTACGGGGAGAAGGGTTCCGGCCTGCCCACAGTCGTCGGGGCCCGGCTGGCGAACCTGTCCACCGGCCAGATCGCCGACCCCGGTGGCTTCCTGCGGCGCGACGGCGACGGTAACCAGGAGGACATCACCAACAACGCCATCCTGGCCTGGCGGGCCATGCGCTGCCATCACTTCAGCCTGACGGACAATCCCGGCGTGGAGCACGGCGCGCTGCCCAACGATCCCGCCCTGCTCGACCGCCTGGTCACCGTCCTGGGCCGACCGCGTACCCGCTGCCGGTAGCCTGCTGCTGCGGGGGGCCGAGTTCGCGTATCTGTCGGTCTGCGGCACGGACGGTGCGATCTCGATGCCGAGCGTGGTGAGCTCACCGTGGATCCGCCGGTAGCCCCAGCCGGGGTTCTCCCGAACATGGCGCAGAATGAGGGCGCGGATGGAGCGGACCGTGGGTGGGCGCCCGGGTCGTTGGGCCGGCAGATATGGGCGTGACGTCGTTTATCAGATCGCGGTGCCAGCGCAGCACGGTGTCTGGCCGGACGAGAAGCCGCAGCCGGCGCAGAACCTCACGCGGCAGTGAGGTCAGGAGAGCGACGAGAAGGGCCCGGTCCTCGGGCGCGAATCAGCGCTGAGTTGGCGTTCAGGGACGGCGATCTGGTGACGCAGGACGAGAATCTCCACGTCCTTGTCCCGGTCACTCACGGGCAGCAACCGCAGCGCGGCGAAGGCGTTCGTGACGGTCAGATAGACCAGGCGAAGGAGCACAGCGGATCATCCTGCCGTACCCGCTTCCGTCCCCCAGGTGACCGGAGCTCGCGTACGCCACGCGAAGCCTTCGCAGAGTCATGACCTGGGCGGATGTAGTTATCGGGAGGCGCACACGTCGTACCGACCCACCCACCAAGATCTTCAGGACACCCCTGGTGCGAGGACCATGCTTCCCCCCTTGGAGTCCCCGAGAGCCTCCTGGCGTCGGGGGAATCGCACCTCCTTCACGCTGATGTAGGAGCCGGCTGAGGCTCATCCGCCGTATGGCGCGGGTCTCGGGCTGTCAGCGGCCGTCTGACGTTCGCCGCTCTCCGGGGCGAATCGGTACGCCGTCCCAGGTATAGGTAACGTCCGCCGACATATTGACCAGAGTGGTCGCATCGTGCTCGCACCGTACGGAGATGTGGCCGCGCCCGACGGGGATCCCGCTCACCTCCAGCCAGTCCACCTCGGCGGGCAGCGTGGAGTGGATCTCGACAGTCCCTCGTGGCGCGTCCGGCCGGACACCGAGCATGCCCGTCACGACCTGGCTGACCAGCGTGAAGGACACCTCGGGATAGTCGCCGTTGAGCCCTCCGGCGACGTGGGGGAGATTCCGTGCGGCGAAGATCTCCCGCATCCACTTCCAGGCCGTGTCGGGCCGGCCGTGCCGGAAGAAGACGTCGGGCAGGTAGGTGAGTGCTTCCACGTTCTCCGCGCGGCCTTGGGCGTCGACGAAGTCGAGGTAGCTCTCGTTGCGCGGTCCGGCGTCGATGAGGCCCTTCAGCGGCATGAACACGCTGTTCTCGCCGCCCCATCCGGTTACGCCGCGGCCGTCCACGGTGTAGCCCCTGATCATGTCCTTGCCGCTGCCCGAGCCGCTCCAGACCTGGTTGAAGTGCCGCTTGAGCTCGGCGGCCTTTCCGGCGAACGAGTCGTGACCCAGCCCGGCCATCGCCAGGTAGGCGGCGTACCGCGCGGCCATCGCGTCGCCCGCCTCAGCCAGAGGCTCCCCGCTCAGCTCGTTGTAGGTGGCCACCCCGTCGAAGATGCCGCCGCCGGTGCCCCGTGCGGTGGCCGCGAAAGGGCCTGTGGTGTTCCGGTAGAAGGCACGCAGCACCGGATCGTCCACGTAGACACTGTCGCCGGTCCAGCGGTAGGCGGTCTCGCCGGCTTCCACCAGCTCGAAGACGGCGGGAATCTCCCGGACGAACCGGTCGGGTCCGCGGTAGTCGATGGCTAGGTAGGAGCCGTCGAAGTTGAACGCCCAGACCGGGTAGTGGCCGTGTTCGGGTGTGGCCGAGGCGGCGAAACACTTCAGCATGGTCAGATTGGCCTTGTCGAGGCCGAGCAGGTGGGCGCCGGTGAGCTGGTGCACGAAGTCACGGGCGTAGAACCCGCTGCGGTGAGCGTAGCCGGCCCAGTACGACGGCAGGTACACACCGGTGCCCGTGCCGCCCGGCCTGGTTTCGTCGACGTTGACCGGGCCGATCGTGCCGCCGGTATGCACCCAGCTCAGCGCCTTGCGGCAGGCCCACTCGAATATCTCCACGACCTCGGTCGAGGAGGACGCTATTTCCATGAACGTACAATCCTCAGGGTTTCAGGGGAGGCTTGCCCGGACGATCGGCTCCGCGGGCAGCAGCAGACCCGCTTCGGGCGCGACCTGTTCCTCGATGAGCTGCAGCAGACGGCTGACCAGGGCGTCGGCCAGCCGTCGCAGCGGGAGCCGCACCGTGGTCAGCGGCGGCTGCAGGAGCCGGGCGTAGGGCATGTCGTTGAAGCCGGTGATCGCCAGGTCCACCCCCACGGCCAGGCCCTCCGCCTGAGCGGCGGCATAGGCGCTCGGCGCCAGCCAGTCGTCGACCAGCACCAACGCCGACGGACGCGGCTGCCGCCGCAGCAGCGTCCGTGCCACGTCGACGGCCTCTTCCGGTTCGTCGGCCGTGGCCTCGTGCGCGACCAGCTTGAAACGGCGGACACCGGTACGGAAACCCTCGGTGCGATGGCGCAGCCAGGGCAGCTCCGCCGACATGCCCAGGAACGCCAGACGCCGGTGACCGCGCTCGGCGAGCAGCCCGACGATGTCGATCATCGCCTGTACCGAGTCGACATCCACCCAAGCCTGGGGCAGTTCGGGTCCGGTCCGGCCGAACACCGCGAACGGGAAGCCCGTCTCGCTCAGGAAACTCACCCGCGGGTCGCCTTCCACCACGTCCGAGAGCAGGAAGGCGTCGGCCGTCCGGGCCGCGATGACCTCCTCCAGCGCGCGCACCACCTCCTGGCCGGGGCGCGGCCGCACCAGCAGGATCCGGTACCCGGTCGCACCTGCCGCCGACACGAGCGCCTCCAGGAAGCCGCTCATCAGCGCGTTCGGGTTGGCCGGATCGGTCTCCGGCGTGGTGTAGGCGAGCACGCGCCGAGTCCCGGAGCGCAGGCTGCTGGCCGACTGGTCGGGGCGGTAGCCCATCTCCTCGATCAGCGCCGTGACCCGCTCCAGCGTCTCGGCTCGCAGCCGATGCGGCGCCCTGATCGCATTGGAAACGGTCTGCCGGGATACACCGGCAGCGCGGGCGACGTCCTCGATGCTCACCCCGCGGGCCCGGCCTGCTGGCATGTTCAGATCTCCTCCTCGGTACGGCGCAGCCGTAGCAGCCCACCCACGGGGACCGTCACCAGGGTCGCCCCCGGCGCCAGGGACAGCCTGGCCTCGGACACCCGGGTTCCGCGACAGTCGTATGCCACGGACGTCACGGTCTGTGCCGCTTCGCCGTACAGCACCACGCGGGTGTCGCCGGCGGCGTTGGCGACGAGCAGCTCAGCCCATCCAGTCGCGGGAACCTCGACGGGGAGTGGGGCATAGCGGGCGATGACCATGGCGTGCCCATCGTAGGTCCGCACGAGGGGAAAGCCGTGCTCGGGCTGCTCCGGCTCCAGGGTGCCGAGCTGCAGCGTGTCCAGGAACTCGCGGAAGATCCCCAGCCAGAACCTGATCACGGACAGCTGTCCCGGCCGCTGTGCCTGAAGGTCGACTGAGATCTGCGGTACCGAGAACAGCGCGTTGATCAGGTGGATGGCGACCTGCTCGTCCGGCTCTGACGGATGCCACATGATCATGTCGGAGTGCACGGCCCGCTGCCCCGAGATCAGCCGGAGGTCCACGGTCCGCTGCCGGTTCTCCTGCGGGCTCAGCGGGCAGTCCGTCGCGCGGATCATGTTGCCGTAGGGCCACAGCCCCGCACTGGTGTACGGCTGCCGGTACTCTACGAGGATCCCGGGCAGGCGCGCGTCCAGCTCGGCCATCAGGCGCAGGACGCCCTCGTCCACGTCGGAGCAGTCGGCGCCGGGCGTTGGCTCCGGATCGCCGCCGGGGGTGGCGAACTGGTCGACGAAGTCGATCTTCAGCCCGTCCATCTTCCACTCCTCGACCGCCCGGGCGAGCCGTCCGACCAGGTAGGCGCGAACGTCCGGATGGCGGGGGTCGAGCACGGCCGCGTCCATGAGCTCCAGGTAGCGCAGGAACTTCCCCTCGAAGCGGGCGAACGCCGCGCTGCCCTTGCCGATGAACGGGATCGCGTACCACAGCAGGTAGGCCACGCCGAGGCCGTGCACTCGCTCGACGTGCGCGGCCATGTCGGGGAAGGCCGCGGCATTCGGCTCCCAGTCGCCGCAGTGGGCATAGCCCCGGGCGCGGTCGGCCGTCTGCCAGCCGTCGTCCACGATGATCGTGTCGCAACCCAACTCCTTGGCCAGGGCGGCCTGCCCTTCCACGCCCGCCTCGTCGACCTTCTGGTGCAGGCTGTACCAGGTCGAATAGGCGGGCAGGCGTGCCTGGCGGGGTGTACGCTGCTCGCCCCACCAGGTGGCGACCTCGGTCAGCGCCGCGGAGAAGTGCCGGTCGGACAGGTCGAGCCGAATGCGCAGCCCCCTGCCCTGGACGGTGATGGCGAACTCGCCGGTCTCCTCCATCACCCCGCCGGTGATCGACGTACGGCCGGCCACGTCGGCCAGCGCCACCGTGCACACGTTCGCGCCGTCCCGCCCGACCAGCGACGCGACAGGGGAGCCCGAGGTCAGGCGTGAGGTCATGGGGGCGTTCCAGATGGGCGGCACCCAGCGGGCACCCGAGCGCGGCGTCCAGTACGCGCTCACCTCGACGCACGGCACGCGCCACTGGGCCGCGCTCGCCTCCGGCGCGTCCAGCTCCCAGACGCGGTCGCCGGTCCTGGTCACCGTGACCTCCCCGTCGAGTGCGATCTCGACATCTCCGACCCGCGCCGAGGTGGTGCCGAACACCGCACGCGGCTGCCACAGCTGCATGTCTATCCCTTCGTGGCCCCGGCCAGCAGGCCGGAGATGAACTGTTTCTGGAGGATGAGAAAGAGGACCATCATGGGCAGCGACGAGATCGCCGTACCCACCATGACCTGGCCGAAGTCGGTCCTGGTCGTGGCCTGCAGCGAGGCGAGCGCGACGGGCAGCGTGTGCATCTCCGGGGTGCGCAGCGCGATCAGCGGCCACAGGAAGTCGTTCCACGAGCCGAGGAACAGGAAGACCGCCAGCGCCGCCAGCACCGGCCGCATGACCGGCACCACGACACGCGCCAGCACCCGCAGCTCGCCAGCCCCGTCCACGCGCGCCGCGTCGAGCAACTCGTCGGGTACGGCCAGCAGCGACTGACGCATGAGGAAGATGCCGAACGGCACCGTCAGGCCCGGCAGGATCAGCGCCGGATAGCTGTCGATCAGCCCGATGTCGTTCATCATCTCGAAGACCGGGATGATCGTGACGCCGCCCGGGATGACCAGCGTCGACAGCAGCAGCACGAACAGCGCGTTCCTGCCGCGGAAGCTGAACTTGGCGAAGCCGTACCCGGCGAGCAGCGAGATCGCCAGCGCGCCGAGCGTGGTCGCCACCGCCACGAACAGCGTGTTGCCCAGGACGTGCAGCAGCCCGATGGACTCCTCCAGCTTCCTGGTGTTCTCCGCCAGTTGGTCGCCGGGGTAGAACCTCGGCGGGTAGGCGAAGATGTCGGAGTTGGCGTGGGTGGCCGCCATCGCCATCCAGTAGAACGGGCCGACGCACAGCCCGAACACCGCCGCCAGCACGAACGTCAGCGGCCACCCCCTGACCAGTCGCATCATTTGCGCCCCCCGGTGAGCTTGATCTGCAACAGGCCGAACCCGGCGACAATGATCGTCAGCGCGTAGGCGATCGCCGCGGCGTAACCGAAGTCGAAGTAGCGGAAGCCGTTCTGGTAGAGGTAGAGCGAGATGGTCAGCGTGGTGTTGTCCGGCCCGCCGCCCGTCAGTACGAACGGTTCGTCGAAGAGCTGCAGCGTGCCGATCGTCGACAGCACCACGGTCAGCAGCAGGATCGGCCGCAGCTGAGGGATCGTGATCGACCAGAATCTGCGCGCCGCCCCGGCCCCGTCGACCATGGCCGCCTCGTAGAGCTCCCGCGGGATGCTCTGCAGCCCGGCCAGGTAGATGACCGCCGTGTAGCCGGTGTAGTGCCAGGTGAGCGCGATCACGATGGCGATTCGGGCCCAGAACGGGCTGCCGAGCCAGTCGATGCGATCGACGCCGAAGAACCCGAGCAGCCAGTTGAGCAGCCCGGACTCCTTGCTGAGGATCACCGAGAACATCACGCCGTAGGCGACCAGCCCGGTCAGCGACGGCATGAAGACGCCCAGCCGCCACACCCCGCGCAGCCGTACGAACGGGGAGTTGAGCCCCAGCGACAGCAGCAGCGCGAGGAAGAGCATGATCGGAACCTGGACGACCAGGATGAGCGCCGTGTTCCCGAGCGAGGTCCAGAACAGCGGGTCGGCCGCCAGTCGCGCGTAGTTGTCGAGCCCGGCGAAGCCGCGCGCGGCGCCCGCACCCGTGGTGAGGCTGATGTAGGCGGCGGCCAGGATCGGATAGGCCTTGAAGACGGCGAACCCCAGCAGGGCGGGTGCGATCAGCAGGTAGGGGATGTTCCTCCTGGTGATCATCCGGCCGCGGTCTTCCTGTTGGTCTGCTGTGCGACCAGCTTGGCCGCCTGGTCCAGGGTTGTGGCCGGGTCGGCGCCCTTCATCAGCACCTGGGTCTGGGCGTCGCTGGCGATCTTCAGCGCGCGGGCGTAGTCGCCGGAGTAGTAGGTGGCGTCGGCACCCTCGCCGAGCGAGTCGGTGAACGTCTTCAGCGCCGGCTGCCCGCCGTAGTAGGCGATGGGGGAGGTGAAGACGGGGTCGGCGTAGGCGGCGGTGAGGGCGGGGAACACGCCGCCCTCCCTGAACGCCTTGTTGATCACCTCGGGGCGGGTGAGGGCGTACTCGACGAACTTGAATGCCTCGGCCTGGTGCGGGCTGCTGCCCGCCACCGACAGGTGGGTGGAGTTGACGATCGCGGCCCGCTTCCCGCCCGGCGCCACGGCCGGCGGCTGCATGGCCCGCCACAGGCCCTTCTGCTCGGGGCGCATCTCGGGGATGTAGTTCACCGCCCAGGCCGGCCACGGCAGCACGGCCAGCTTGTCGCCGCTGACGAGCTGCTTGAAGGTGCCCTCACCGGAGGTGTCGGCGAGGATGCCCGCGTCGTTCATCTTCTTCAGCAGGGTCATGGCCCGTACGGCGGGTTCGCTGCCGAGGGTGACCTCACCCTGCTGGTTGAAGTAGAAGGCGCCCTGCTGCTGCAGGAGCATCTGGTAGAAGTCCATGTCGGCGCCGCCGGCAGCGGGCTTGTTCACACCGACGAGGTAGGCGCCGGTCTTCGCTTTGAGCGTCTTGCCTGCCTCGATCAGGTCGTCCCAGGTCTGGATCTTCGCCGGGTCGATCCCGGCTTTCTCGAAAAGGTCGGTGCGGTAGAAAACGCCTGCCGGGTTGACCTCCCAGGGCAGCGCGTACACCCCGCCGTCCCTGCCGGTGACGGTGGGCCACAGCCCCTTGGCAAAGGCGTCCTTGTACTTCTCGGCGCCGAACTTGCGCAGGTCGGCCAGGCCGCCGGGGAACTTCTCCATGTAGCCCGGCAGGTAGTCGACCCCGATGTGGAGCACGTCGGCCAAGCCCTTGCCGCCCGCCGCCATGCCGATGGTGATCTTTTCCCATATTGCCGGGTTGCCGACGGCCTGGATGTCGACCTTGATGCGGGGGTTGGCCTTCTCGAAGTCCTTGGCTACTGCTGCCAGGCCCGCCGAGGCGGGCTTCCAGGTCCACACGGTGATCTTCACTGGTGCGTTCGGGTCTTCGGCCTTGCCGCCGCAGCCGGCCAGAGTGAGCGAGAGAGCCGAGGCCAGGGCGAGGAATCCACGTCGACTGATCACGAGGTCTTGCCTTTCAGGGGGGTGCGCGCGTCACGCAGTGCCGAGGCCGGCCGCGTAACGCATTTTTGGGGGGCGTGTGGCGAGGCGGATCCAGCTCACCGGCAGGCCACCGCGATCCGGATCGAATATGAACGTTCATATTGTCTAGGAAGGATGCGCAGGTCAGTCCTTTGTAGCTGGCCGTCCATCTCGCAGATGGCGTGATTTCTTATATGAACGTTCATATTGAGGACGTTCGCCTGGCTCCGCAAGAGGGCGGTGCGCAAAGATTGGATAACGGTCTCACGACGAGCAGCTCGTGGCCGTCCCCAGGTACCTCAGCACCGCAGCCTCCGGAGAGGCGCTCATGGCGTGCGCCCCGGCCGGGCGGCATGCCTGGCCGGAGCGCTCACGCGGCGATCGAGTGATCTGATGGCGTCAGTATTCGGCCTTCACGGTGATTCCGCTGAAGTCCTTGTCCGCGTAGAGGGAGATGTAGTTGTAACCCGATCTCGGGCTGTCTATGGTGAGGGTCTCGGAGTTGCCGGCGTTCGTCGAACGCTGGGTGTTCTGCGTCGTCGTAGCCCAGGCACTGTCGCTGTAGTACAGGTCGGCGTTGCCGGTGCCGCCCGAAACCGTGATGGCGAGCTTCGCGGTGCCCTCCGGGATGTTCAGGTAGAAGTAGGCGTAGTTGCCCGAGGTCGCTGCCACGTTGCTGCGCGTGCAGTTCCGGCCGAGCTGACGGGTGTCGATCCCGGTGCACTCGCCCCCGTCGCCTGTGCCGTCGGACGCGATCGCGGACAGCCATGAGTACCAGTCGTCGTTGTAACGGCCGCCGATCGTGCTGGTGAGGAAGGTGCGGGCCCTGTCGTAGTCACCGGTCCGGTAGTGGCCGAGCAGAGTGGTCATGTCGGCCGGGTGCTTTTCGAGCATGTACCGCACGGCCAGATATCCCCACCGGTAGGTACGGTTTGTGTCGGTGTTCTCATAGGTGGTGTCGAACAGCGTGTTGAGCGGGTAGGTCTTCTTGCCCGCCTCCTTGATCGCGGCCTCGTAGGTCTGCTTGCGGTAGGAGTAGGAGATGTACTCGGCGAACCCTTCGATCCACCAGACCGTCGGGGTCCTGGTGCCGGCGGCGAAGTCGCCGTACATGTCGAAGCGGCCGTCGAGGTAATGCGTGTACTCGTGGTTCAGGTTCCAGATGTCGAACTCGGGGCGCTTCCACTCGGCCTCGTAGGCGATGAAGCGCGGCTGGTTACCCGCGACGTTCGGCTCGCCTTCCAGGTACATGCCGCCGTTGTTGGTGCTGATGCCGAATATCTGACCGGCGTAGGTCTGGTAGTCGGTGCTCGAGTGGAAGACGTTGACCTCGATCGTGGTGTTGTTGTCGTCCGCGACCGCGCCGTTGTCCTTCACCACGCCGTGGAAGAACGCGTCCTGGCCCTTGAGGCTGGCGCAGGCCCGGTCGAGCTGGTCCTGAGTCATGACCTGGGCGCGGAACTTGATGCTCGGGCTGCATGCGAAACTGACCCTCAGGACGGCGTTCTTGAGCCTGTTCGCCAGGTCGCACGTTTGGTAATAGGAACAGCTCGCCTTGTCGTAGTAGTCGGTCATCCCGGCCACGGCGACCCAGAGCGCAGCGGTTGGGCCGGTCATCCGGCTCTTGCCGAGCAGGCCCTTCAGCATCGGCTTGACCTTGGCCTGCAGCGACTGGTGCTGCAGGAACCGGCCCAGTTCCAGGCCCGCGTTCGAGGTGAGATAGAAGCGTTCCGTGCCGAGCAGGTCGAGGTGCTTCGTCGCGAAGCCGTTCACCGTGTCCAGCACGCTCGGGTCGGCCTGAACGGCGGCGACGAACTCGGGGAGGTAGTGGCCACGGAACAGAATCGTGTAGACGTTGTTGACCGCCGCGACCATCCAGTAGTGCGCGTCGTAGGAGCTGCCGTAGGAGTTGAGCATCCGCTTCACGACAGCGAGGTAGCGGGCGTTCTCCCCGGCGCTGTCGATCAGGGTGACCGATTCGGCGAGGACCTCACCGCTCGCGTCGCTGACCGTCCCGGACTTGGCGTTGCCGAAGAAGGAGTCCAGGCCGGCCTCGATCGCGGTCTTCAGGCCCGGGCCATAGTCGCCCACGTCACCGGAGTGGTAGAACTGCACGTAGTAACCAGCACGCAAATAAAGCACGATCTGGGCTGTGCTCAGGCTGTTGTCGCCCGGATACCGCGCACCGTCGTCGCGCAGCGCGTACGCGACGGTGGTCATCTGCGATTCGCGGAACGCATAGTGAGCATCGCTGCCGCTCAGGCCGAACAGGGTGTTGATGCAATCGGTGCCGACGGACCTGATCTGCTGGACAAGGTCGCTCCCGGTGCGGCTGGTGAAGTCGCTCACATTGCACGGTGCGGTGGCCTGAGCACTCTTGAGCGCCTTCATGGATGGCCGGCTGGGCGCCAGATTCTTCGGCGCGTCATAGTCCTGCCGCAACGCGTCCTTCGACGCCGGCAGGGGAGCGCGCAGGGTGACAGGGAGTGGGGCCCGCTGGGTGTGCCGCGCTCCGTCGTCGGCGGTCGTCACGCGGGTCGGCGCCGGCCGGTTCGACGGTTGATCGGGAGGCGGCGTCGGGGCGGTGCCGGCCTTCGCAGGTACGGATGGCACGAAGACCAGGCCGATGGCTAATCCCAAGGTGGACAAGAACACGAGCAGTTTGGACAGTAATCTGCCGCCGGCAGATCGTGACTGGGGCATCCTCACGGACAACCTCCTGGGGCTTGGCACTGGCTGTGAGGTTGGGGCTGGTCAGCCGGGATAGGGAGGTACGGCGGTTCGCCTGGACTGCCTGCCTTCGAAAACCGGAGGCAGGCTTTCGTGTGTCCGTAGTGTGAATGGCGGGAAAATCCTCCGATCATAAGCCGATGCATAAATCTGAGTTATGGCGCGCTCCTTCGCGACGGAACACGGCCGAAGCCCTCCCTGGCCGTCGACGGTCGGAGAGCATCCGCGGCGGGGATGTGCGGCGGGTCGTGGCCCGACTGGCAGTTGGCCGGGGGCATGGAACATCCAGGGAGTATTCGAATGGATGTGAGGTCGCCCGAGTGCTGCGCGCGCCGCGCGTAGCGTGCGGCGTAGTTATTGACCATGTGTTCAGGAGGCGGTAACTGATATATCACATAGCTTATGGAGCTTGAGCTCAGGCATCTCCGCGTGGTCTGCGCGATAGCCGAGATGGGTAGCGTGAGCGGTGCCGCCGCCCGCCTCGGCCTGTCGCAACCGGCCATGACGAACCAGCTGAGGAAGATCGAGAAAGTCATCGGCGGAGAGTTGTTCGTCCGCAGCCGTACCGGCGCGGCCCCCACGGCGCTGGGTAACCAGGTCGTCGCCAGGGCCAGGATCGTGCTGGCGGAGATCGACGGGCTTTTCGGCGACCTGCGTGACGCGCATGCCCCCGCGACCGGACTCCAGCTCGGCAGCATCCACACGGCCTGCGTGTCGAGCATGGTAGATCGAGTGGGCGAGGCGATCCTCGGACGCGCCATCTCCCTGCGGATCGAGCCGTCGGCCGCGCTCCTGGCGGACGCGCTGGCCCAGGGCCGACTCGACGCCGCGCTCATCGGCATGGTGGAGGGCTTCGGCGTCACGCCGGGCCCGCCTGTAGTCAGCAGGATGCTGATCCCCCGATATCCGTTCTTCGTCGCCCTCTCGGCCGGGCACCCGCTGGCGGGGAAGGGCGAGATCCAGCTCGCAGACCTGCGCGAGGAGTCGTGGATCAGCCCACCGGGGGCCGACGACGGTTCGCTCGCGGCGCTGCGGGCATCCTGCCGCGCCGCCGGGTTCGAGCCTGACATCCGTTACGACGCCCCGAGCGGCGGCGGCCACCACCTGGTCGCCGCCGGTCACGCCGTCCGATTGGTAGATCCCACCTGGCCCGCCCGCGAGGGCACGGTTGTGCTTCCTCTGTCAGGAGAGCCCCAGGTCGGCCGGCTCGTCATGGCCTGGCGGCGGGACCATCTCAGCCCGCAGGCCGCCGCGGCGATCTACCGCGGCCTGGCCATCGCGTTCAAGGATCACGTGGACGACAACCCTGTCTTCCGTCGATGGTGGGACACCCACCCGGAGACTCACCCTCTCTTGTGACAGGGGCCGCTGTTCCCGCACCGGCACGAGGAGGTCGCCTACCTGCGGATGGCGACCGGCGACATACCCGACGACCCCGCTGGCCGACCTCGTCGGGGAGCTGAGCGATCTGGGCCGCGCAGTCCGTGGCCGAGTGCACGCATTCGACGCACTACAAAACAATCCCAGGACATCGCACATCTAATCGAACGTGACGAAAACCGCGTTCCTGCTCGGCTTTGCCGCAGCCACCATGCTGGCCACAGTTCCCGCTCAGGCCCAGACCGGCTCGAAGGTCGTGTACGGCTGGGCGAAGAAGGCCGGCGATTCCGGCATGATCGTTACCCCCCACAGGGCACACCTGACCGAACTGGGCGAGAGCGGCATCCTCGCCTGGGACCTCGGCAAGAAGACCGGCAAGCCCATCAAGATCGACTATACCGAGGGCCTCGATTACCGGCAGGGCAACAAGGAGTGCGGTAAGCGCGCCGCGGGCCACCCGTATGACAACTGGAGCAAGAAGGGGTACGGCAAGACCGAGTGCGCCCCGAGAGACCTCTACGCGCTGCTCCGGCAGGGCCGCGTCGCAGTCCGCGTGGCCTACGATCCCGCGGGCCCGATAGCGGTGAAGGTCACCGAGCTGCGCCTGCCATGACGTGGCTGAGCGGATGACCGCTCTGGTCACGTTCAGCCGGAGTTGACGTCGTGAATCGAGTCGGAGGTGGGGACCGGATGTGTCGGCAGCAACGCGAACGACTGGGCGTTAGGTCAGAGGCGCGAAGAACGTCGCTGAGAGTCGGCTCGACGGGCGGTGTCCGCCTAAAGCTCAGGAACGTATTTGTGGATAGTGGAGCGGCTTACGCCGAGGAGGCCGACGATGGAGGAGACGGTTTGGCCCCCCGCTGTCTCGGTCCGGCCGCAGTGCCGCGGTCAGGTCGAGGAACTCCTGCGGCGTGGACGCGACGAACACCGGCACGGTGACGCCGAGGAGATCGGTTGCGGTGCCGTCCGCCAGGTGGAACCGGGTCGCCATCCCACGCGTGACCGGGGCTTGTAGCGCGTCAAAACTCGCGCGTAGGGTCTGATCTGGGGTTTCGCCGATCGAGCCAGGCGGCTCGGCGGTACTCGTTGATTGCTCCTCCGAGTACCTCGTGGCGTTCGATCTGGCCTTCCATGGACACCACTGCCTGTTCGTCTTGATCGGGTGGTCGTTGGCCGCGTTCGGGCGTCGGAGCTTCTAATCCGACGGTCGCAGGTTCGAATCCTGCAGGGCGCGCTACCCCACCAGCGGAAACTCCAGCCGTGCCCGTGGGCTGGGGCGGCATGTGGCAAATATGAGGCAAAGCTGAGTCAGCCGCCGAGCGGCCGCCCCAGCGCGGACGCGGCGTTCAGCACCAGCCGGGCCGTCGGCGCCTCGTGGGCCACCTCCGGCAGCACCGAGACATAGGTGTCGGCGGTCAGCACGATGCTGGCATGCTCCAGCATCGCCTGCACCACCTTCAGGTCGGTGTGCGCGGCCAGGGCCAGCGTGGCGGCGCCATGTCGTAGATCGTGCAGCCGGATGAGCGGCTGTCCGGAGGCGGTCACCAGCCGGCGGAACCGGCCGGTGAGGTAGTCCGGTCGCAGCGGCGCGCCGTCCGCGGTGGTGAACACACCCACTTCGGCCCGAAGCCCTCCGTGGTGTTCAGCGAAGTGGTGCGGGCGTCGAACGTTCCCGTGGCCGGGTCGAAGCCGAACAAGGCGGCGTTGTCCCCTTGGCGTTGAAGGAGTCGAAACCCGGGTTGAACGTCTTGACGTTCAACCCGCTGGCGCCGGTGGTGTAGGCGAAGCCACCGGTGCCGATGCTGACCGAACGCGTCAACACGTTGTTCACCGGCGCATAGACCGAGTTCGGATTCTGCCAGATCTCGGCGTCGGTGCAGTGGACGGGACGTACCACTCGCGGATGTGCGCCCGGCATCCCGGTCGCCCCACCAGGAACGTCAGAGCCCGAGCGCCGCAGCCAGGGCCTCCCTGTTCACCCCCCACCACGACCAGTGCAACCACGATGATGACAGTCCAGGAAAGCCCGCATCTCCAGCAGGTCGACCTTCTCGGATCCCGTCCCAGCGTCAGCGTAGCGACCGGGACGCCGATGCATGAGTTCCTCGAGCGCCTGGCCGAGCGGGAAACCGCCACCCAAGCTGAAGCCGACCATCTGCGCGAGCAGATCACCGAGCTGACGCAGCGGCTAAGCGCTGCTGAGCAGGTGCTGTCCCGGCTGCGCGTCACCCGCGAGACGGACCTGCAGATGACCGGCAAGTCGGCCGGAATCACCGCTGGTGCGCCGACGCTCTCACCTGTCTACCCGCCAGATCCTGGCGGTCATGGAGCAGGCACCGGACGGACTGCGGGGGATGCTGAACACCGGCCCAGGATCGGCGTCGGCACGCTACGAGCAGCCAACCCCACCGCGTCCAGCTGCCCTGTACAAGTCGGCGATTCAGTTGGCCCGGTAGCGCGTGGCGAGTCGGGGGCTCTGTCCGCCGAAGGCGGCGAGGTCGGCCTCGAAGACGGCGTCGAGGAGGCCGGTGTCCTCGACGCCGGGGGCGCAGACGACTTCGCCGAGTTCGAGGCCGCGCAACCCGGCGGTGACGACGTCCTCGGCGCTCATGCGGGGCACGACGCTCATGTCGAGGCCCTGACGTGATTGGAACTCAGTGGCGACGACGCCCGGGCACAGCACCTGGACCTGGACGCCGGTGCCCTCGAGTTCGGCGCTGAGGGTTTGGGACATGGCCACGAGGTGGGCCAGGGAGCCGGCGTAGACGGCGCGGCGCGGCATGACGGACTTGTCGGCGGGACCGCTGAACGCGATCATGCCGGCCACGTTGACGATTTTTCCTTCGCCTCGTTCCTGCATGCCAGCCACTGCGGCGCGGGTGAGCATGGTAGGGGCGACCACCTTGACGTGGACGAGCTCGCGGGCCTTGTCGGCGGGCAGCTCGGCCAGCGGCATGTAGTGGGCGACGCCGGCATTGTTGACGAGCATGGTCAGCGGCTCACTAGCGCAGATTTCTGCGACGGTGTCGACGCCGTCGTCGGTGGACAGGTCGGCGGCGACGGTGCGGACCGTGACGTCCGGGTGGGCGTCGGCGAACTCCTCGAGGCGGTTGTTGTTGCGGCCGACGATGATCAGGTCGTTGCCCTCCGCGGCGAGGCGGTCGGCGAATGCCTTGCCGATGCCGGAGGTGGCGCCGGTGACGAGGGCGAGCTTGCTCATGAGTGCTGTTCCTTTCGGGGATCGGCCGAAGTGGCCGGGATGGTGCGGCTCTGGTGGAGCCAGGTGTGTTCGGCGTGGTACTGCTGGGCGACGGCCTCTGGCTGGTCGTCACCGAGGTGGTGATGGCCGACGATGTAGCCCTTGCGGTTCATGTACCAGGCGAGGAACCGGTAGGACGGCCGGTAGTCGGCCTCCTCGCTTGACAAGCCATAGAGGCATCGTGCCGCCGTCGATTTGTCGCCTCAGACCCTGAACTCAGACACTGCGTTGTGGTTACGCGGCAAGGCCCCGCTTGAGAGCCGCGGCCATGCGGACGACGCGCTCTGCCTGGTGGCGGGCGGCGTTACGGGTTTGGTCGCCGATGGGATTGTTGCCTTGAGCGTCGATGTGAGAGGTGCCGTACGGGTTACCGTCCACGAACTTGACCGGGTCGGTGTAGCCGGGTGAGACGATCAGGCCGCCGAAGTGGTGGATGGAGTTGTACAGAGCCAGCAGCGTCGTCTCTTGGCCGCCGTGGTTGGTCGCCGTGGTGACGAAGCCGCTGTAGACCTTGTCGGCCAGCACTCCCTGGGCCCACAGGCCGCCGAGCGTGTCGATGAACTGCTTCAGCTGGGAGGACACGTTGCCGAACCTGGTCGGCGTACCAAAGATCACAGCGTCGGCCCACTCCACATCGCCGGGGGTGGCCACCGGGATCTCCAAGCTGGCGGCCGCGTGCGCAGCCCATGCCGAGTTGGAGGCGATCGCGGCCTCGGGCGCGAGTTCGGCGGTCTTCAGCAGACGTACTTCCGCGCCGGCCTTTTCGCCTGCCTCGGCGATGTCCTTGGCGATCTGGGCGCTGAACCCGGTGGAGGAGTAGTAGATGACGGCGAGCTTCACAGAGAGGGTCATGATGGGGTTTTGCCTTTCGTATGGGTGGTGTCCGGGCGGAGACATCCGTTATCGCGTCCGGCCGGGACATTCGGTGGCATCGACCTGTGTGAGGGAGCGCGGGTCGAGCATGTGGGGGTGAGTCCGCGAAACGTTGCCGAAGATCGTGATGGCGTACGTCGTGGCTGGAGGCGCCTGGACCTCCCCATCCTGGATGTAGGTGCCGTTGGCAGGTCTGCCATGGCGGCGTGGAGGGAGGTGGGGCTCTCTGGAAGACCGGTGCTTCTGTGGCGCGGTGCGGCCCGGATCACGTCGTGCGCCTCAGCGAAGCAAGATCCCGAGGACTCCCCCTACCGCCCACGGCTACCGCGATCCTTGTGCTGGTGCCAAGGGTGATGACCTTGGGGCCTCAAGATCCCGGACGGAGTTGCTCAGTGGATATGGCGGTTGGCACGCACCCGCCATGTGGCTATTTGGTTTCGCGCGATAGATCGTGTCGTTCAGATACTGTCGCGCCTTCGCTTCGTCGGCAGTGCTGTCACCTGGTACCGATGAACACGTTGTCGCTGCGGGCTTCCAGGCGGTTGGCCATGTCGCGCCGCCGTTCAGGCTCAGTGCGACGCTGGCAGTCATCAGATGGGGACGACCAGCACCGAGACCATCAAGCCCCGTACCAAGCCGCCCCGCTGGGAACCGTCCCGGACCCGATCACGAATCCAGAGCGAATCACCGACCTGAACATACGCCAACGAAACGGGATCGGCAGCATCCTCCACGAATACTCATATGCCGCTTGACCTGCACGGACGGAATCTTCGGCAGGCGCAGGTTCCGAACCTGAACCGCCCGTGAGCGGTCCGGGCTCGGCAAACGCGTCGCTTACGACTCCGCTTCTCGGGGACGGCGAAAGGTGCCCCAGCGGCCGTCTTCATGGGACGACCGCCTCTCCCACTTTCACAGAACCCGACGCCCTAGGCAGGGGGCGGGTTGTCGAGGACGGTGACGCCATACTCGGCGAGGAGGTCGACGTGATCCGTGTCGTGGCGCTCGTCGTCGGCCCCGATCGACTGGAAGTAGCCTTCGAGGGCCCCGGGGTTGTTGATGACCAGGACCTCTGCGGTCGTCGTTACCGGTTGGAGCGTGTGGGGCACAAATCGGGGTGCGTAAATATAGGCGCCGGGTTCGGCGTCGTACACGTCGCACTTGTCGAGCGAGGTCGATCCGAGCCAGAATCGGACGCGGCCGGACAGGATCACCCAGCTCTCGTCCTCTCGACTGTGGGAATGCAGGGGTGGTGCGCCGGCGCGGTCCATGTTCAGACGCGAGACGGTGACAGCTCCATTCGTCTCGGTGGTCGATACGACCTGCTCGATTTCACTGTGGTAGTAGCGGAACACGGAACCGTCGCCCGGGTTACGCACGAGGCCAATGCTCATTCGAACTCCTTTCGGTTTGTCATGTCTTCAAGGTCGCATCGGCGGCATTACGTTCGCGTCGGCGGAAATCGCCTAAGACTCGCTCCCTCGACTACGCATTCCAATGCGACGAGCGTGGGCGGAGCAGATCAACATCACCGCGCTGGACCCGCGCTGACCAGCGCGGCACATCCCCAGCGCACAACCTCCCGCCAGGGCCATGGCACTACAGTTGCTTCAGGAATCCTCCGTTGATGGCGAAGTCCGCACTGGTCGTGCTGCCCGAGCGTGGGGAGACCAGCAGAGCGACCGCGTCGGCGATCTCCTGGACGTGCGCCATGCGCCCGATGGCCAGCCCCTGCGTCTCAGGAACGATCCGGGCGATGACGTCCTCCTTCGACGTCCCATAGGTGGCGCCGAACACGTCGGCGGCCCCGCCTGGCCTTGTCCACACGTCGCTGAGCGTGGGTCCGGGCGAGACGGTGTTCGCGTACTCCTCGGAGACGGCCTTGGTGACGTTGTTCATGGCGGCCTTTGCGGCGCCGTAGTCGACGTTCATGGTTCTGGGCTGCTTGGCCTGGACCGTGGACACGTTCACGATCGAGCCGCCGCCCCGCGCCACCATGACCGGCATCGCAGCGCGCATCATGCGTACGGCCGAGAACAGGTTGAACTCGAACATCGTCCGCCAGTCCGCGTCATCGCAGGTCATGAACCCCCTCCGGGGAAATTCCACACCGGGCGGGGGTCCGCCGGCGTTGTTGACCAGGATGTCCACCCTGTCGAACGCCTCCACCGCGCGCGCCACCACCCGCGCGGGCGCTTCTGGATCCATCAGGTCCGCGGAGACATGCACCACGTTGTCGGGGCATTTCTCCGCCCTGGTCCGCGAGGCGGCCACGACGAGTGCCCCCTCCTCGGCCAGGGTGCGGACGATGGCCAGGCCGAGTGCCAGGGGCAGTCCCAGTGAACCCGCTCGGAATGCAGCCTCCGCTTCCGACCCAGATCGGCAGCTCGCCGACCGGCCGGGGAGCGATGTCGAGTCCAATGAGGTCACGGGTGTGCACGCTGCCGGTTGCGGGTGTCTATGCTCGCGACCTTGATGGTGACGTCCGCGGTGCTTCTGCCGTGCTCCTCCGCGTCGATGTGCACGCCTCCCTCGAACTCGTTGAACTGGCCACGGACCTTGGTCACCAGCGCGTGCCGGGCGACGAACCCGATCCGAGTGTGGGCGACATCGAGAACGTAGTCGCCGGACAGAGCGGTCGTCGTTGCGGTGCTTGTCACGTCGGAACTCCTGAAATCCATGAGCGCCACGATTTTGGTGACGCATCACCTATATGACATGAACCATACATGACGCGTCACCTAAACTGCTAGACTGCCCGGGTGGCTGTGACGAATGACATCCCGTGGCTGAACGACGACGAGCAGCGCGTGTGGCGGCAATGGATGGGTCTCAACGCGGAGCTTCTGGCAACGCTCAACCGAGAGATGCAGGCCGACACCGGGCTGTCCAACCCGGACTACCAAGTACTCGCCGTGCTGACCGAATCCGCCGAAGGGCGCATGCGGATATCCGACCTGGCGACGTCATTGCAGTGGGAACGCAGCCGGGTCTCCCACCACGTCGCGCGGATGGAGAAACGGGATCTGGTATCCCGACAGGGGTGCCCCGACGACGGCCGTGGCGCCTTCGTCCGCATCACCGAGACCGGACAGGCGGCCATCGAGCAGGCCGCGCCCGGCCATGTACGCGCCGTACGACACCTGGTCTTTGACGCGCTCACCGCAGATGAGGTGGCTCAGCTCGGTGAGATCTTCCACCGGTTGCGCACCCGGGTCGGCCTGGCAACCGAATGAAACAGCACCGGATCCGTCCACCTGCCACACGAACCCCCGGCCGGCAACGCTTCCGGCCCACGCGCATGAACAAGGCCATTCATGACGTCGCATGTACGAAGAACTGAACCGCGCCGAGTTTGATGGAGCCTCCACGAAAGCTGGGGCGATTCAAGCCTGAGGCCTCACCCGCCCGCAGCAGGCGTATGCTCCCGCCAGCCGTCGGCGAAGTCGCGGACCTGCTTGCCGTGCGGAACTCGCGGCAGGTGCCCGTACGGTCCGTCGTCGCCGTAGAAGCCGGTGGTGCGGAGCAGCACCGCTCCTGCGAGGTTCTCGGGATCGGATGCTGCGGAGATCACCTAGTACTACAGCCAGGCTTTGTGATCTGTAGGCTGAGCGCATGGTTGGTGAGTTAACGTCCGATGACCTCCAGGAGTGGGTC
>NZ_JBIUCF010000102.1:0-20096 GCF_044593615.1 Nonomuraea sp. NPDC051941
CCGGCGCGGCGCGGGGGTGCGCGTCTCGGGGGGGGGGCGCGCCCGGGGGGGCGCCGGGGCGGGGCGGCGGCGGGCCGCCCCCCCCCCCCCCCCCCCCCCCCCCCCCCCCACCACCGTGAAGGAGCGCGTCATCCTCGGTCGGCCCGCCCGGGCGCGGACGGCTGATAGGGCTGTCGCGTCCCGCCGGTACGCGAGGGCAGCAGCACGACGACGAGTACGGCCCCGAGCGCCACGCAGATCGCGCCCGCCGTGAGCCCACCTGAGTAGCCCATGACGGCCAGCGCGGCCACCCCGACGGCGCCGCCGACCTGCTGGACCGAGGTGAACAGGGCCGAACCGAGACCGGCGTCCTCCTCGGTGGTGCCGTCGACCGCGGTCGCGGCCATGACGGGCAGGCTCAGCCCGTTGCCCACACTCAGGATGAGCATGCCGGGCAGGACATGGGCGGCATAGGAGTCGCCCGCCGCCACGCCGGACAGCAGCAGCAAACCGGCGATGTTGATGAGGAAGGCGAGCAGGAGCGCCCAGCGCGTCCCGATCCTGAGGGAGATGCGGGAGGACAGCCACATGCCCGCCAGGATGCCGCCGCCGTAGGGCAGATAGGCGATGCCGGCCAGGAGCGGGCTGTATCCCAGAGCGGTCTGAATCTGGATCATCAGCAGGAACGACATCGCGTACATCGCCATCGAGAACAGCAGGGTCGCGCCGTTGGCGACCGCCCGCGTCCGTGAGGCCAGGAACGATCTGGGCACCAACGGCGCCACCGCCCGCGATTCGGCCACCAGGAACACCACCGCCAAGGCGGCGGAGAGCCCGACGGCGCCGATGACCAGCGGATCGCTCCAGCCGGTCTCTCCGGTCCGCAGCAACCCGTACACCAGCGAAACCGCGGCCCCCGTGACCAGGACCGCGCCGGGAACGTCGAGGCTGCGCCGCCCGGGGGCGAGGGACTCAGGGACCAGGCGAGGCAGCGACGCCAGGGCCACGGCGACGACGGGAAGGTTGATCAGGAAGATCCAGCGCCAGGACACCAGGTCGGTCAGCGCCCCGGACAGCACCAGGCCCGAGGTCCCGCCGAGGGCCGCGATGCCGCCCCAGACACCCAGCGCCCTGGCCCGCTCCTCCGGCCCCGGATACAGCAACGTGATCATCGACATCGCCGCAGGACTGGCCATCGCAGAACCCGCTCCCTGCACGAACCGCCCGACCACGAGCTGCCACGGCTCCTGCGCCAGCCCGCACGCCAGACTGGCCACCCCGAACAGCGCCACCCCGCTCAGGAAGACGCGGCGGCGGCCCAGCAGATCCGCCATCCGGCCGCACAGCAGCAGCAAACCGCCGAAGGCCAGGAAGTAGGCGTTGACGACCCAGGGCAATCCGGACGCGGTGAAGCCCAGCTCATCGCGGATGCTGGGCAGGGCCACGCTCACGACGGTGTCATCGAGAACAAGCATGAACTGGACAAGACACAACACAATCATCGGCACCCGACGACGCTATGATCCGCCGCATTTGGCCACAATTCGCGATGAGGCCAGACTATGTCGCATGGAGGACATGGGCGGCGCGATCATCGTCGGGCACTTCCCGCTGACCTCGGGAGAGTGGATCCCCCCGCACAGTCACACCCACCACCAGCTCGCCTGGACCCGGCGCGGCGTCCTGAGCGTCGAAGTGGGCGAGGTGTACTGGGTCCTGCCGCCCACCCGGGCACTGTGGCTGCCCGCGGGTGTCACCCACGCGACCGGCGCGACCCGCGACGCCGTACTGTGCAGCCTCTATCTGGCGCCGGAACGCTGCCCGCTGGACTGTCCCGAGCCCACCGCGGTCGGCGTGGACGGCCTGCTGGCCGAGCTGATCGCGTACCTGGCCCGCACCGACCTCGCCGACGACGCGCGGTTGCGCGCCGCCCTGCCGCTGCTGGCCGAGGGCCAGCCGGTGTCGCGGGTGGCACACAGCGTGGGGTACGCCACGGCGAGCGCGTTCCTGGCGGCCTTCCGCCGCACGGTCGGCACCACGCCCCGGCGCTACCTGCTCAGCCGTTGAATTCAAGTCTGGATCAGGCCGGGCGGCGGCTGCGATAGGCGGCGGTCTTGGCGCGAGCCGTACACGCGGCGCTGCAGTAACGACGCGACCCATTACGGGTCAGATCGATATAGACCGCCTCGCACTGGTGCGCCTGGCACACCCCGAAGCGATCCGGGCCGAAGCCGTCCACGATAAGGGCCAGCGCCGTGGCGAACTCACCGCCCAGTCCCTCCACCTGGGTGCCGCCCGAGCCGTGGAAGTGCAGGTGGAACGGCTGGCCGACATCCTCGACCAGGTACGGCTGCGCACCGTACCTGCGGATCATGGCGTTGATGCGGGCGGCCTGCTCGGCCGGCTGCTCGGCCAGGAGCGCTTGCCGCAACTCGGTGGCCAGCTCGGCCAGGTGCCGCCCCGCGTCCGGAACGGCGCGCAGGGCCTCACTCGTACTGTCGCCGAGATGGGTGGCGAACGTCGTCGCGAGGTCGTCGCCCACCAGTGGCCGCACCGAGCCGCCGCCCCGCCGGTATGCCGTGGCCAGGTTGACCAACTCGGCGATCAGCGGCGCCTGCCGAGTCACGTTACAGGCTATCTCCACTTGACCAGTAACATCCTTCCGTGTGTCATAGGCGTAATCCAGTTAGATGGTAACGGAGTCCGCCATGTTCGCACCTTATCGCCGCCTGTTCGCCCTGCCGGGCGTCCCGCACCTGCTCGTCGCCGGGCTCATCGTCAAGCTGGGCACGCCCGTGCTCAGCCTCGCCCTGCTGCTGGCCGCCGTCGACCGGCTCGGCTCCTACGCCACCGCCGGCCTCGTGCTCACCGGCCACGCGCTGGCCCTGGCCGTGTGCGCGCCCATCGGCGGGCGCATCGCCGACCGGTACGGCCCCCGCCGCGCGCTGACCGGCTACCTGGTCACCCACGCCCTCGCCTACGCTCTCCTCCTGCTCGCCCCGCCTGCCCTGATGATCGGCGCCGCCGTACTGCTCGGCGCCACCACCCCGCCCGCCGGATCCGTCATCAGAACCGCCTGGCCACGCCTCGTACCCGCCACCTCCCTGCCCGCCGCCTACGCGGTCGACAACGCCGTCAACGAGCTGACCTTCATCGCCGGCCCCCTGCTCGTGCCGGTCCTGACCTGGGCCGTCCCCGCCCAGAGCGTGGTGACTGCCGCCGGCGCCGCCGTCCTGCTCGGCACCGCGCTGCTGCTGGCCTCCCCTGCGATACGACAGACCGCTTCCACCACGCCGGGCAGGCTCCATTTGGCCGGGCCGCTCACCCACCGGCCGGTTCTCGTGCTGCTGACCATCGCCGCCTTGGGCACGTTCACCTTCGGCTGCCTGCGCATCGCCACGGTCGCCTCGGCCACCGTCTTCGGCTCCGCTTCCTCCGCCGGCGTACTGATGGGCCTGCTGTCGGCCGGCGCCCTCCTGGGCACCCTCGGGTACGGCGCGCGCGCCTGGCCCGTCACCAGCGGGCGCCTGCTGGTCCTGCTCTCGCTCGCCGAGGCGGCCGTCCTGCTCACCGGAGGCTGGGCACCCGGCTTCATGGCACTCGCCGTACTGATCACTCTTGTCGGGCTTGTGACCGGGCCACGCGACGCGGTCGTGCCGACCCTGCTCGCCGAACACGCCCCCGCCCGCTACCGCACCGAAGTCTTCGCCTGGCTCAACACCTTCACCTGGGCCGGCTACGGCCTGGGCACCGCCGTCGCCGGCCAGCTCACCGCCCCCCACGACACCGGCGCGGCCGCCTTCGGCGCCGCCGCGATCGCAGCCATGGCAGGTGCCATCCTGGCCGCCGTCGCCAGTCGGATCACCTCACCCCTGCCGGCACCCGCCGCGGTCCCGGCCGAAGGTGAAGCTGATCACGTAGCCGACAACTGATCGTCGGCAGGCTTGCCGGGCCACGACCACGGACGGGGTCGGTGGCACGGACCCAAGCGAGGCCCCGACACCTGCGCATCGGCTACGCCCGCGACCGCACTGCCCCCGCCGGGCCTGCGGCCGCTGCCGCATGAGGATGCCGCCACGGTCGTGGGTGAGAACGGCGCTTGAACCGCCGGACTGCCGTACCCCCCGTATGTGACAGAACTCAGTCAGACGTCGCCGAGCTTGGCCCAGGCGGGCACGGCCGGGGCGACCTGACCGCGCTTGCGGCACCGCGGCGCGACGGGTGCGGTGGCAATGATGCCGCTGCAGCGCCACTGGGCGGCCACAGTAGCCGTGGGGTTGTGGGGCTGGGGCCGTGGTCAGCGCTGTGCCAGCAGGCGTGATGCCGCCTCTCGTGCGAGGCCGGCAGCGGTCGGGTCGCCGAGGCCGACGCGGACGCAGGCGGCTCCGTCAGCGAGCGTGAGCACGGTGGCCGCGACTGCGTCAGGGGCCGTCTCCCCCGCCGCGGCGGCGAGTTCGGCGAGGTAGCGGAGGATTTCGCGCTTGTGGTCGCGGATCGCGAGACGCACGGGGTGATCGGCGTCGGGGTATTCGGCGGCGACGTTCATGAGATCGCTGCCGCGGTAGGAGGGTTCGGCGAACTCCTCGCCCAGCAGATCGAAGATCGCAAGGAGTCGGTCCTGCGGCGTCTTCGCGGCGGCTGCGAGAGCGCGCAGGCGCGCGCACCACTCGTCGTTGCGCTGACGCAGGACAGCGGCGACGAGCTCGTCCTTGGACCGGAAGTGCTGGTAGAGGGTCGATTTCGCCACCTCGGCGGCGCGCCAGATCTCGTTGATGCCCACCGCCCGTACGCCACAGCGAGTGAACAGATCAGCCGCAGCCGCGACGATCTTGGCGCGGGTGGTCTCAGGGGTGGTCATCGGCACCTCCGGTGTGGAGCGGGGAATGGGGACGGCTGCGCCGCTGTTCGCATCGAACAGACTAGTCGGTTCGATTAGGAGGCTCCATGCTCACCCTCGAGCTTTTCAGCGATCTGATCTGCCCCTGGTGCTACATCGGCGGACGCCGGCTGCAGCGCGCCGTCGGCATCGTCGAAGAGCGCACCGGCGGGCGCTTCCACGTTCGCCACCACGCTTTCGAGCTGAACCCGGAGATGCCGCCGGAGGGGATGGACCGGCGCCGCTACCGAAGTGAGAAGTTCGGCAGCTGGGAGCGTTCCCTGCAGCTCGACGCCGGCACGGTGCTGGCGGGCCGGGGCGAGGGCATCGTCTTCGGCTACGAGGCGATGACCAGGACGCCGAACACCCGGGCCGGGCACCGGCTGATCGCCCTGGCGGAACGCGAGGCGGGGCGCGGTGCCGCGATGGCCGACCGCCTGCTCGCGGCCTACTTCTCCGAGGGCCAGGACATCGGTGACACGACCGTACTCTCCCGGCTCGGCGCGGAGATGGGGCTCGGCGCTGACGTGGCCGCGCGGTTGGCGGACCCGGCGCTGGAGGCGACCGTGCGAGAGGAGGAGCAGCTCGCCGAACGCATGGGTCTTCGGGGCGTACCGCTGCTGATCGTGGGAGACCAGGCGATCGCCGGCGCGGCCGAGACCGAGGCGCTTGCCGAGGTCCTCGAACGCCACGCCACCCGGCCGCCCGGCTGCGAGGAAGGGGTGTGCTCGCTGTGACCGGAGTGGCGGACATCAAGACAGTGGGCATAGTCGGCGGTTCGCTGGGCGGCCTGTTCCAGGCGGTCGCGCTCGCCGAACTGGGGCTGGACGTGACGGTCTGGGAGCGATCGGCGGGCCGCCCCGACGACCGCGGCGCGGGGATCGTACTGCAGCCGGGCGTCGCCTGGTTCCTGAGCATGTTCTGCGGCGTCGACCCCGACCGGATCAGCGTCCCCGTCACACACCGGCAGTTCTTCACCCGGGACGGGCGCAGCCACCACACGCTCATGCGGCAGCGGATGATCTCCTGGGGAGCGATCTACACGTCCCTGCGGGACCGCCTGGACGTCGCGCGCTACCACGACGGGCAGCACGTGACCGCCCTCACGTCCCGGCCCGATGGCGTCGCCGTCGAGGTCGGCGGGGCCGTCCACTCCGTCGACCTGGCGATCGTCGCGGACGGCTCGGCGTCCCGGCATCGCGGACTTGTCGCGCCGGACGGCGTTCCGCGGTACGCCGGGTATGTCGCCTACCGCGGCGTGATCGACGAAGCCGAGCTCCCCGGGGAGCTAAGCGCGAGCTTGCGTGACCGCTTCAGCTTCTACGACGGGGACCAGACTCAGTTCCTGTGCTACTTCATCCCCGGTGACTTCGGCACGACCCGGCGCCGGATGAACTGGGTGTGGTACGTACGGGCTGATGCGGCCGGGCTCGACCGCATCACCACCAACCGGGACGGCATCGCCCACGGACCGTCCCTGCCTCCGGGGCTGATCGCACCGCAGGTGCACGCCGAACTACTGGCCCGCGCACGGACGTCGCTGCCCCAGCCCCTGCGCCGGCTCGTTGAGCACACCCGCGAGCCGTTCGCGCAGGCGATCCTCGACGGGCGGGTCAGCAGGATGCGCAAGGACCGGATGCTGCTCACCGGGGATGCGGCGTTCGTGGTCCGGCCGCACACGGCGGCCAGCGCGGAGAAGGCGGCCACAGACGCCATCGCCCTTTTCACCGCCCTGCAACAGTTCCCATCCGTGGACGCCGCCCTGCAGGCGTGGGAGAAGGACCGGCTCGCCGAAGGAGCCGCCCTCTACCGGCACGGCGTAAGCCTCGGGCACCGGCTGGGCCTCAGCGCTCCCGCGGCGATGCCCGACCGAATCGGCTGACACAGCGTTCCCGGGCCGGCCCCGTACAGGGCGAGCACCGCGTGCCGCCGGACTCCGCCACCCTCCTCCGGCCGGCCTCGCCCGGGTCAGGACACTGGCGGAGACCCTCAACCCGCGCGCCGCCTGACCATACCCTCGGCCATCTGGCTCGGCTTGGAGCCGCGAGTGCTGTCGCCAGGCGCCCGCTTGGTGAACACGGCGCCGCAGGACGTAGGCCAAAGCCCTTGCGCCAGGCCGTCCCGTCACCGTGATGAGGCGATAACTGGCTTCAGATACGAGGCCGAAGGGTGCGCCGGACGGCGACACCGCCCAATGCGAGAGCGGGGATGAGCAGGATTCCCGCTTCGGTCCATTGGAACTGCCAGAACCTGCTCGCGCGGTGGAATTCGGCCACCTGCCGATAGCCATGGCTGAATGAGCACTTGGCGTACTTCTTGGTCGTCTCGTCTGTCCCGCATGGGCCGGCGAGCGCAAGCGTTACGTCCTGATGGGTGAACTTCACGCCGCTCTTGTCGATCCAATAGTCGTCCACAGACAGGGAGTCTTCCGGTACGAGCTCGTCCATGACCTTGGCCTGCACGGCTCGCTCCGGCGGCGCGTAGGAGGACGGCGCCCTGAGGAGTCCGAAGAATGCCAACGCGCACACCGCCAGGGTCACCGCCATCGCCGGCAGGGTCCGCCGGAACAGCGCGCCCGTGGCCATGCCGAGCACGAACGCGGCCAGCCACCACGCCGCCGGAACGATGCCGACAAGACGGAACCACCTCAAGTCGAAGCGGTCGACGTTGTAGGGAGGGACGTCGAAGGCGGCCAGCCACGGATCCACGATGCCGGCCAGCGCCAGCCCGCCGAGCGTGACCGCGGCACCGAGGCCGACGATTTTGGCCGTCAACCAGCGGCGCCGCGTCACCGACTGGGTCCAGGTCAGCTGGTGCGTGCCCTGCTCGAACTCCCGGGCCAGGAGCGGAGCGCCCCAGAAAGCGCCGACCATCGCCGGGGCCAGCAGCGGAAGCCAGCCGAGGAGTTCACCCGCCAGCCGCATGCGCTCGTTCATCTCCACGAGGTAAGGGCTGCACGCGGGCGTGTCCGTCACACAGTCGGCCGTCGGAGCGTTCTGGGCGGCGAAATCCGCCGCGCCCAGACCGCTGACGAGCAGCACCGCGCCGAGGACGGCCAGCAGCGCCGTGGTGACGAGCACCTGCATGCGATGCTGCCGCCAGGTAAGCCACAACACTTCCAGGTCTCCTAGCAGTCAGGAAATGGTCAGGGTCGGACGAGGCAGTGAGGTGGTGTCGGGGCGGCGCAGGTAGGCCAGCACCAGCTCCTCCAGGCTCACACCGGACTCTCTCCATCGCGGGTCGTGCAACGGCGTTCCCGAGCCGGTGCGAGCCAGCAGGTCGGCCTGCCGTTCGCTACGGCTGTCGCTGATCACCGGCACCCGGGCTGTCATCCCGTCGGCGAGCTCGGCCGGACCGGACAGCATCCGGTGAGTGGCGAGCAACTCGTCGACCTCGCCGCTGATCTGGACCTGGCCACGGTTGAGCACCACCAGCCAGTCGCAGGCGTTGGTCAGGTCGGACACCACGTGGGAGGACAGCACGACGGTCATCTGCGTCTCGGCCACCGCCGCCATCAGGGAGCGCATGACGTCGTGCCGGGCCACCGGGTCGAGGTTGGCCAGCGGCTCGTCCATGACCAGCAGCTCCGGCCGCTTGGCCACGGCAATGGTCAGCGCGACCTGCGCCTGCTGACCTCCGGACAGCTTGCCGACCTTGCGGTTCAGCGGGATGTCCAGTTCCGCCAGCCGCTGCCGGGCCAGGGCGTCGTCCCACCCCGGATTGAGATGGTGTCCGAAGCGGAGCATCTCAGCGACGGTGAAGCCGTCGTAGAGGGGTTTGTCCTGGGCCAGGAACGCCACCCGTGCGAGGGCCTCCGCCCGCTGCCCGACCGGCTCGCCGAAGACGCGCACGCTGCCCCGGGTGGGGGCGATCAACCCGGCGACCAGGTGCAGGAACGTGGACTTGCCCGCGCCGTTCGGTCCGACGAGCGCGACGACCCTGCTGGCGGGGACGGACAGCGTGCACTCGCGCAACGCCCACGTGCCCCGATACCGCTTGGCGAGCCTCACGGCCTCCAGAGCCGCCGGGCTCTGTGCGGGGGCGGTGAGCTCACCGGATCCGCCGCCGAACATCCCCACTGTCCGATCCGCCGTCATGCGATCCCCTCCTGGGGGAAGTCAGCGAGCACCGAGGCGAACAGCGCCTCCATATCCCCTTGGTCGAGCCCCGCTTCACGGCAGCCGCGCACCCATTGGGCGAGGTCGCGGCGGAACCGGGTGTGATCGGCCGTGGATCCGCCGCCCAGGGACCGCTGCACAAACGTGCCCAACCCGGGCCGGCCGACGACGAGGCCCTCGTTTTCCAGTTCGCGGTAGGCCTTGGCCACCGTGTTCGGATTGATCGCGAGGTCGCTGACGACCTCTTTGATCGTCGGCAGCCGATCGCCCGGCATGAGCGCACCGAGCCGCAAGGCGTGTTTGACCTGATGCACCAGTTGCAGATAGGTCGCCACACCAGAGCTTGGATCGAGGCGAAACTTGATCACCGCAATACCCTTTTCCTATTGAATTAGTAAAAGGGTATTAGTGCCCCACGATCTTCGTCAACTCGGCCTCCTGGCCTCTCGCGCGGGTCGTCGTCGTCTCTTCCCGAGAGCCCCAGATTCGGCCCGCACTGCCAGCCGCAAAGCAGCTCTGCGTGACAGCGGCGACGGACTGCGGTTCGCACAAACGAAGAGCGGCGCCCGTGCCCGCGCTGCCTGGTCGAGCCCGGCTCGCCGTGTCGGTCGCGCTCCGGCACCGTCGCCGGGGCCTACCACGCCGGGCGGTTCACCAAAGTCCCTCGGCCGGCGAAGCTGTTGCGCGTGCCGGCCCCGACCGACCGCGGGCCGGGGCGGCTGTGGTGGCCAGGCACCCTGCCGCCGACGCCGATCCTCGCTGACACCCCGGCCACGGACATCCGCGTCACCTACGCCCACCTCACCCAGGAACTTCAGTCCCAGATGGACGCGCTGGCCGCACACGGCATCCGCGCGAGAAGATCTTCGCCGAGAAGGTATCCACCCGCATGCGGGTTCGCCCGAAGTTCGGAGCCGCCCTGAAGCCCTGCCGCGCGATCAAGGCGCACGCCCCGCACTGCCGAGTCGTCCTCACCGTGTACGAGATGAAGCGGCTAGGCCGCGACTCGGCTGAGTTGACCGCGCCGACCGACCACCTCACCGCGCACGGCATCGCCCTGGAGATGCTCGCCGAGCCGCTGACCGGGATCTACGACCCATCCGGCACAGGGCGGGTGCTGTTCGCATTCTTCGCCGCGATGGCCGAAACCGAACGCGAGAACATCGGGGAGCCCACTCTGGAAGGCCTGCATGCCGCCGCCCGCAAGGGAAACCACGGCGGACGCCCGCCAGTGATCACCGACATGCTGCACACCGTGCTCCGCCACCGCGCGAACGGCGAATCGGTGGAGGAGATCCGTCCGGACCTGATCATCCCCATCGGCAAGCGCAAGGGACAGCACCCTAGCCTGGCGAGCATCTACCGGGCACCGGCCGAGCACCCACAAGCGGCAGGCGTATCCCAAGGCCGTGGAGCAGGCCCATGCCGACTTCGCCATGCTCCAAGCGAGCACCTGATCGGCACGGCCAATCGGCCGCATCATCGCTGGCCGGCGATTACCCGCCCGATTCTCGGCGGCAACTACGGCTACCCCCTTGGGGTCGGCTTCGGGAGTCCTGGGCCGTCTAGGACGAGCGAAGTTCCGCGGCCACCGCCCGTTCCCGCAGCTGCGCCGCCTCCGCCCGTGCCGCCTCCAACTCGGCCCGCAGATCCTCGAGCCGCATCCGCTCCAGCCTCAGCTCCGCCAGCAACCCGTCGCGCTCCTTCGCCACGGCATCGGCCCGGGACTTCTCCCGGGAGGCCAGCTTCCGCTCCCGGGTCAGCGACGCGGAAGCCTCCGCCACCCTCCCCTCCAGCCGCTCCACCTCGGCCGTCGCCTGCGAGGCGTCCTTGAGCGCCACCGCCCGGTCCCGCTCGGCCTCTTTGAGTGCCAAGGCCCGATCGCGTTCGGCCTCTTTGAGTGTCATGGCCCGGTCCCGTTCGGCTTCCTTGAGTGCCACGGCCCGATCCCGCTCGGCCTCCGCCGCCGCCCGTTCGGCCGTGACGGCCCGCTCCACCGTCCGGTCCCGCTCCTGTGCCGCCGCCTCTGCGCGGGTCTGCGCCTCGATCAGCTTCCGTTCGGCCTGTTCACGCTCCCGCACCGCTGCCGCCGTCTCGTCCCGGGCCCGGTCGCGTTCCTCCCGTGCCCGCTCGGTCTCCTCCTGAGCCTGTACGACCTGCGCCCGCGCCTCGGCGGTGCGCTGCTCAGCCTGCGCCATGACTTCAGCCGTACGACGCTCGGCCAGCTCCGCCCGCTCGGCCAGCTCATGAACGACCTGGTCCCTGGCCTGCTCCGTCAACTCGCCCCGATGCAGCGCCTCTTCGGCCCGCCGCTCGGCCGTCTTCGCGCGCTGCTTCGCCTCCTCGGCCGTCTGCAGCGCCTGTCGTTCGGTGCTCGCGGCCTCCCGCAACGCGGCCAGCGCCTGCTCCCGCGCCCGTTCGGCATCCCCCAGTGCCGTCTCGCGCTCGGCCTGCGCCTCTTCGAGCCGTACCCGCATCTCGGCCGTCTGCCTGCGGGCGTGTTCGGCGGCCTCGCGCGCCAGCCGTACCTGCTCGAACGCCTGCTCCCGCTCCGTACGCGCGATCGCCACGCGCGTGTGCGCCTCGGCCTGCATCGCGCTCAGCTTCGCCTCGACCCCCGCCGGACTCAGCTCCGCAGCCAGTGCCCGCGCCAGCGGCTCGATGGCGGCGGTCAGCCCGCTCTCCATCCGGTCGTACAACTGCTCGGCCCTGGCCAGCGCCCCCTCCAGCCCCGGCGTGGCCCGCCGCAACTCCCGCTCCCGCTTGGCCGCCGCCTGGCAGTCCTTCTCGGGGCAGTACGCCTTGGGCCGCCCTCTCCCCCGCCGCTGCTCGATCGGCGACCCACAGTGCTTGCAAGGCGTTACCACACTGGCATCCGGAGTCACGGCGGCAGCCTACCATTTTTGATTTTCCAGAAAATAAAATCCAGAAAACATGACCTGTTGTGCCGCGCTCGCGCCCACATGTCTTTCGACGGGAGCGTGCCGACTCGAAGTGATGCGCAGGACCTGCAGTTCCGGGGTTGAGGAACCGCCGGACATCCGTTAATCGATAAGAGCGATCTTGCTGGGGGCGCCACCCACCGGAACACCGAGCGATCACTCTGAACGCCCAGGTCAATGCCGCGACGTTCACCGGAGCGGGGTAGTGGTCGGCGGTGGACGCCGACGTCAAGGTGCACGGAGGGGCTCCGTGGCGAATCCGTGCCCCTTCCGTGGCGGTCAGGGGGTCTGCACGGATGTCCCGGCCTGTCGCGGCAGGCCAGAGTCGCAGGCAGCGACAGCGACGCAGAAGGGTCGCCTTGGCATGCCGAGCCTGCTCGCCATCGCATGTCGAGAAACAGCGGTCGGCTCCGACCTACCTATGACCGCACGGACAAGAGGAGGCTACTCATGGGCAAGATCATCTACTGGGTGCACGCGTCGGTGGACGGGTTCATCGACGGACCCGATGGGGAGTTCGACTGGCCGGTGATGGGTTCGGAGCTGTCGGCGTACTCCGAAGGTCTGGACAAGAGGGTCGACACGCTGCTGTTCGGACGTCCGGTGTGGGAGATGATGGTGGGGTTCTGGCCGAACGCCGAGTCGCTGTTGGACGATCCGCATGTCGCCGCTTTCGCGCCGTTCTGGCGTGCCACGCCGAAGATCGTCTTCTCGCGTACGTACCCGGGTGACGAGTGGACCAGTCGCGTCATCAGCGGCAATCTGGCCGAGGAGGTCACCGCCCTCAAGGCCCGGCCGGGCGGCGGGGACCTGCTCCTCACCGGTGGCTCCGCGCTGGCGGCGGCGCTGACCGAGCTGGGGCTCATCGACGAGTACCACGTCGCCGTGCACCCGGTGGTGCTCGGCGGCGGCCGGCAGCTGTTCGCCGCGCCGGAGCAGCGCCACAAGCTGCGGCTCGTCGACTCGCGCGTCCTCGACGGCCAGGTCGTGGTGTCGCACTACCAGCTCCCCTCCAGCTGAGCGAGCCGCGCTGCCTTTTGCCTGCGTGGCGGCCGTGGAACCCACCGGCACGGTGCCGATGCCACGGTTGCGGGGCACACGCCGGGGAGTCAGCCTGGTCCCGGTCGGCAGGTGCGGCGTGCAGGGCAGTGTGGGGGTCAGGGTGCCGGCGATCATCGCGGCCCTGCCCGGGCCTCGAACGTGTGTCCAGCGAAAACACCTGGATGACCTGCGCTGCAGCAAGGCGTTAAGGTGAGCGCGAGGTGATCCATGGCGCGCCGCAGGACGCTCGCACCGGCCTTGGTGACGGCCTTGCTCGTGGTGCTCGGCATCGTGATCGGCCTGCCGGTCAATGTCGTCAGCGACTACCTACCGGACGATGTCACCGCCAACCGGCCCGCCTGGATCGCCGGTCTCGCCGGTGCCGTCGTGCTCATCGTGGCCCTCACCTTGCTGTTACCCACATTGTCCGAGCGCCAGGCCCGGGTGCCGTCGTTCCGCGTGCCGCCGCGGGATCCGGAATGGGTCGACCGGCCGGAACTCGCCATGATCACGGCTGCGCTGCGCCGGGGATCGGCGCCGGTCGGGCTGACCGCGGGCATCGTCGGCGCGGGCGGCTTCGGCAAGACCTCGCTCGCCGCCGAGATCTGCCATCGCCGGGAGGCCCGCCGGCGGTTCAAGGGCGGCATCATCTGGGTGACGCTCGGCCGCGACCGGACCGGCGCGGAACTCGCCTCCCTCATCAACGACGTCGTGGCCCACCTCGATGGGGAGCGCCCCGAGTTCGGCGATCCCGAGCAGGCCGGCCATCGGCTGGCCGAGGCTCTCGACGGTCGCAAGCCCGTGCTGCTGGTGATCGACGACGTGTGGAATGTCGCCCAGCTCGGTCCGTTCCTGCCGGCGGCCGCCCATGCTCAGCTCCTGGTCACCAGCCGGCGTCCGTCCATCGTGCGGGGCACCACGATCGAGGTCGACGAGATGTCCCCGCAGGCGGCCACCCACCTGCTCACCCGTGATCTGCCGGACATGCGGGCCGATCTCGTACGGGATCTGCTGCGCGCCACCGGCCGCTGGCCGCTGCTGCTGGCGATCGTCAACGCCCGTCTGCGCAAGCAGCGAGCCGGCGGCGCCGTCGTGGACACGGCCGCCGAGGAGGCGCTACGGCGGCTGCGGGCGAACGGACCGGCGACCTTCGACCTCACCGTGACCGACGAGCGCGCGCAGGTGGTGAGCGCGACCGTCGGCTACAGCCTGGACCTGCTCACGGGCGAGGAGCAGGCCCGGTTCGCCGACCTCGGTGTCCTGCCCGAGGACACCGACGTGCCGGTCGACGCTGTCGCCTTGCTGTGGGGATGCCCCAAGGCCGAAGCGGAGCGCCTGTGCGAGAAGCTGCACGAGCTCGGCCTGCTCACCCTGCACTGGGCCGCCGACTCGATGGCCGTGGTCACCCTGCACGACGTCATCCGCGGCTATCTGCGCTCGGCAGCCGGATCGACGGCCCTCGTCATGGCCGGCCGCCGGCTGATCACCCGGGCCAGAGCGCTCGCTCCCGGCGGCTGGTGGAACCTGCCGCCGTGCGAGCCGTACCTATGGGACAACCTGGCCTTCCACCTCGAAGAGGCCGGCTTGCACGGCGAAGTGAACGACCTCGTCTCCGACGTCCGCTGGCTGGTGCCGCGCACCGCTCGATCCGGGACGGCCGCCGCGGCGGCCGACCTTGCTCACGCGTCCTCGCCGACGGCCCGGCGGATCGCCGGCATGCTCTCCGCGTTCGGACACCTCCTGACCTCCTCCGCCGACCTGCTGACCCGGCTCAGCGCCATCCCCGGCCGGCAATCGCAGGTCGCCTCGTACGCCGAACAGGCCGAGGTCCCCTTTCTGCCCGCCCGCTGGCCGCTCCCCGAGGGCGACTCGGCGAACCTGCGCCGCCTGCTGCCCGGTCACCCCAAGGGCGTGGCCGCACTGGCGATCGCTCCCGACGGCAGCTGGCTGGCCACCGGCGAGAGCAGCGGCCCGAAATCCAACGCCAACTACAGCGACGCCGTCGGCATCGTGCGCCTGTGGAACAGCGACGGCGACCTCCAGGCCACTCTCGACGGACATCCGGGTGGGGTCAGCGCGCTGGCCATCGCCCCCGACAGCACCTTCCTGGTCACCGGCGACGGCAACGGCTTCGACGCGATCAGCATGGAGCACAGCGTCGGCACCGCCCGCCTGTGGACGCCCGAAGGAGACCGCATCGCCTTCCTCGACGGCCACCACGACATGGTGACGGCGATCGCCATCGCCCCCGACAGCAGCTGGCTGGCCACCGGCGACCACAGCGCCACCGTCCGCATCTGGAACGGGCGAGGCCGCCTGCTGGCCACGTACCGCAGCGACACCGGCATGGGCTGGATCTCGGCGCTGGCCATCGCACCGGACGGCACCTGGCTGGCCGCCGGCTACGGATTCCGCGTGATGATCCTGGATCCCGGCGGCATCCCGATCGCCCTCCTCCATCCCGGCTACGGCCAGGTGACGACGTTGGTGATCTCACCGGACGGTTCCTGGCTCGCCGTGGGTGACGACCGCGGCGTCGTACACGTCCTGGACCCGCACTTCACCGCCTCGCCCAGAGCTTTCACCCTCCCCTCGGGATGCCGCTGTCTGGCGATCTCCCCGGACAGCTCCTGGCTCGCGGCCGGCAGCGACGCCGGCGAGATCCACATCCAGGACCGCGACGGGCACGTGCGCGGCGTCATCGATGGCCATGACGCCGCGGTGACCACCCTGGCCATCGCCCCGGACGGCACATGGCTGGCCGGCGGCGACGCGGCCGGCCAGGTGCGCCTGTGGCAGAGCGACGGCAGTCCACGGGCGGCACTGAGCGGCCACACCGGCTGGATGAGCGGGCTCGCGATCGCCTCCGACGGCGCCTGGCTCGCCAGCGCGAGCAGCGGCAACAACGCTGCCAGGCTCTGGGACTCCGCCCCTGACGTGCTCGTCGAGACTCCGCGCGAGACCGGGCCGGTCACCGCCCTGGCCGCCGCGGCGAACGGGCCGTGGTTCGTCGTCGGCGACGACCGGGGCCGGGCGCGGGTCTGGGACGCCGACGGGAACCGGCGTGCCGAGGTGAGTGCCCTGCCCACGCAGGTGTCCGCGCTCGCCGTCGCGCCGGACGGTGCCTGGTTCGCCACAGCGGCCATCTACGAGGACGTCCGGCTGTGGAACGCTCGCGGCGAGCCGCGCGCCCGGCTGAGCGGGTCGGACGGTTCGTCGGCCCTGGCCATCGCTCCGGACGGGTCGTGGCTTGCCACCGGCGGTGGCCGCGGCGAGGTCCGGCTCTGGGGTTGCGGGGGCGATCTGCGCCGCACATTGACGATCCGCCATGCGGAACAGCGGATTCACGCCCTGGCCATCGCCCCGGACGGAACCTGGTTCGCCACAGCGGACGGCCACTGGATCCAGACGTGGGACGCCGACGGCACGTTCCGCTTCGACCTCCGCTACTCCCCTATCCTGCGGGTCAACGCGCTGATCATCTCGCCGGACGGAACCTGGCTGGCCGCCGGGGGCGGCCGCCAGGTTTCTGTGTGGGACTGCGCGGGCGAGCAGCGCAGCAGCTTCGGCGGCAGTCCTCATTGGGAGCCGATCAAGCTCGCGGTCTCACCGGACGGCGCCCGGCTGGCCACCGGAGACTCGTACGGCGTCGTGCGCATCTGGGATCCGGACGGTCACGAGCACTCCTGCCCGGAGCCGCACCGGGGCCGGGTAGGCGCAGTGGCGTTCTCTCCCGACGGCGCCTGGCTGGCCACCGGCGGGCAGGACGGCATCATCAAGCTGTGGAACGGATCCGACGAGGTCATCTTCCAGACCGCCGAACGGATCACCAGCCTCGCCTGGCTCGCGGACGCGAGCACGCTGTGCGCTGCCGGCCCGCAGGGCCTGTACGTTCTGGGCCGCCCGCAGCCGACAGCGGCCCGCGCAACACCTCCCGTGATCGGTTAAGGGCAGGTCCTCAGTCGGCATTCAGGACGAAGAACAGGAAGCTCGGGTACGGGCGAGGATGCGGTAGTCGTCGGGGAACGGCAGCGGGTCACGCAGGTCGGCCACCCGCAGGCAGGCGCGGGTCAGCTCACCCCGCCCACGACCGCCTTCCCCTCGCGCGCCGCCGCGTAGAACGGCACGAGGGCCTCGAATCCCTCTCACCGGTCGCCGTGGCCAGCCACGGATAGCACCGCCGCCACTGACTGGTGCCACGCTCGGCCTCGGCCCTGCCCTCCGCGAGCAAGGGCGAGCTCCAACGTGATGGCGTACTCACGGACGCAACAGTTGCCGCACCCGGGCGGCCTCGCGGGTGAGGTGGTCGCGCTCCGGCACGCTGGTGGCGGCGCGGGAGGCCTCCGCATACAGGTCGGCGGCGTGCTCGAGGTCGCCGGCGCGTTCGTGCAGGTATGCCGTCACCGCGGCGTAACGGGGCAGGTCGGGCTGCACGTCAGCCAGCGCCGCCAGGCCGGCCTGCGGCCCGTCGGCCTCCCCGACCGCCACTGCGCGGTTGAGCCGCACCACCGGGCTGCCGGTGAGGAGCAGCAGCTCGTCGTACCACTCCACGATCTGCACCCAGTCCGTCTCGGCGGCGCTCCGAGCGTCCGCGTGCAGGGCGGCGATCGCGGCCTGTGCCTGGTATTCGCCCAGCCGGTCGCGGGCCAGCGCGGTCTGCAGGATCGTCACCCCCTCGGCGATCAGGCCGGTGTCCCAGCGCGATCGGTCCTGCTCGCCGAGCGGCACCAGGCGGCCTCCCGATCCGGTACGGGACGCGCGGCGCCCATGGTGCAGCAGCATGAGCGCGAGCAGCCCCGCGACCTCGGGCTCGTCGGTCAGGGCGACGAGCTGGCGGGTGAGGCGGATCGCCTCGGCCGCCAGGTCGACGTCTCCGCCGTAGCCCTCGTTGAAGACGAGGTAGAGCACGCGCAGCAGCGTCCCGAGATCGCCGGGCTGGTCGAGCGGCAGCCCCGCGATCCGCCGCTTGGCCCGGCTGATCCGCTGGGCCATGGTCGCCTCGGGGACCAGGTACGCCGTCGCGATCTGCCGCGTGGTCAGGCCACCTACCGCGCGCAGCGTCAAGGCGACGGCCGAGCTCGGCGGCAGGGTGGGGTGCGCGCACAGGAAGTAGAGCCGCAGCGTGTCGTCCGTGGCGGGCGCCGGACCGGCGGGCGGCTCGACCTTCACGGCGAGCTCCCGTCCCCGCCGCGACGCCTCGGCCCGGGCGGCGTCGAGGAACTTGCGCCACGCGACCGCGACGAGCCATGCCTTGGGCTCGCGGGGCGGATCGTCGGGCCAGGTTTCCAGCGCCCGGATCAGGGCCTCCTGCACGGCATCCTCGGCCGAGGCGAAGTCGGCTCCGCGTCGGACGAGGACAGCGATCACCGCGGGCACGAGCTCCCGCAGCAGTGACTCGTTCACTCGGCCGCTGCGGGCGACTCGGTGAGGAACGGTCGAACCTCGAGCCACTCGTGGATCGGCTCGCCGCCGGCCCCGGGAGCGGCGGACAGCTCCCCGGCCAGCTGGACCGCGCGGTCCCAAGAATCCACGTCGATGATCATCCAGCCGGCGATGAGGTCCTTGGTCTCGGCGAACGGCCCATCGGTCACCGGCGGGCGCCCCTCGCCGTCGTACCGCACGAACGCGCCCCCGGGCGCCAGTGCCTGGCTGGAGACGTACTCCCCCGTCTCCTCCAAGCGCCGGGCGAAGTCGCGCATGTACTGCACGTGCGCGTCGACCTCCTCCGGCGTCCACTGGTCCATCGGCGCCCGGTCGACCGCGGGGGCCGGGCCACCTCGGTAGTGCTTCAGCAGCAGGTACTTCATGATAGATCTCGCTCTCCGGCACACGGCCCGTCGCCCTGGGACACGACGATTTTCCCAGCAGTTTCCACCGCCACCTGACCCGCGACCACGAAGCTGAGGCCTCACGCCGGCCGGCCGAAAACCGGGTGCGGAGTGCCGGTGCGATGGAGTGTGATCGGGGTCATGGCGATGGTGTCGGGTGAGCCGGGCGTTGGCAGGCTGAGCGAGGATGTGGGCGTGCTGCGGGAGTGGCAGCACGAAGGGGCGCCGATGCAACTGCATCCGGGGGACCTGGGCTGGTTCTGGCGGTTCGGCGCGGAGGCGACGGCCGCGGCGGTCCGTACGTGGAGCCGGGACGGCCGGATTCTCGCCATCGGGCTGCTGGACCAGCCCGACCTGTTGCGGCTGACGATCGCGCCGGACGCCCATCGGGACGAGGAACTGGCGCAGCGGCTGGTCGAGGACGTGACCGAGCCGGAGCGCGGCGTGCTGATCGAGGGGAAGGTGAACGTCGAAGCGCCCATGAGCGCGCTGGTCCAGGATCTGCTGTCCGAGAACGGCTGGAACGTCGACGAGCCGTGGACACCGCTGCGCCGCAACCTCACGGAGCCGGTGAAGGATCCAGGGGTGCGGATCGAGGTGATCGGGCCGGAGCAGGCGCATGTGCGGTCCGCCGTCCAGCGGGCATCGTTCGGCGGGTCGACGTTCACGGACGAGCGCTGGCACGCGATGGCGGCCGGATCGCCGTACGCCGACGGCCGGTGCCTGGTCGCGTACGACGGCCAGGGCAACGCGGTGGCGGCGGTGACGGTGTGGTCGGCCGGTCCGGGCAAGCCCGGATTGCTCGAGCCGATGGGCGTGCACCTGGAACATCGCGGTCACGGCTACGGCAGGGCGATCACCGTCGCCGCGGCGGCCGCGCTCCAGGAGCTGGGCTCGTCGAGCGCGATCGTCTGCACCCCGAGCTCCAATGTCGGCGCCGTCGCCACCTATCGGTCAGCCGGCTTCCGGCAACTCCCCGAGGTCCGGGACAAATACCGGGACGCCTAAGCCACATGATCGGCCAGGAAGCCTACCTGGCAAGAACGCGGGTAGCCACAAAAGCTTATGAGCGACGTGGAGACCGGCACCATAACCACCAAAGTGCCCGCGCGCCTTGATCGGCTCCCCTGGTCCCGCTGGCACTGGATGATCGTCATAGGGCTCGGCACCGTCTGGATACTCGACGGGCTCGAGGTCACCATCGTGGGCAACCTCTCAGCTTGTCGTTTAACCTGCCTGCTCGCGGTGCTCGGTGAGTGATGCCGCGCGTTTAGCAGTCTTTCCCACCTCGTGATGACGGGCGAGGACGCGG
>NZ_JBIUCF010000103.1:0-19549 GCF_044593615.1 Nonomuraea sp. NPDC051941
TCAACCGGACGGCCTGCGCGGCAACGGTGCCATGGCCGCAGCCGGACAGTTCGGCGGTGGCGGTGAAGAACCGGACCGGCCAGCCACCGTCCGGCATCCGCCCCGGGCCGAGGAACGCCGCGTGCGAGGTGCCGGCCGCAGCAGCGACCGCACGCCGGTCCGCGTCCGTCGCCGCCGGGTCGTCGTCGGTGACGGCCGTGGGGCTGCCGCCCCGGCCGTCGCGCCGCACGCACAAGCACGACTGGGGCCTGTCCATGCAAGCCAGCGAAAGGGAGGCCCTCATGGAGATGCTCGCCACCTGCTAAACGCCGTCACCGCAATCGGTCGTCAGGATGTAGGCATGAGTTCATCGCAACCCCTCGCCGACCCTGGGTCCGAGCCGGACACAACCTCAGTCGGGGCGGTGAATACTGCTGGCGCGGGATCCGGCCCCCCATCGCCGCACACCCCCCGGTCTGCCCCGGACCACCGCTACTTGCTCGACAACGCCCGGACGGAGGCGGGCGAGCGGTTCACCTGGCTGGCCGAGCTGTTCGACGGTGTCACACGGGGACACTTCGACCGGCTCGGAGTGAAGGCGGGCTGGCGCTGCTGGGAGGTCGGTGCCGGAGGCCCCAGCATTCCCGAGGCACTCGCCACGGCCGTCGGACCAACCGGTTACGTGCTGGCCACGGACATCAATCCTGCCTGGCTGGACCCGCACGGCGGGTACGAGGTGCTCCGGCACGACATCGTCGGGGACCCGCCGCCGCAGCCAGGCACGTTCGACCTGGTACACGCCCGGCTCGTGCTCGTCCACGTCCCCGACCGTGCCCGGGCGTTGGCGACAATGGTGGCGGCGCTGCGCCCCGGTGGCTGGCTATTGGTCGAGGACGCCGATACCGAGCTGCAGCCGCTGGCCTGCCTCGACGAGGTTGGCCCGGCACAGCAGCGCGCCAACCGGCTGCGGCGCGCCGTCCGGGAGTTGATGACCCGCCGCGGCGCCGACCTGCGCTACGGCCGTACGCTGCTGCGGGCGTTGCGTGCGGCCGGCCTGGCCGATGTCACGGCGGCCGGCTGCTTCCCGGTCGGCGGGGTAGCCTGCAACCGGCTGGAGAGCGCGACGGTGCGCATGCTCCGCGCCGAGTTGCTCGCCGCTGGGTTGGCCCACGACGCCGAGATCGACGCGCACCTGGCCGCCATCGATGCCGGCGAGCTCGACCTCACCCTCGCGCCGCTGATCTCGGCATGGGGACGCCGCCCGGGATAGCCCGCGGCGTCCGGGCCGCGGTCAGCCACAGGCCGGTGAACACGGCGCAGGTCAGCGTCACGATGGCTTCAGCATGCCGAGCCTGACCGCCGCAGCGATGCGGCGGTCCTACCCGACCCCGGGCTGAAACGCCCAGCGCGACCCGACCGGCCGTCCCCCTGCAACGCCGCGCCCTTCGCCTGGTGGCGAAACTCGGCACGGGTGATCCGGCTGCGGACTTCACGGTCCCGGAGGGAAGACGCCCTGGCCCGGAGTGAGGATTCCGTCGGGGTCGTAGCGTTCACGGGCCGCCTCGAAGTCGGCCCATGCGGGGCCGTAGTGGGTGCGCCACTCCTCAGGCGTGGTGGGTATGGAGCCGACCGGGTACTGGCAACCCCCGACAGCTCGGGCGCGCAGGTAGAGGGAACGGTTGGCCTCCACCATGTCCTGCGGGCTCTCGGCTCCGGGCGAGGCGGTTCTGAGCAGTCTGCCGGGGATGAAAGCGCTTCCTGGTCGCGCGGATCCTCCTCACCTGCACATCTAGCATCCCCGCCGTCTTTTAACCGGGTGGCAGTCAACGCCCGGCTGACTACCATCGGCTGGATGGGAGATCGCCTCAAGGGCATGCACGCACCCCTGTACTTGCTCGCCGGTGCGCCCGGAGCGGGCAAGACGACACTGCTGCCGCACCTCCTTCAGGCGGCGGACGGGTTGGTCGTGATGGACATGGACGAGCTGCTCGAGGACGGCGAGCTAATCGGCGTGCCGATCGCGGAGCCACAGGCGGCGCCGATCTGGCCGGCCTACGACCGGATGTGGCGACGCATCGTGACGATGGTGCGCCGGGCCGGCCATCCCGTGCTGCTGATGTGTCCGATCCCCGACGCCAGCGAGATACCCGCGTTCGTGCGATGGGACGGGCCGGTCCGCTGGGCCCTGCTGGACTGCCCCGATGACGAGCGGGAACGCCGGCTACGGGAGCGCAGCGCGCCGCAAGATTGGATCGACGACGCGCTGGTAGACGCGGCGCAGGGCAGAGAGCTCATCACGACCGTGTTCCACGCCGTCGGCGCAGATCATGCTGGGCTGGCGACACAGGTGCTCGCGTGGGCCCACAACCTCGCTATCAGGTCCAGCTAGACCGCGTATCGCAACAGCCCGCAGTTTTGAGTACTCCGGCGGCGCGTGAAGCCGGTCTGTCGCTGGAGATCACGGTCAGTCGCTACCGCGCCCTCAGCATCAAGAACCCGCGACAGTTTGATACGCGACCTCACCAGTACGGTCCCCCTTCCCGGAGTCGACGTGGTCAGCCCTTCCTAAGAGGGTGTTGTTCAACGCCATTGCCTTTAGCGCCGAGGGCGTGAGGCAAGCCCTTTCTCGAAGATCGTGACCTCGGCGTGGAAGGTGTAGGTCTGCGTGGCATGGGGGTGTTGCCCAGCGTTCGGGCCGTACTTGCATGCCCGCGTCGGCCGGGCTGATGACGGGTGTCCGTATCGAGGGCTGGACGCTTTCGAGCCCGAGCATGTGCAGTACTTCTTCGGGCGCCGGGATCTGACCCGCGTGCTGTGGGATCGGGTGTCGGCGCAGATCGGGCGGGAGGGGCCGCTGTTGGTGACAGGGCCCTCGGGAGCGGGCAAGTCGTCGCTGTTGCGGGCGGGTCTCATCCCCGCCGCCGACAAGGACTGGCCGGAGGGTCACGTGATCCTCACGCCGAGCGGGACCTCCGAACAATCCCGCGGCGACCCCGTCCGGGGCCTCGCCGAGCGGTTCTGCGGCCAGGAGGCTCCGGACGACGTCCGGGATCGCCTGGCCGACAAGCCCGCTCTGTTGCACGATCTGTTGACGCGGGCCCGGTGCAGGCTCCTGATTGTCGACCAGTTCGAGGAGTCGCGGGGCAGGACGGCGAATCCGTCGGCGGCGAAGGTCTCCAGGATGGACCGGGCCGAGGGCACGGCCTGGTTGTCCCCGAGCCGAAGACACGGCCTCGCTCGTCCTACATCCGCTTTGAAGCGGCGCTGCCGCCCACGCCCGCCAGCGACTCCCACATGTCGGCAGTAGGCATGACGTCGATCACGCCGAGGTGGGCGACGGCGTCGGGGTGATCCAAAGCGGCGCGGAAGGCGACCAGCGCTCCACGGTCATGACCGACCCGGCTGAAACGTTCGTGGCCGAGCTGCCGCATCAGTGCCACCATGGTCGCCGCGGTCACACGCTTGGCGTATTGCTCGTGGCCACCCTCCGGCTTGGCGCTGGCCCCGTAGCCGGGCAGGTCGGGACAAATAACGCGGAAGCGGTCTGCCAGCGCCGGAGCGACATGCCGCCAGGTCAGATGGGTCTGCGGGAAGCAAAACGGGTCGGCGGCAACGCTGAAACCGCGCCCCAGGCCGACTCAACATCAGTAACCAGTAAGTACGGCATTCCAGCAACCCCGGCCGCCGGGATCGACGCGAACGGTTCCCTCCAGCAGCACACGCCGCTCGGACAGCGGACGGCGCGTCAGGTTGAAAATTACGTAATGAACAGGCTCACGGCTTTCAGCCGGGCTCAAAAGCGTGACCGCGTCAGCTGCCGAATTCCTCGGCGATCTTCTGATCGATGGCCTCCGACTTGGGGGTGTAGACCCGATAGAAGTCCTTGCCGCACTCCAGATCGTCCAGAGCGGCCTTGATCTCCTTGTCCAGGTACGGCTTGGCCTCGGCGGCGGTGAGCCTGGCTCCGAAGGTCCGCCCGATCTCGCCCTTCTTGGGGGGTGACGGCACGTCGGGAACGTCCTCGCGCTGCCTGCGGCCGATCTCGTCCTCCTGGTCGAGGAAGGCGGTCCAGCCGCGGGTCGACAGTTGCGTCGGTTTGGTGCCGGAGACCTTGTATCCCTTGCCGGTCAGGCACGTGGCCATGCTCGATGCCAGCTCGACCAGTTCGGCGTCGCCGTCGATCTCGCGCTCAGTCGCCTTGTCCGAGGCGGCGGCGAGCTGGTCGAACAGGTCCGTGTCGGACGCCACCTTCTTGCCGAGGGCCTGCTTGGCCGCGACGACGGCGCAGGCGTTCACGGCCTTCCAGTAGCTCTTGCTCTGAGCAGGGGAGAGCTTCGTCCAGATGTCCCCGTTGGGGTCGGCCCCTGAGAGGTCGGGCATGTTGTCGGGGGCGTCTGGGCCCTTCGGGTAGACGTATGACGAGAAGACCCCGAAGCCGTACTTCGCCCGCTGGGCCTTCAACGCCTCATAGTCGCCGGCTCTGCGCTTGCGCTCCCCGTCGGTCATGGGATCTTCTTGTGGCACGTAGGCGATGTATCTGAAGCCCTTCTGCTTCATGCAGTCCGCCTTGACGGATTCGAACTGGCGTCTCTTATCCTGTGCCGTCGCGGCCGACGTCGAGGGAGGTGAAGCGCCCTTCTCAACCGGCTCGGCGTCGCCCCCGCAGCCGCTGAGCACGATCGTCGCAGCCAGGGTCAAGGCGGTCTTTCTGATGGTGCTCATGGTCGGTCTCCCCGTATTTCAACGTCACGCGCGCACGCGACCGCCGAGGCTTCCGCCCGGCGCGCGTGATCTGCTTCTTCCGTGGCTCGCGTACGAGCCGGCTACCGTCCGATCGGGTAGGTCATGCGGGTCCGGCGGCAAGCGGCCGGTGCCGAGCACTGCCGCGACAGTCGCCCGCCTGGACGTGTTGTGGCCCGTCCCCCTGTGCCCCGGTCGGAGGCTGTGGACGCGACTATGACGATCAGCGCCAATGTGGATCTTTCTGGCATGCCCGGCGACAATACTCTGTTCAATGAAGTATGGTCAACCGCGGTGGCCTCCACGACCCCAGCTCGGGTTGCGCGACCAGCCCCGAAACTCAGCTCCGCCCTCGATGAGGGCCGAGAGTCTCAGAAGCCCCGTGGGAGTCCTCGACCGCCGTGGCGCGGTTCAGCACTCTGCCCCTTGGAAACGATCACGTCGCGGCCCTTCCGCGTCGGTGCACAGGCGCAGGAACACCACACTCTCGCGCTTCTGCGAATGGCACAGCACGTGATCAGCTCGTGCGCTGTCACATCTGGCCATGCACGCTACCGGCCGGGCCACTTGACCGGGGCGGTTGTTCGCACCGGCCTGAAATCCTGGTCGGCGCCGCCGAAGACCACGCCGGCCGCTCCGCCCCGACCTTACCGGCAGGCGTTACGGTGCTCGGCATGGTGATGCGCGCCCGGTGCGTGGAGACACGCAGGCCGGGTGCGGCGGGTGGGCCGGGGAACCCCATCATGAGCAATCACGGCAGGGCGCCCCAGTCCGGCCCACCCCGGCACTCCTCGTAGCCGCGGTGGTCATCCGGCTTGAGGTGAAGCCGTCGCGGTGACCGTCACCGATCTCGCCGGGGGTGGGGAAGTGCCCGGCGGGCGGGCCCTTCCCCACCTGTCAGTTGACGGCGTAGGCGCGGATGACGGTCTGCTTGACCGTCGTCCCCGACGCGTCCGTCGCCGTGGCCCTCAGAGAGACGCATCCGGCCGTACGCGGGTTGGGCACGGTCGCCGTCCAGCCGGACCCGCTCCGGACGCTCGGCACGGGATGCCAAGTGACGCCGTCGTCGGAGGACATCTCCAGCCTGAGCGAGGTCACCTTGGCCTGGGCCGTGCCGGGGTTGCGTTCCACCTGGACCGGTACCTTGGTCACGCTGCCGGTCCGGGCCCGGCTGAACGTGTCGAGACCGGACGGGAGGTACCGGACCGCGATCAGCGGCAGCGCTCGCCGCTCGGGCGTGCTCGCGGAGGTGAACGTCCAGACCGACTCCACGCTCGACGACAGTGCCGTGTGCGGCACCTGCCTGCGCATCGAGGTGGTGAGCGTGTACTCGGACTGCTGCGCGGGCAGCGTGGCGGTGAGCTGGCAGGGCTTGCGCAGGCAACTGGCGAGCGCTGTCTCGGCGATCGTCCGCCCGTCGCGGGTGAGAGTCGCGGTGCCGGTCGCGGCGTCGTCGGCTCCGGTCCTGCCCTCGGCGCCGTCCGCGAACAGGCGGCCGGCGTCGAAGGACAGCACGTCACCGGTGCGGGTCCCGTTCGGTCTGGCGAACGAGGGGCCGGCGACGGGGGCGTTCCACACCTCCTGGGTACGCCCGCGCTTGGCGACCTTGCCGGCGTCCCGCATCGAGGACGTGCCCGTGTCGAACGCGCTCTCCCACGTGAGCCCGGGAGTGCGGTAGTAGGTCACGGTGCCGGGGAGCGTCACGTCCTTCGGGAGCGTCGCCTGGAACCCGCTACGGTCGTCACCGAACCTGGGGGCGAAGTGCGGCCGCCCCTGCGCGGCGACACCGGCGGCGAGGAACGTCGCCTCCACCTTCGCCAGCTCCGCGCGCCGGGCCCGCTGCCCCATATCGGCGGGAAGTCCGCCGGCGCGTGCGTCGACCAGGTCGTAGACGCTGCCGTCCGTAGCGTCCCAGATCGACCTGAGCTGGTAGCTCAGCCCGGCCTCGCGCACGGGCACGGCGTAGAACTCCTTGGTGGGATCGAAGTTGCCCCGCCAGCCGAGCGACCACTTGCCGAGCCGCACTTCGAAGTGGGCGAGGTTCCTGGGCGCGGCCGTGGGGTCGTCGACGGCGAAGCCGGCCGGCCGGCCCTGGCGGGCGTCCAACGTGATCTGCTGGTCGCCGCCGTCGATCCGCAGAGCGGTGTGAATGACCGTCACCGAGGTGGTTTCGGTGATGTCGGCGTAGAGGTTCCATCGTCCCTCGGGCAGGCGCACCTTCGCCGTGCCGCCCAGGAACACCAGGGGCCGGACCGCGCCGGTCTCCGGGTCGTAGATCTGGGCGTAGGGGAAGGGGTCACCGGGTTCCCTGCCGATGGCGGTGACGGTCACGTCATACGACTCCGGCTCGACGTACGCGCCGGCCGGCGTACGGATCTCGCCCTGGCCGGAGACGGCGGTGACGATGCCGGGGTAATCGCCAGGGGCCTTGCCGGTGGCGTCGATGGTCAGCGTGACCGACGCCGTGCCGTGGGCCGGCACCTCGAGGCGTTCCTGAGCCGGCTTCAGCACGTCACCGCCCTGCGTGCCGAGTTGCAGGGTGACGGGGGTGTCGCCGGAGTTGGCGTACGTGATCGTCTTGGTCGAGACCCGCTCGCCTTCGCCGTCCCAGGGGAAGGCGGCCCACAGGCCGGCGGGCTCGGCCACGACCTGCTGGGCCAGGGTTCGTACGAGGTCCACGCGTCCGGTGCCCTGTTCGTACGGTGTCGCGCCCGGCGTGGCCGCCGCGCTGCCCATGAGGGCGGCCTTGAGCTGCCGTCCGGTCCAGTCGGGATGCCGCTGGGCCATGATCGCCGCGGCTCCCGCCACGTGCGGGGCGGCCATCGAGGTGCCGCTGTACTCCACGTGCCCGCCGCCCGCCTTGGCGGCCATGATGTTCACGCCGGGGGCCGTGATGTCCGGTTTGATCGCGTGGTCGCCCTCGCGGGGGCCTCTACTGGAGAAGGCGGCGACCAGGTCATCGTCGTTGACCGCGCCCACGGTCAGGGCGGCGTCGGCGCTGCCGGGGCTGGACACCGGGGCCTGGCGGCCGTCGTTGCCCGCGGCGATGACGAACAGCGTGCCGGTCTGTTCGGACAGCGTGTTCACCGCCTGTTCGACGGGGTCGAGCTCCGGGGTGTCGGGGCCGCCCACGCTGAGGTTGACGACCTTGGCCTTGACCTCGGTGGCGGCCCACTCCATGCCCGCCAGGATCGCGGAGTCCGAGGGGCCGTAGAGGCCGCCGACCTTGCCGATGGCCAGCCGGGCGCCGGGCGCGACTCCCCGGTACTGCTCCCCGGCTCCGGCCACGGTGGAGGCGACGTGCGTGCCGTGCCCGACGTTGTCGCCGATGTCGGGCTCGTCGGAGAAGTTGCGTTCGTGGGTGACCACGCCCTTGAGGTCGGGGTGGTCGGGGTCGTAGCCGGAGTCGAGTACGGCCACCGTGACGCCTTGGCCGGTCATTCCCTGTTTCCAGGCCTCGGTGGCGCCGATCTGCTTGACGCTCTTGTCGAGCGTCCAGGGGCGCAGGCCGTCGAGCCAGAGCTTGCCCTTGCCGGCCGTCAACGCCCGGGGTCCGCCGGTGAGGTCCTTCCAGGTCTGGGCGGCGTTCTTCTTGGGGACCTGAAGGGTGGACATGCCGAGCCCGGCGAGCCGCCGTGCCCCCGGCACGTCCGCCGACTGGACGATCATGGGGATGTCGGACCGGTCGGCGTCGCCGTAGCGCCAGGTCAGCAGTTGCGTGACGTCGAACAGCCGCGGGTCCAGGACGCCCTGGGCGATCAGGGGGCGGGCGTCGAACGGGATCACGTGCAGGTGGCCCTCGATCACCTGCCGGGTGAATCCGCTCCGCCTGCCTGGCCCGGGGTCCACACGTACGCCCCCGCCGGTGACCACGACGCGGTCGCCGGTGATCAGGGTGACGGCGCCGGACGGTACGCCGGGCTCGGGCCGGTCCGGTGGTGGCGCCACGGTGATCGCGCCAGTCAGCAGGACGGACGCGAGAATGCCGCCTAAAATCATGAGCTACCTCCATCAATACATGATCTTGATGAGGGCAGCGACAATACTTCTTTTAACGTAGTATGGTCAATGGGTGAAGGTGGCCGGCTCGTCCAGGAGCGCCCGCACCGTCGGAGCGCAGTGCGCCTGGGGCGACTACCTCAACAACCCGCCGGCCGCGCACCTCGGCCTGACCTACCCACGAGCCGCGATCGGCCGCAGACCCCGGCGAGCCGACATGTGATGCGCTTGGCATCCACGGCGGAGCAGAACGACAAGGTGGCGCCAGGGCAAGGCACAGCGTCGGTCGAGCAGGGCGAAAGTGCTTGGCACCGGTCGCGGACGGCGTAGATGTCGACCAGGTCGCGGCACAGAGCGGCGATTCGTCATCTGGCGGCAGGGGACACGTTCGAGAGCGGAAGGTCGCATCCGCAGGTAGGCGCGGATCCAGCAGAGCTCATCAGTCGACGGCACCTGGCCGGCGGCGCGGTCCAGGTGTCCTCTCCTGTCTGCTCGGTCCTGGCGGCTCACGATGGTCGGGCGGATTCGGATTCGGCGGCTCCTGCCCGGCCATCGCGTCTGCCCGGTCCCGTCAGGGGGCCCCGAAGTCGGCTCGGTGGTCGGCGGCCCACTGTGCCAGAGCGCGGCCCGGTCGCCCGGTCACTGCGGTGACGGGACGTGGGACGTCGGGGACGGTGAGGGTGTCGTGCCAGTAGTCGAGCAGCATCTTCATCATCGGCTCGGGGATGAACTGTGCGGTCTCGGCGCGGAACTCCTCGGGCGTGATCTCCACCAGCGGGATCTCCTGTCCCAATGCCTCGCCGACGATCGCCACCTGCTCGGAGCGCGTCAGAGCCTGCGGGCCGGTGAGCGGGATCGCCTCACCCAGATGGTCGTCGGACAGCAGGGTCTCGGCGGCGGCCTCGGCGACGTCGTACTCGTGAATCGGGGCCTGTGCCGATGCGAGGTATGGCGCCCGGATCGGTACGCCGGAGCGAATCTGCCAGGCCCAGGAGAGCAGGTTGCCGGCGAAGGTGCCGGGCCGCAGGATCGTCCAGGCATCGGTGCGGTCGGTCACGGCGGCCTCGACCGCGGTGTGGTGGAGCTGGCTCGCCGAGTCGTGGTCGCGCTGGAACTCCTTCGCGGCAGCGAGGGAGGACAGCACGGTGAAACGGTGGACGCCGTGGGCGACGGCCGCGGTGACGAACGCGTCAACGCCCTGAGCGGGGAAGACGAAAGCGCGATCGACACCGTCGAACACCTCCGACCCGAGCGTGGCGGCGTCGGCCAGGTCGCCGGCGACGACCTCGACCCCGGCCGGCAGGTCTGCGTCATCGGGCTTGCGGGTCAGCGCACGTACGGCAGCGCCGCGGGCGAGCAGGGTCGTGACGAGGTGACGACCGACAGCGCCGGTCGCGCCGGTGACAAGGATGGTCAAGATGGGCTCACCTTAGGAAATGATGCCGGTCCGTCCGGCTTGAACCCCAACCTAAGAGGGGTTTAGGACATTTTCTGTCCCTATTTCTCCTAGACTTGGCGAGTATGCCGGAACAGACCACGGCTGAGCGGGCGCTGCGCCTGCTGGAGCTGCTGCAGGCCCGCCGGTCCTGGAGCGGCGGCGAACTCGCCGACCGCCTCGGCGTCGACGGCCGCACATTTCGGCGGGACGTGGAACGGCTACGGGGCCTCGGCTATCACATCGAGGCACGTCGCGGCCCCGACGGCGGCTACCGGCTGTCCACGGGCAGCGACCTGCCGCCACTGGTGTTCACCCCGGACGAGGCGCTCGCCGTGGCCGCTGCCCTCGCCTCGTCGGCCGCAAACGGCGCTGCCGGCGGGGGCGAGGTCGCGCTCACCGCCCTGGCCAAAATGGAGCAGGTGATGCCCCCGGCGGTGCGCCGGCGGGTGCGGGCGCTGCGCTCCTCGGTCGCCCTCGGCGACACACCGAATGCAGTGGCCGGCGCGTATCCGGCTCCGATGAACGCCGACGTGCTGGCAGTCCTGGCCCTGGCGTGCCGGGACGCGGAACGGGTCCAGCTGCGCGTGATGAGCACCGAGGGCGCCGACACCGGACGGGAGTCCCCGCGCCACGTCGAGCCTGCCGCCCTGGTGCCCCGGCAGACCCGGTGGTTCCTCGTCTGCCGCGACCTCGACCGCGGCTGGCGGGTGTTGCGCGTCGATCGGATCACGCGCGCATCGGCGACGGGCGTGCGCTTCGAGCCGCGGGAGGTCCCCGGAGGCGACCCGGCCGCGTTCGTCACCAGCCAGCTCGGCGCCCCGCCTCGGCAACATACAGCGACGATCCTGATCCACGCCCCGATCGAACAGGTACAGGCGTACATGGGTGGCTTCGCCGCGGACTTCGCCCCGACGACAACCGCCACCGGTCAAGCAGCGACACACTGGCGCATCGCCGATGTACGTCTGGAGGTCCTCGCCGGCGGCCTGCTCTGGGTGCGATGGCCCTTCGAGGTGATCGACTCTCCCGAACTCGCCGCCCTGCTGCGGGACCGAGCCGCAGCCTTCGCCTTCGCCGCCGACCCGCGCTGAAGCGGACTCACCGTGTCCGTTCCGGATGAAGTCTTCAGAGCCCCTGTTCCGGCAGCTGGGAGTGGCGATGTAGATCCGAACTCCAGTGGCTGCGACTGTTCGACTTCACCCTGCTTTCGCACCGTGCCCACGGCTATTCCGAGTTCCCGCGACACCTGCGCATTGCCGGCTCCCGGCACCGCGCACGCCAACACGATCTTCGCCCGGATCGCCGGGCTCGACGATTCCACCGACATGCCGATCAGCCGAGCCCGCTCGGCTTCCGTCAGGTGAATCTCTACCGCGGAGTGCTCTGACCGCAGAGGTTCGCCGGGTCGATGGCCGCTTCGTTCACCCTGGGAGCGATCTGTGTTTCTGGGTGGCGGTGTCACGCAGAAGAAAAGTGATTGCCGCTGGGGCCAGAGCTCATGTTGGCTGGGCGGCATGGCTGAACTGCGTACCGATCGCCTCATCTTGCGCCGATGGCGTGACTCCGACCTTGCACCGTGGGCGGCGATGAATGCCGATCCCGAGGTCCGGGAGCACTTGGGCGACCTGCTTACCCGCGAACAGAGCGATGCCTCCGTGTCGCGATTTCAGGCCGAGTTCGACCAGCGAGGCTACGGGTGGTGGGCGGTTGAGGTGGAGACCACGGGCGAGTTCATCGGCTTCGCAGGCTTGGATGAAGTGGACGACCACATGCCGTTCACAGGAGTGGAGATCGGCTGGCGGCTCGCCCGCTCGGCCTGGGGCCAGGGTTACGCCACCGAGGCTGCGCTGACAGTCCTGGCCCACGGCTTTGACGCTCTTGAGCTTCCTGAGATTCTCGCTGTCACAACGGCCACCAACCTTCGTTCCCAGGCGGTGATGCGCCGGATCGGCATGACCCGGGACCCGGCCGACGACTTCGACGACCCCACCGAACCCGAAGGGCCACTGCGTCCGAACGTGCTGTACCGCATCGCCCGTAGTGCGAGGATCTGACGTTCTCCGCTGGGGTCATTTGATCAGGCTGCGACGGCGACGGGGCGTCCGCCCCAGCGAATGCCTTTCTCGCTGCGGATGCGGGCGCGTTCCCTGTGTTGGGCGGCGAGGGGCGTTGTGCGAGTTGATGTCCACGATGTCGCAGTGTGATCGAGCGGATCATCACGGCGTGGAAGGCCGCGCATCGCTCCGTCAAAGGCCACCAGGGCAATACGAGATGCGCGAGATTGTGAACGCGATCCTCTGCCGAGGGCGGACCAGCGGGACTACCTACCACCCGGCAGCGCGACCTGCTACTACTTCGCCAAGTGGCGTGACGACGGCACCGCCCAGAAGATCCATGACCTGCTGCGCTGGCACGTGCGGGAGCAGAAGGGACGATTAGCCGATCCGAGTCCGGTGGTGCTGGATACCGAGAACGTCCACGTGGCGGCCGGGCTCCCGCCACCACGACGCGCAGGGACGCGGCCAAGAAGGTGCCGGGCCGCAAGGGAGGGCTGGCGGTGGACGTGTTCGGCCTGGTCATCGCGGTGATTGTGCTGGCCGCCTCCGCACACGAGAACGCTGCCGGGACCGCTTTGCTGGACCGGGTCGCAGCCCAGACCTCCGGCATGGCGACCAAGGCCCTGGTCGATCAGGGGTTCAAGAAGACAGTCGTCGACCATGGGGCCGGGCTTGGGATCGACGTGGAGATCGTCGAACGCAACCCCGCCGACCAGGGGTCGTCCCCCAGCCGAAACGATGGATCGTCGAGCAGACGTACGGCACCTTGATGCTGCACCGGCTCCTGGTCCGCGACCACGAACACCTGCCGGCCAGGTCCGAATCACGGGTGTACTGGGCGATGACCGACGTGATGTCCCGCCGGCTGACCCGCACCCCCGCACCGTCGTGGCGGTCGACATGACCAGGCCAGATGCGCAGGAACCGGACCCGGCACGTGGCTGTTGAACAAGATCGACGCCCGCGAGCGGGCCCTGACCGGCCAGACCGAGCAGACCCTGGTGGGCATCGATGGCATGACCGCGCACCTCGGCGAACTGCACGAAGCGATCGAGCACCTGCGGATCACCCGCAAGACCCTGCTGTCCCTCGCCGAAGAACCCGGACCCTGCCCATCGTGAAGCCGAACACCGAGAACCTCCGCGCCAAGCTCAAGCGCCTGGTCAACCAGGGCCTTCTCGTCGAGACCGAGCCAGGATTGTTCGTTCAGCCACGCCCCCAGCCCAGCTGATAGCGCCCTGACCAGCCCGCCTTCCCCAAAGCAAGGACGGGGGCATCAACTCGCGCAATGCCCACTGAGACTCTGACTCATTTGGCGATCGGTCGTTAGGTCATCCGTGAATGCGTTGGCACGATTGCCCCGACGCCCGGATATCCGATAGGTAAGGCTCTGCCATAATGCGCGGGCATGAGGATCTTGCGCAGCAGGACGATGCTGATCGCTTACGTGCTCGCGCTGGCATCCTGCGCCGCCGAACCATCGCCGCTGTCCGCCCCGCAGTCTTCGGCAGGCTCGCCGAAGACCGCCGTGTCGAGCGCAGCGCCGCAGTCGTCCCCGACGGCCTCTGCGGTTCCGGTGCCTGGATGGCAGCCATTGGAGCCGAACGGTGAGCAGGCGGACGGCATCGCTTTGAGTGATGTGGCTGCGACGGGTCCCGACACGGCTTGGGCGGTCGGTCAGTACGCGGAAGCGGAGGACGACGCTTCCTCCTCGGGAATCCTGCTGCGCGTGGACGGCTTGCGATGGCGGTCCGAGCAGAGCACCGAGGGTCGCATCCTCGGCGACCTCAGCTCGGACTTCAGAGCAGTGGACGCCGACGGGTCCGGCAATGCCTGGGTCGTCGGCAGCGTCGACTCCATGGGGGAGGGCAGCGCAGATACCAAACAGTTCCCGTTAGCCTTGCGCTGGGACGGTCGGAACTGGGACATACACACGCCCTTCGCAGAGTCGTGGGACCTGTACACATCCTTGAAAGACCGCAAGGACCGCTGGCTGACCGACTGGCTGGCCGACGTCGCCGTGGACGGCCGGCGAGCGGCGCTGATCGGGCTACGCGGCTCGGCGGACGCCGGCGAGATCAGCTCACCTGTCCTCTTGACGTGGAACGGCAGGCGTTTCAGCAGGCGGGAGTATCAGCGTGGCGGCAGGTTCAACGCCGTGGACGCCGGAGCGGGGCACGTCTGGATCGTGGGCATGTCGTCCAGCGGCCGATGCGCGGACTCGCACCCGGCGATCTGGCACAGCGCGTCCCCCGGTGGCGCGCCGACGCAGATGAGACTTCCCAGCCTGGGACGCGGCTCGTTGCGGCACATCTGGCAGAACAGCCCGTCCGACGTGTGGGCGGTGGGTGAGACCAGTACCCGGTGGGCCTGCGACCAGTACGGGCGGCCGGGCGGGCCGCTGGTCCTGCACTGGAACGGCACCTCCTGGAAGAAGATCAAGTTTCCCAGGTGGAAGGTGAGTCTGCAGAGCGTCACCGCCTTCGCCGCTGACGACGTGTGGGTGGCCGGTGTCGACGACGGTGGCGACGAACGACCCACGCAGGTCACGCTGCTGCGCTACGACGGGCGACGATGGACCCGCGACTACCGCGACGTCGGCGGCGAGATCTGCGGTGACGGCTTCACGATCACTCGTTTCCTCACCATCTCCCGTCTCCTGCTGGCCGGGAGGGCGCACTGCGGCGACGACACGAAACACTTCCTCCAGATCCACCGCTAGAAGCGGATGACACGCCATGTAACTAATAACCCTTGAGTCTTTGTATCGCCGCGTGACGCCGGTTCCGGCGTGAAAATGCGGTGCTGACCCGCCGTGTCCGAAGGGTCCGGCTGCGAGGTTCGATCGGTTTCGGCGATCATCGTGGTGATGCCGGACTTCTGCGTCACGATGGTCGGACGCCGCCTGCGACGTCGAGTGAACTTGGCGCGGTAGAGCCCGTCCTTGAGTCTGACGCCGGGTACCGATCTTTCTAGGGCTGTTCCTTGTCGCTACGTGCACGCGGGCCAGATTTTCCGCTCGCCCCGGTACCCCGGGCGGCGTGCTCCGTACCCCCGATCAGGAGTGAGGCCCCGTGGAGGATGTTGAGGACGAGCCACTGTACCTGGAGCGGGTATGCGGGCTGGACGTCGCCAAAGGCCAGGTGGATGTGTGTATCCGGATACCTGGCGGCAAGAACCCCAAGCACCGCGCTCAAGAGGTCCGTACGTTCGGCACCACCAAGAGAGAACTGCTCTCGCTGGCGGACTGGCTGCGCGTGCACGGCGTCACCGATGTCGCGATGGAGGCAACGGGTGACTACTGGAAGGCGCCGTTCTTCCGGCTGGAGGCCGAGGGCTTCGACTGCGTTCTGGCCGACGCCAAGCAGGTCAAGCATCTACCTGGGCGGCCGAAAACCGACAAGGCCGACTGCGTTTGGCTGGCCAAGAACTTCGAGCGGGGCATGCTCGCGGCCTGTTTCGTGGCCACCGAGGAGTTCCGGACGATCCGGCTGCATACCCGCTACCGGCGGAACCTGACCCAGGAGCGGACCCGGGAGAAGCAGCGGGTGGAGAAGCTGCTCGAGGACGCTCTGATCAAGCTGTCCTGCGTACTGACCGATGTGCACGGCGTGTCCGGCCGGGCGATCATGGAAGCGCTCATCGCGGGCCAGAAGAACCCGCGGACGCTGGCAGAACTGGCGGTCGGCCGGGTCCGTAGCAAGGTCCCCAAGTTGGTGGAGGCCCTTGACGGTGCCGACACCTTCCAAGAGCGTCACGCGTTCTTACTGCGCAAGATGCTGGATCGCATCGACCGCCAGAGCGCCGACATCGACGACGTCACCGCGCAGATCGACGTTCTCCTGATCCCCTACGAGGAGCAGCTCGCGCAGATCGACTCGGTCATCGGATTCGGGCGACGCAGCGCCCAGGACCTGCTCGCCGAGTGTGGCATCGACATGTCCAGGTTCCGCACCGCTGCCCACCTGGTGTCCTGGTCCGGCTTCTGCCCGCTGATGAAACAGTCGGCCGGCAAGCTCATCGGCCGCAACGCCCGCACCAAAGGCAACCGGTACATCGGCGCCGTGCTCGGCGAATCGTCCACAGCAGCCGGACGCACCAAGACCCGGCTCGGAGCCCGATACAGACGCCTGGCCAAACGCCGTGGCAAGCCCAAGGCCCAGGTCGCCACCGGCAACACCCAGCTCAAGATCATCTATTGTCTGCTGTCCAATCCCGGCATGCGCTACGAAGATCTCGGCCCCGACTACTACGAGACGCGGATGCACCACCGCAGACAGGTCCGCAATCACGTCAAGAGCCTGGAGCGCCTCGGCTACACCGTCACACTTGACACCATCCCTGCTGCCACCCGCCCAGCGGAAGAAGAGGTGGCCTAACCCTCAGACCTCAACCGATACCCGGCTCCGCTGACGCTCCGCCGGGTGCTGCCGCGTGCCCGGCTGAGGTTCTATTTTCGGGCCAGTACTCGGAGTTCGAGGAGCTGCCGTCGCTGTCGGATCTGGAGAAGTTCTTCTTCCTGGACGCGTTCGATCGGAACGTGATCGCGCGGTCGCGTCAGGATGCGCATCGTCTCGGGGTGGCATTGCAAATCGGGACGGTGCGGTACAAGGGGCTGTTCCTGGAGGATCCGCTCGCCGTGCCGTGGCCGGTGGTGGATTACTTGGCCGAGCAGTTGGGGATCGATGATCCGTCGCAGGTCAAGTGGTACGGGGTGCGGCCGCAGACGGCCTATGACCATGCGTGGATGATCCGGGACGCCTACGGCTATCACGTGTTCGAGGACCGGAGCTCGTGGGATGGTCGGGTTCTGGCGAAGGGGTTCTTGACATTCCTTCATGGTCGGGGCGTGGACGCATGCGGAGGGCCCGACGGCGCTGTTCGACCAGTCGGTGGCATGGTTGCGGCGGCATCGGGTGCTGCTGCCTGGGGTGAGGGTGCTGGAACGGCTGGTCGCCAGCGTCCGGGAGCGGACCGATGAGCGCTTGTATGCGGCGGTGGCGCGGCAGGCCGCTCGCGCGGACTCGGGTCTTCCTCGCTCGCTGGTGGGTCTGCTGGAGGTTCCGGAGGGGGCGAGGTTTTCGGAGCTGGAGCGGCTGCGGCAGGCCCCGAAACGGCAGTCGGGGGCGGAGATGGTGCGGGCGTTGAAGCGGGTCGATGACCTGGCCCGGTTCGAGCTGGGGCGCGTCGAGGTGTCCAAGGTGCCGGTCCGGCGGATGAAGACCCTGGCGCGGCATGGGGCGGGTAGCAAGGCGCCGCTGCTGGCGCGTCTGTTGGAGCCGCGGCGGACCGCGACGCTGGTGGCGGTGACCCGGAGCCTGGAGGCGGAGGCGATCGACGACGCGCTCGACCTGTTCGCGCTGCTGATTGCCACAAGACTGATCAGCCCGGCGCCGAAGGTCGGGCGGTGACCGGTTGGCGATGCTGCCGAAGCTGGAGAAGGCGTCCAGGCTGTTGTCGCGGGCGGGCCGGGTGCTGGTGGAGCAGCTCGACCTGGTCGCCGAGGCGAACGCAGATCTGGATCCGGCGGCGTTGTGGGCGGCGGTCGCCGAGGAGGCCGGGTCGACCAAGGAGCAGGTCCTGGCGGCGCTGGAGTCGGTGGAGGAGCTGGTCCCTGACGATGACGGCGCGGCGGAGGCCGCACTGCGGGCAGCGCTGGTGGACAAGTACAACACCGTTCGGCCGTTCCTGAAGCTGCTGGGCGAATCGAGGTCACTGGGGGCGGCGGCCGGGGGCGTTCAGGTCCTCGCGGCGGTCCGGCGGCTGCCGGAGCTGGCGCGCCGGCAGGTGTCGCGAAAGCCGCTGCTGCCGAGGGAGATCGATGTTGCGCTGGTGACGCCGGCGTGGAAGCGGGCGGTGTTCGCCAACGCTGCTCTGCCGCCGGACGCGGTGGACCGAGACGCCTATGTGGTGTGCGTGCTGGAGGCGCTGTACCGGGCGCTGTCGGTTCGGGACGTGTTCGCCACCCCGTCGCTGCGGTGGGCCGATCCCCGCGCTCACCTGCTGGACGGCCGGGTATGGGAGGCGGTTCAAGAGGACGTGCTGGCGTCGCTGTCGCTGACCGATCCGGTCGAGCGGCACCTGGACGGCAAGCTCCTGGCGTTGGACACGGCGTGGAAGCAGATGGCCGCCCGGTTAAAAGAGGCCGGTGAGGACGCCCGCGTCCGGGTGGTCACGCCCGCCGACGGTCGGGGGCGCCTGTCGGTGGACAAGCTCGGCGCGGTCGGCGAGAGCCTGTCGCTGACGTGGCTGCGGGCGGCGTGCCAGGCGATGCTCCCTCGGATCGACCTGCCCGAACTGCTTCTTGAGGTGCACTCCTGGACCGGGTTCCTGGACGCCTACGTGCACTTGGCCGACATCTCCACCCGGATGCACGACCTTCCCCGATCGCTGGTGGCGCTGCTGGTCGCCGAGGCCTGCAACGTCGGCCTCACCCCGGTGATCAAGGACGGGGACGAGGCGCTCACCCGCGGCCGGCTGTCGCACGTCGACCAGAACTACGTGCGATCCGACACCCACGCGGCGGCCAACGCGATCCTCACCGAGGCCCAGCGGTCCGTCCCGATCGTCACGCAGTGGGGCGGCGGCTTGCTCGCCTCGGTCGACGGCCTGCGGTTCGTCGTCCCTGTGCAGACGATCAACGCGGGCCCTTCCCCGAAGTACTTCGGGTACAAGCGCGGCATCACCCTGCTGAACGCCGTCAACGACCAGGTCATGGGATCGGGCAGGTGGTCGTTCCCGGCACCCCGCGCGACTCCCTGTACATCCTCGACTGCCTGATCAACATCGACGCCGGCCCCAAGCCGGAGGTTGTCACCACCGATCAGGCGTCCGACTCCGACATGGTGTTCGGGATCTTCTCCATGCTTGGCTACCGGTTCGCGCCCCGCTTCGCCGACCTCGGCGACCAACGGTTCTGGCGCGCCGACGTCCCCGGCCGTGATGCCCCGAGCGACTACGGGCCCCTGGAGGTGATCGCCCGCAACAAGATCAACCGCAAGAAGATCCACACCCAATGGTCCGACATGACCCGGGTCGCCGGATCCCTCGTGACCAACCAGGTCCGCGCCTACGACCTGCTGCGCATGTTCTCCCGAGGCGGCAACCCCACCCTGCTCGGGCAGGCCTTCGCCGACTACGGCCGCATCGACAAGACCCTGCACCTGCTGTCCGTCCTCGACCCGATCGACGACTCCTACCACCGGCGGCTGAACAAGCAACTCACCGTCCAGGAATCCCGGCACCGCCTCGCCCGCAGGATCTGCCACGGCGCAACCGGACAGATCCGGCAGGCCTACCGTGAGGGCCAGGAGGACCAGCTCGCCGCGCTCGGCCT